>DAAV01000032.1:0-16817 GCA_001701295.1 Bacteroidales bacterium H10
ATCGACGTAAAGAATGCGGTAGCCTTATTTTTGGTATAACTGTAATAAATACTGTACAGTCCGCAGAATATACCCAACAAGGCCACCCATCCCAATGTATGGGGATCAAGAGGAAGAGACTTGTCAAAAAATATATCGAAAGTAAAGTCGCTGAGAAGATATGCGGTGGTCGATGCAAACAGACATGCGATGACGAGAGCGAGCACGGGAAGAGTCGTCAGTTCCATCTGAAGGACCTCAAGTGTGAAAAGCACTCCTCCTGTCGGAGACTTGAATATCGCCGATATTCCCGCACCGGCACCGATTCCGACCAGAAGTCTCAGCCACGCCCTTGACAATCCGAACCATCTGCCTATCACGCTGCCTATGGCTGCTCCGCTCAAAGCCGTCGGACCCTCGGTGCCGCCTGTCGCTCCGAGACCCATTGTGAGCGAGCATCCCACTATAGGATTGAATATAGTAAACGGACTCAGATGATAATGTCCGTTGTCAAGATCCCTGCGTATAATCCTTGTGCCTCTCGATACGTTTCCTCTGACCACATAACGCTGATATAGACCTGTAACCAAAATGCCGGCGAGCGGCCATATCAGAAACCTCACATTTGGTTTTCCGATACGGACACCCGCCAGAATAGAGTCATTAAGAAGACCGACAAGTCCCTTGAGTGCGGCCGCAGCCATTCCTGTGAACACTCCAAGCAACAAAGCTATAAGTATGAGCTCCACGCTTTCGGGCAAGTGGGAGTTCTGCCATTTCAGATATCCCACCCGCGCGGCCCGGGCCTTATTGCCTATCATGCGGCCTGTGCCGCGGAATATGTCACATCTCTTTTTTGTCATTGCAATCCGGAAGTCACCAATTCTGGAGAATCATGACCTCTCGCGGAGCGAATGTCATCTTCTCTGAAATTGTAACATCCGAATCAGTCAGTATGTTGCGCAGAACAGTGCCATAAGGCAAAATTTCAAGCGTACGCTCCATGGTCACCGTCAGCGGTTCATCGCGGCCGTTCATCATGATAGTAACTTCCTTGTCTCCCAACTTACGACGATATACGTAAAGCCCGTTCTGCGGCATAAAATGTTTAAGCGAACCACGTGCCATCACTTCACGCGCATCGCCACGGCGCCAGTTCAACACTTTGGATAGGAAATCCCATGCCTCGTTCTGGATATCGCTGCGTCCTTCGCGAGAGAAGGCATTGACCTCATCACCGGGAAATCCGCCGGGCATGTCACGCCGCACATAGCCGTCACTCCCCTCTTTCGAGCCGTTCATCAGCAATTCGGTGCCGTAATAAATCTGGGGAATACCACGGGAAGTGAGCAGAAAAGCCATGGCTTGTTTCCACCGGCCGAGAGAATCCGGCATTTCCGCAAGAAAACGGTCAGTGTCGTGATTATCAAGAAACGTCAGTATTTTCTGAGGCTCCGGGAAAAGAAAGTCATTGGAAAGATGATCGTAGACCGCGTTGAGACCTCCCCATGGAGTGGTGTCATCGGAAAAAGCCTTCCGGCCATTGAGAATATAAAAGAAATCCATGACACTCGGCAGATGTGTGTCGATCGGATTGAGTTTGTTACCGCTCTGCCAGAATGCGGATCCCGCCTCATTGGCATACCAGCATTCTCCCACGATGTTGAAATCCGGATATTCGCGAAGCACATCGGCCGCCCATTGCGACATGCCTTTCATGTCGGCATAGGGATACGTATCCATACGTATGCCGTCTATCTTGGACGATTCTATCCACCAGATGGAATTCTGGGTGAGATATTTCATCAGATGCGGATTACGCTGGTTAAGATCGGGCATGGAAGGCACGAACCATGCATCGACCGTATGTTCAAGATCATAATCCGATACATAAGGATCATGCACGGTCGTGAGGCGGTAATTGGTCATCGCGTCACCCTCGGGACGATTGTACCAGTCTTTGGAAGGAGCGTCTTTCATCCAGGGATGATTTGAACCGGAATGATTGAAGATCATATCCATCACCACTTTAAGTCCCCGGCTGTGAGCATCGGAAATAAGGCTGTTCCATTCGCTGTTCGAACCGAAACGAGGATCTATATTGTAATAGTCGGTGGTGGCGTAGCCGTGATAGCTGCCTCCGGGCATATCATTCTCAAGCACGGGACATACCCATATGGCTGTGACACCGAGCGAATCAATATAGTCGAGATGATTGCGGATGCCGCGCATGTCACCACCATGACGTCCATTGGGATTCCCGCGATCAGCCATAACGGGATAATCAAGATTCCTGACATTGATATCCTTATCATCCAGGCCCTTGGCGAAACGGTCGGGCATAAGCAGATAGAGTACGTCGCCGGCATCAAATCCCTTGTATTCCGACGCGGCCCGGTCGCGTGCCTTAAGCTCATATGGGACCGATCCTTTCTTGCCATCTACAACATAACGGAGATCTATCTTACCCGGCTTTGTATCAGGAGATATCGTAAGATATATGAATTTGTAATTTTTAGAATCGAGAGAAACCTGACGGTCCAGCTTCACGCCGGGATAATCCACCGTGAAATCGGCAGAAGCTATATCCGGTCCCGTAAGCATAAGCTGCAGGGTGTCATTGGCCATGCCTACCCACCAGAAAGGAGGCTCGATGTTCGAGACATTGCGTGGAGCTTTGGCACAAAAAGCGGTTGTCGTTCCCGCCAGAAGTCCTAAAATAATTGACGCTATTTTTTTCATGTTTAGAAATTGTTGGTTGATAAGTCAGTAAAAAGAGGGAGCACCATCCCGACTCCCCGGGTGGTTTATAATGCAAAGATAATTCTATTTTTTAACTCCGCAATCTCTATAAACCACCAAATTTTGGCTGTTAACGGATTTTATTATAATTTTGAAACAAAAACAATAGACAGTGAAATTCAGAACAGAATTCAAGCCCCGGAAGTCAGAACTCACGCTTAATCCCCACCTGCCCCTCGTGACACTGGGGTCTTGTTTCGCTGACGAAATCAGCAGCCGGATGCGTGACTGCCTGTGGAAAGCCGGAAACCCTGCCGGAGTTCTTTTCAATCCGTTGTCGATAGCGAAAGCTTTGGAACTCCTGCTTTTTACAGACAATGCAGATGAAGCTTTCTCGAAAACGCTTTTTGAGACATCAGGAATTTACCATTCCTGGATGTTCGATTCATCGGGTTCGGCAAAAAGCGGACCGGAAGCAACCAATATTTTCAAAAACCGTAAAAGGGAACTGGAATCAATGATCGACAAAGGGCGGACTCTGTGCGTCACGTTCGGAACATCATACTGTTACTTTCTTTCCGAATATCCGGATTTCGTAGTAGCCAACTGCCACAAGCAGCCTGCGGAAATGTTTATACGTCGCAGAATCGGTATCGGGGGAATCACTGAAATATGGTCATCGCTGATAACGAAACTACAAATAAAATATCCCGGGCTACAGATCATATTCACTGTCAGCCCGGTGCGCCACATACGCGACGGCCTGCATGAAAACGAATTGTCTAAAGCCACACTTCTGCTGGCCATTGACGAAATCTGTTCAACAGCCGGATCCTGTCATTATTTTCCTTCTTACGAGATCGTCAATGACGATTTGCGCGACTACCGTTTCTATGCCGCGGATCTGGTGCATCCTTCGGACATGGCTGTAGAATATATCTGGGAAATTTTCAAGGAAACGTATCTTGACGCCAAAGGGCTGGAATTTATTAAAGAAGGCTCCTCGATCGTCAGACGCGCGAACCATCGTCCTATTCTTGCTTCAGAAAAACAAACCGAAGAATTCCGTCGGAAGACTGCAAGATTATACTCGGATTTTCAGCTAAGACATCCGGATTGCCTCAAACTAATGTGACATCATGAAAATAATGTGGCTTCATGCTGTCAACGGATAAACTTATGAGTTGCCACAGGACTGTTATCGCGTATCAAGGTGATTATATAGACTCCTTTGGGAAGTTCGCCGAGATCAATACCGCCGGTAACTCCGGTCAGAACGACAGGCAGCATAGCGGGAGTCCCATCCGTACCATAGACCAAGACGATCACGGCATCACCGGCAGGATTGAATATCTCGGCAGACTCTCCTGCGAATATGACAGACGGAGCATTCACATCTACCCTGCCTGAGGGAATGCCCGATTCGGCCAATACCTGTCTTATTCCCTCGTAAGGACGCAACCATCCTTGGCCATTGCGGGGATTTTCAGGATCAGGATAATCCCTGAAGTTGGTTTTCAGGATTATATCGCGAGCGCGGGCCACGGTCAGAGATGGATCGGCCTGTACCCATGTGGCTATTGTCCCCGCCACAAACGGAGTGGCCATCGATGTGCCTGCATCCGTATCCCAATAATATGTCTTGCCTCCGGATTCAGTTTTGGCATTGACAATCGGCATGCGCTCCGGATGGGCGGCATTATAGTAGGAATTGGAAGCCGACACTATAAATCCGCCGGGAGCAACAGTGTGGGGAAGAATACGACCGTCGACCAGAGTGCCATAGCCCGATCCGACATTTACAACAAGCGGTTGGGCTCCGACATCGCGTGTGCCGCCGCTCCAGACAGGCACATCATGTCGGTTATTATACATGCCGACACAGATCACATTACTTCCTGTCGCAATATCACTCACAGACAGATCATTGCCCGGGTAATCAAATCCGGGCCACACTCTCAGCAACGAATATTGACCGTCACTGTTGATATCCGCATGAACTCCCGAATCCGCACTTATCTCAAAGCCGAGTTCATATCTGGCACGCGGCCATTTGGAAGAGGGTTCAGGCTCCTCCGAACGGAAATCATATTCTATCTCCGTCACCCAGCGTCCGTTAAGATCACTCACATAGCCGCGCACACTGATATTCCCGTCAAAATAACGCGCAAGAAGATCATCGGAAACAGACGATATGACACCCTCATATCCGGAATCGCCGGCAAAGACCTGCGACTCATATACGACATTGCCAAACGACAGATCATATACAAGTATCTTCACCTCCAGCGGCCGTGAATCCTCACTCCATGCATCAGTCATTCCATACATTCCGAACTGGGTGCCGTCGGCCGAATGGATACGTCCGCGCCACAAAGGCTTCTCCTCATCGAAAGTAATGCGATATGAATGGGAATCATCCGCTTCATTGCCCGCGGCGATACATACAATAGCCTCCTCTCCTATCAGATCAAGATAACGACAGAACAGAGATGAGCCGTCATGTGGTCCGTTATAACTGCCCAACGACAGATTTATGACGGCCGGCTTACCGACCGAACGGGCATAATCAACGATATCCTCGCATGCGGACAATATGCCGGCATCATACAATTGAGATGTCGTAGCCACAATTTCAGCATCTGGCGCCATACCCGAATATCCGTTGCCTCTATATCCTCCCGCCATTATATTGGCGACATGGGTACCGTGAAACATGTCTGTATTGTCAGTAGTCCATGAAGCTATCTCACCGGGAGTATCCATAATCCTGCGTATTCCTTTTGGCTCATCATAATAGACAAGGCGCCTGACGCGCGATACGCCCTCACTGTCAAGAAAAGCGACATGGTTGGGATCAAATCCTGTGTCACAGAAACCCACTACAACTCCTTTCCCTGTAAAGGGTTGCGGAAGTCCGGCACCAGACAGTACCATATCCGCGTCATAATATGTCTTGGCTATATCGAGAGCAGGCACAGCCTTCCGTCCTTTCTCGGAACGTCTCACTCCCCGTGCGCGTTTAAGAGATATCTCGCGCGGCACGAGAGCAAGAACCATGTCCTCACGTCTATGCCAGATTATGACTCCCTGCCGTTCAAGTTCAGCCACAGCACCATCGTCCTCCACGACAAGGACAGAAGGAATATAAGGATCTTCCTTGTCCTCGCCGTATACCGGCAGAATTGACATAAGAAACACCAAACAGGCACAATGCCGCAACATGTGTATATATCGGAACATAAACTTATTGATAATTTGCTTATTAAAATAACGTATATGCCATGTGCCAAGTATATTATTATCAAGAATTGTCGTTTTTTTGACTTTCCTTTGCGTAATTCAACAAAAAAGGTTAACTTTGTTTGTCAGGTTACCGCAGACAAAGTCATGAAACTTTTTCAAAACAAGAAGACTTTGAAATCACCTGAAATCATGAAATACTTCTCACATAATGAAAAAATTATTTCTGACTTTTACAATAACCATCTTATTACAACTCGCTATATCGGCCAAAGCACAAACTGACTACCAGCGTGATACCTCCTCTAAACTCCGGATCAGTCTCGCCAATGCCAAGACGCCACGGGACTCCATAAAGATTTTATATGATATATTCGATGTGGTGCCGAGAAATCAGGAAGTTGCCATAGGACGCCAGATATATGATATTGCGAAACGCATAGGAGACAACTCCACCCGTCTTGACATATGCCGCCAGCTTACAGCCTGCTTCAGAGATGACAGAAGCCTTGCCGAAATAGAAAAAGAGGTTTCCCTGATTCCGGAATCGCAGGAGCAGAAAGAGACACATCTGTTTCTGAGAATGAAACGGCTGAGTTATTCTTCCAGCAACAAGTCCGAGACCGACAGGCAAAAGGAAATAATACGCATACTTGCAGAAGAAGATAAAGGGAAAACCAAAAGCCCGACACAGAGACTTCTTGACCTTTTCACACTTGTGGAATTTCTCCGCAATGACGCTTCGGGCGATATGCTAAAGGAATACCTCGACCGCCTTATAATGTTGGCGACATCCTCTCATTTCAAGCTTTATGCAATTCCTAATATTGTATATGCGGAAGCCGCGAATGTATATGCCGATGCGGGAGAGGCCGAGAAATCCGTTGAAGCTGACCGTAAACTTCTACAAATCATAGACGGGCTCGAGAATAAATATCACTCCAATGGCAGAATCTACAGAAATTTCGATATCAGCCGTTATGTATGCTACAGGAGAATGATCCGTAATTATGAGGCCCTCAGACCCGGAGAGCTTAAGACACTATACGACAAATGCATGAATCTACGTGCGAAAAGTCATGACGTACGTAATGACATGGATACACATCCACGGTTCTATGCATATTATTATACGGCCTCGGGCGATTATAACGCCGCCTTACCGTATCTTAAACAATTGCTTGAGAAAGACCTTTCTTTGCCATTACGGAAACTCGTACTTGAACACACTGTCAGCGTGGCAGAAAAAATCGGCGATGACGAGACGNNTAAAAGCTCTTGAGGAGTATTCCACAATTCTCGAGGAGCTCAACAGGCTCAAAGCATCCGAACGCTACAGGGAACTCCAGATAAAATATGACGTGCAGGATCTCAAGACAAGAAATGCCGAACTCGAGCTCACCAACAAAAACGAGGAGATATTGTCAGCACGGCGTCTGATGACGTTTGTAGCTGTATTGTTCGTAATTCTTTTTATAATTCTTGTTCTCTTTTTACATTATTGGGGAAAATTCAAAAGGAACGCCAGCCGTATGGGAGAAGTTGTCGACAGCATACATATGGAACGTGAAAGGCTCAGACAATCCCTATATTATGATTATGCTGAAATGCCTGGCTATCTCGCACCGGAATTAAATATAGACGGTTGGAGAGAGCGCATGCGTAAAAAGGGAATCAAATGGGATATGGTGTCGCTGTTCATGACCAAAAGCATTGTCAACGATCTGCTCTTCATAGCAGCCAGCGGACATTCCGACCTGATGAAATATATCCAAGAGACATCTGTAGACTCGCTGTTGCGAAGAGTCGAGGTTCTCGCTCACGAAGGTGATTATCCGGATAATGGAATTTCTGTGGAATATCTTGACGATGATTTCAAAATCACCACCGATCCGGAATGTCTGTCTATCCTGATAAACCATATCTTCGACACAGCCATACATTGCATACCGGACTCGACAATTGAATTATCATGCCGGAAGACTTCTGAAAATTATGTTGACTTTATAATTACCACTATCGGAGTAAACGGTGCAAGTCCGGAAGATCCTCAGATATTCAACAATTTCATCACCGTCCGACGAATATTGCACCGAAAAGGAAGCGGGTTCTTCATATGCCGGCTCATCTGGCTTCTTCTCAACAGTGAGATCATTCCTGACAAAGAATACAAAAACGGCTCCCGATATTATCTCAGGGTACCTGTAAAACCGGCCCCAAAGACAATCTGACACAGCGCATATGGTGCAGGGAAGTGCAAATAAAAACAATATTACACTTAACATACGGCAGTCCGAGGCCGTGAAGGCCACAGAAGGCCGAGTGCGTGTCGTAGCCGGTGCGGGATCGGGTAAGACAAGAGTCCTAGCCCACAGGTATGCTTTTCTTGTCAACGAACTCGGGATATCGCCGGGCAACATACTTTGTCTGACATTCACCAACAAAGCCGCCCAGGAGATG
This sequence comes from Bacteroidales bacterium H10, assembly GCA_001701295.1. Classification (GTDB taxonomy): domain Bacteria; phylum Bacteroidota; class Bacteroidia; order Bacteroidales; family Muribaculaceae; genus Lepagella. Next base: position 8,425 of record DAAV01000032.1, read on the forward strand.
AAAAGCCGCATAGCGCGCATGGTGGACAGAGGAAGCGTCAATGACTTCATATGCACGATCCACAGTTTCTGTGTAAAATTCCTGCGACGCGAGATATACCGTATCGGCTATCCTAAAAATTTCACGGTATTAGACGAGGAAGACGCCAAGTCTCTCGCAAAACAGGCAATGGAGGAATTCGGGGTGGACCGCCGCAAACTTACCGCAGAACGGTTTCTCACCAAAGTCTCCGCTCTCAAAGGCTACAATATCGACGCTTACATACAGCGCCATCTTCTGCCGGCAAGTTCTCCCGAATGTCCGGACGAACTCGTGAGATACATACGTCTTCAGCTGAAACATTACGCTCTCGACTATGACGATCTGATATATTTTACCATCTATATACTCAATCATTTCGAGGACGCGCGCCGCTACTGGACAGATAAGCTCAACTATATCATGGTGGACGAAGTGCAGGACTGCTCGTCGGACGACTGGAAACTTCTTAATATACTTGCCTCAGGACATGGGAATCTGTTCGTAGTAGGAGATCCGGATCAGGCGATATACGAATGGAGAGGAGCGAATCCGAAGATATTCATCGATTTCAAAGCCGCGACCGATGTGATTCTGAACGAGAACTATCGTTCCACACCCGACATCCTTGAGATTGCGAACAGCATCATATCCAACAATCGTAATCGCGTTCCAAAGGAACTATACACCATGCGGCTCAATGAACGCCGTCCGGCATACCGTCATGCCGCTTCCGAACGTGAAGAAGCCGAATTCATAGCCGACACTATCGAGAAAGGACTTAAAAACGGAGAATCGGCACGTGATTTCGCGATACTTTACCGCAGTTCTTTCCTTTCGAGAGGACTCGAACAGGTGCTTCTGAAACGCAAGATAAATTATAGCGTATGGGGAGGAGTCAGATTTTTTGAACGTAAGGAGATAAAAGACGTGACGAGTTATCTGCGTCTGATAGCATCCGACAATGATGACATGGCTTTCTCCCGGATAATCAATCTCCCTGCAAGAAAATTCGGAAACGCGTCCCTTGCCAACCTGCGTACAATGGCGGAACAGCATAAAGTATCGCTGATGACAATGCTTCGTTCTGCAGTAGACACTCCGAAATTCAACCGACCTCAGTTCAGGGAGTTCATCAGCCTGATAGACACACTGCGGACGCTGTCGACACAGATCCCTGTATCGGAGCTCACCGACAAACTCCTCGTGGACAGCCGTCTCGCGGATCTTTACCGTATGGATGAGCGAGAGGACAGACTTGAGAACATAGCCGAACTGATCAACTCAATGAAAGAATATGAACTGTCGCACGATGAAGATGACGACAGACTGCTTGACGCTTATCTCCAGGAGATAGCTCTATACACCAATGTCGATGCAGCCAATGACAAAGACAAGGTACGACTGATGACTATCCATCAGTCGAAAGGACTAGAATTTCCCACAGTATTCATAACCGGACTGACAGAAGGCGTATTTCCCAACCACCGCTCCATACGCGAACGGCGCAAAGATGGCGAAGAGGAGGAACGCCGGCTGATGTATGTAGCAGTGACACGTGCGCAAAAAATGCTCTATCTGTCGGAATCAGAAGGATATATGAACGATAACGGCGCACTCAGATATCCATCGCGTTTTATTTCCGAAATCCCAGAAGTTCTGCTGACAATAGAGGGGAAACCCGATCCCGCTCTCTTTGAAGGAACACGCAATATGGTCAACATGCTGAACTCGGAACTCGGGGAGGGAGATGAATCTCCAATGTCGCCGGGCACCGCAGTAGAACACAAAATATTCGGCACCGGCGTCATCGTCAGTTTTGATCCGGCCGCACGATCCTACCGCGTACGCTTCCAGAATACAGAACGTGATCTCGTGCCGCGAGTGTTACGCAAAATATGAACTTTCATTGAAGTCTTTCATTTTAACTTTGGGTACACATACCGGACAACATATCATATCAAGAATATCAAATCTTTTAAACTCAAATCAATACATGTTAAATTCAAGAGTATCATCAATAATGGCGGCGATTCTGTTTGCAGGCGGTCTCACATTCACGGGAACCGCACAGACCAACAGCACATATGACGCCCGGTTCATCGAATGGCCAACCTACAACGGTTCCGATCTTGAACTGACTGTCGACAATTCAGGTACACATTTCCGTCTGTGGAGTCCGAAAGCCAAAGAGGCACGTGTCAATCTTTATGACAACGGACACACAGGAAAGGCTTATAAGACGCTTCCCATGAAATTCGATGCGGCCACAGGCACATGGGCGGTCACAGTGCCGGAAAAACTGTACGGCAAATTCTATACGTTTCAGATCAACACCGGAGACAAATGGCTCAACGAGACACCCGGCGTATGGGCCAAGGCGGTAGGAGTAAACGGGAACCGCGCGGCCGTCATCGACTTTGACAGGACAGATCCTGCCGGATGGTCTTCCGACAAAGGTCCGGAAGTAAAGAATTTCTCGGATGTCATAGTCTATGAAATGCATCACCGCGACATGTCAATGCATCCTTCTTCAGGAATAGCCAACAAAGGCAAGTTTCTCGCGCTTACAGAACCGGGAACCGTTTCGCCTGAAGGAATGAAGACCGGTATAGATCACCTGAAGGAACTCGGAGTGACCCACGTGCATATTCTTCCTTCGTATGACTACAATTCAGTAGACGAGACGAATCTTCAGAGCAACACTTACAACTGGGGATACGATCCGCTGAACTACAATGCCCCCGAGGGAAGTTATTCCACCAATCCTTCTGATCCGGCTGTCCGGGTGCGCGAGATGAAAGAGATGATAAAGGCTCTGCATGACGCGGGAATCGGTGTGATAATGGACGTGGTGTATAACCATACCGCCGACAACGACAATTCCAACTTCGAGCTGACCGCACCGGGATATTATCACCGTCATTGGAATGACGGCCGCTATTCGGATGCCTCGGGATGCGGCAACGAGACCGCATCCGATCTGCAGCAGATGCGCGACTATATCATAAATTCTACAAAATATTGGGCGGATGAATATCATATAGACGGATTCCGCTTCGATCTTATGGCAATCCACGACACGGAGACAATGAATCAGGTCGCTGCGGAACTCAAGAAAATAAACCCTTCGATATTCGTATATGGCGAAGGCTGGACAGCAGGAGACTCTCCACTGCAGACTGAACGCCGTGCCCTTAAAGAGAATGTGAGCAAAATGACCGACATAGCCGTTTTCTCCGATGACATACGCGATGCAGTCAAAGGACATTATACCGATGCGGCCGACCGCGGCTTTGCCACAGGCAAGCCAGGACTGGAAGAGACAGTGAAAATAGGTATTGTGGCAGCTACGGACCATCCTCAGGTAAACTACAAAAAGGGCAACAATTCCAAATTTCCCTATGCGAAATCTCCTGAAATGATCGTCAATTATGTATCCTGCCACGACGACCTCTGTCTCACTGACAAACTTCACAAATCCATGGCCGGGGAACCTGAGGAGAACATGCTCGCGGCGGCAAAACTCGCGCAGACAATCGTATTCACGTCACAGGGCACACCGTTCATGTTTGCCGGAGAAGAAGTGTTCCGTGACAAGAAAGGCGTGCATAATTCCTATAAAAGTCCGGATTCCATCAATGCGATAGACTGGAGCAACAAGGCCCGCTACCGCGATCAGTTCGACTATTATAAAGGACTGATCGCCCTGCGCAAGGCCCATCCTGCATTCCGCATGACAACGGCGTCCGAAATAGCGAAAAATCTTAAGTTCGACAAGATAGACTCGTCCAAAACTCCCAATCTCATATCCTATTCGCTTCTCAACAACGCAAACGGCGACGAATGGAAAGAGATCAAGGTCATCTTCAACGGCGCGTCCAATCCCCAGACCGTAGATATCAAGAAAGGTGAATGGATGATCGTCGCGCAGGACGGAAAAATCTCGCCTGCAGGTGATCTGGGTGTGACACAAGGTGGAAAAATTACACTCCGGCCATATTCCGCCCTGATACTGGCCCGGAAATAACAGTAAACAATATAAGAAAATCTCCGCGATCAATGCTTGGGCAAATGATCGCGGAGATTTTCTTTGTATTCCCATGGGGAGTCGAACCCCAATCGTCGGAACCGGAATCCGATATTCTATCCATTGAACTATGGGAACATTTCATGCCATCCGAAAGGTAATCGTACGGGTATATCCTGCTTCCGACACACCGTAATTGCACATTCGGCTTGTTTAGAGTGCAAAGTTAATGTTTTTTTCGATTTTTATCACTATCTTTGAGGAAAATTTTTGAAATTCATTTCTTTTAACATATGAATGNNAATTGATCCTCAATGGCGCCAGGCACTTGCAGGCGAGTTTGAGCAACCATATTTCAAGGCGCTTACGGACCGCATACGCGCCGAATATGCTGACCCGAGAATAAGGGTCTATCCTCCGGCGGCATCTATTTTCGCGGCTTTCGACGCATCTCCCTTTCTCGAGACCAAAGTTGTCATCATAGGTCAGGATCCCTATCACGGACCGGGTCAGGCCAACGGACTTTGTTTTTCCGTCAATCCCGGAATCGAGATGCCTCCTTCGCTACGCAATATATTCAAAGAAGTCCATGACGACACGGGCGCTCCGATTCCGGCTGACGGAGATCTGTCACGCTGGGCACGTCAAGGGGTGCTTCTGCTTAACTCTTCACTTACCGTACGTGAACATCAGCCTAAATCACACTCTGGCCTGGGATGGGAAAAACTTACGGACGCGGCCGTGCACGCTCTTGCCGAACAGCGCGACAATCTGGTATTTATCTTATGGGGATCAGACGCCATACGCAAAGGAGAATTCATAGACCGCAACCGCCATCTTGTACTCGCCTCTCCCCACCCCTCTCCACTTTCCGCCCACCGGGGATTCTTCGGCAACCATCATTTCTCACGTGCAAACGAGTATCTTGTGGCTCACGGCAAGACACCGATCCTATGGTAAGACATTTACTTATAACTGCGGCTCTCCTCTGGGGAATTTTTTCCATAAGCGCCGCCACAGACACTTCGACACGTATATTCAGTCAGCGTTTCAAGACTCTGAAGACAACCGTCGAAGACAATTTCATGTCTCCTCCCGTAATACGCATGGGAACCAATGACCGGATTATCATCACCTTCGATGAAATAGCGGAAGACAACAGTTATCTGGAATATCGGCTGATACATTGCAATTCGGACTGGCAGCCGTCAAGGCTGGTCGAATCGGAATATATATCCGGATTCAATTCCATAAAAATAGAAGACTACGCATTCTCGTCATCGACGTTCGTGCATTATGTCAATTACATGATAACACTTCCGAACGATGACATGCGGATTCTCCATTCCGGCAATTATCTTCTTCAGGTGTATGATCCCGATTCTCCCGACGAGACATTGGTACAGACCCGATTTCAGGTCTCTGAAAACGCGATCCAAACCGATGGTTCCGTCACTTCACGGACCGACAAAGGATTCAACAGCGAATGGCAACAGTTGTCCGTATATCTCGACTGTGAAGGATCCGAAGTTCTGAATCCATATCAGGATCTGCTTGTCGAGGTGACACAAAATATGAATACCGGCACCACCCGGTTTCTCCGCTCCCCGCTTCGTGTAGAGGGAAGCCGCGTAGTCTACGAACATATGCCGGATCTTATTTTTCCTGCTTCCAACGAATATCGCCGTTTCGAATCGGTCAGCAACAGTTTTCCAGGCATGCATGTCGATTCCCTGAGATATATGGGTACAAACTACCATGTATGGCTCAAACCCGATTATCCCCGTGCAGAGGCGCAATACAGTTGTTCGANNATGACCGTACACAGCATGGACGTTTTCTTGTGCATGAATACAATGCGACAGATTCGGATACGGGTGCGGATTACATAACGGTACATTTCATGCTTGAGTCTCCTGAGTTCACAGACGCGGACGTTTACGTAGATGGTGAATTCATTCACAATACATACGATGATCACAACCGTATGGTCTATGACCGGTCACGGGGGATATATACGGCGGAGATACCTGTCAAACAAGGTGCTTATAACTATCAGTATGTAGTAAAACCCAGAAACAGGAACGGGACACCCGTATCCGCTCCGATAGAGGGCAACAAATACGAGACCGAAAATGAATATGGCATAGCCGTATGGCTGCGCACACCAGGCGCCCGGGCCGACAGACTTGTCTCATTCACCACTCTTACGAGTGCCCGTTTTTGACACATAACCGTCTGATCTTGATTTTTAACCGTTATTCAGTGCTATATGTTACAGATTCAACATACCTTGGTATCACTTGATCTTATCGAGAAATACTTCGTATGCGACCTTGACGCATGTCTTGGTGCATGCTGTATCGAAGGAGACGCGGGAGCCCCGCTCGCTCCGGGAGAAGCGGAAAAGATCGAACAGATTCTTCCGGAAGTTGAAAATGACCTTTTGCCACGTGCGTTGGAAGAAATACGCAATGAAGGAGCGTCATATACTGATCCCGACGGCGATCTGGTGACTCAGATCGTAGACGGCCGCGATTGTGTCTACACCTGCTACGCGGCAGGAGGGAAATGCCTGTGCGCGCTTGAAAAGGCTTTCCGCGAAGGCCGTATTCCCGATGTGAAACCCATATCCTGTCGGCTCTATCCTGTCCGGCTTAAGGAATATGACGGCTTCACCGCAGTCAACATGCACCGCTGGAAAATATGCCGTCCGGCCGAGACTCTCGGCCGCAGACTCGGCGTGCGCGCATATCAGTTCCTGAAAGGTCCTCTGATTGCCCGATTCGGAAAAGATTGGTATTCCGAACTTGAACTTACCGCTGCGGAATATCTCAGGCAACACCCGGACAAATAACATATCTCATAATCGGGCTTATGGATGCATTCAACTGGTGGATCAATCTGGTCATATTCATAGTATACGTCATAACCATCGCGAGCTGCATAGTGGTCGTATTAAAAGAGAACCGTAATCCTATACGTTCTCTGTCATGGGTCATAGCCCTCATATTCCTGCCTGTCGTAGGACTTATATTCTATATATTCTTCGGCCGGAGCCTCCGCGGGCAACACATGATCTCGCGCATGAACAAGCGCAAGATCATCACTTCGATGGCCCCCCGGCATGTCAATCTCGACTCTCAGAACTTATCTCGCTCCGACCGGAATCTGATCAAACTCGCCCGAAATCTATCTTCATCGTTCTACACGATCAATAACCGGATGGAAATCTTCACCAACGGTGAAGATAAGTTCACGGCTCTGAAGAAGGATCTCAATGACGNNCAAAAAGATCCATCTATGTTCAGTATTATATATTTCTCGACGACACTCTCGGCCATGAGATAGCCCAGATCCTCATGCGGAAGGCCAGGGAGGGAGTCGATGTCAAGGTCATATATGACCACGTGGGAAGTTTCTCGGTCCGCAACAGATTCTTTAAAATGATGAACGATGCAGGGGTCGAAACCCACCCGTTTTTCAAGGTGACGTTCCCTCAGTTCGCCAATCGTGTAAATTGGCGTAACCACCGCAAGATAGTCATAATCGACGAACGGATAGGCTATATAGGAGGCATGAACATTGCCGACCGCTACGTAAAAAGCGTGTCAAAGGGCTGGGGATGGCGCGACACGCATTTCCGCGTCGAGGGAGACATAGTGGAGTCATTATTGTTTTCTTATGTAGTTGACTGGAATTTCCGCAATCAGAAGCATCCCATGAGGTATCCGAAAACACCTCCGGTAAATTTTTCCAATACTGTCGGAATGCAGCTTGTGACCTCCGGCCCGTTGTCTCAGTGGGACAATCTGGCTCTGTGCTTCCTTAAAGCCATTTCCTCGGCCACAAGAAGCATTTACATACAAACCCCTTACTTTCTGCCCACGGATGCCCTCAGACACGCCTTAGAGGCCGCTGCGCTGTCTAAAATAGACGTACGCATAATGATTCCGAGACGCAGTGACTCCAGAATGCTTCAATACGCATCATTCTCTTATGTCACACAATGTCTCAAGGCCGGTATAAAAGTCTATCTCTACAATCCCGGAATGCTTCATGCCAAAGCCATGATAATTGATGACAATATCGTAACGGCCGGCTCCACCAATTTCGATTTCCGGAGCTTCGAAAACAATTTCGAATGCAATCTTTTCATCTATGACAAGGAAATCAACAGCCGTATGCGGGAGATATTTTTTGCCGATATGGGACACTGCACCAAACTGACATATGCGTCCTGGCATACACGTCCGCGCCTGCAACGGTCCATGGAATCCATCATCCGGCTTGTCTCGCCGATTCTCTGAAAACCGCCCGAATCATACGCTAAATAATAAAGGTC
>DAAV01000032.1:16932-23601 GCA_001701295.1 Bacteroidales bacterium H10
GCTTGTCTTCTTTGCAGCAGCCTCGGCAAGAGCAGCCTCGTTGAAATCAACGAACTCGATCATTGCCATTTCAGCATTGTCACCAAGACGATGGCCGGTCTTGAGAATACGGAGATAACCGCCGGGACGGGTAGCCACTTTTTCAGAAATCACTCCGAAAAGCTCCTTGACAGCCTCTTTGTTCTGCAGATAGCTGAAAACAAGACGGCGATTCTGCGTGTCATCCTTCTTAGAGCGTGTGATCAGAGGCTCTGCATAGACGCGCAACGCCTTGGCCTTTGCCAGAGTGGTGAAGATTCTCTTATGCTCGATAAGAGAGATCGCCAGGTTGGCCAGAAGGGCCTCGCGGTGTCCCTTCTTACGGCTGAGGTGATTGAATTTTTTATTATGTCTCATTGTGCGATTTAGTCTTTGTCTAATTTATATTTAGAAATATCCATTCCAAAGGAAAGATTGTACTTCTCAAGCAGATCGTCAAGCTCTGAAAGCGATTTCTTTCCAAAGTTTCTGAATTTGAGCAGGTCGTTTTTGTTGAAAACAACCAGTTCGCCGAGAGTCTCGACTTCAGCGCTCTTCAGACAGTTGAGCGCACGGACCGAGAGATCAAGGTCGACGAGTTTGCTCTTGAGCAACTGGCGCATGTGGAGCACCTCCTCATCGAACTCCTCGGGAGTGTCCTCCTGAGGCGTCTCAAGCGTGATCTTCTCATCGCTGAACATCATGAAATGCTGGATGAGGATCTTGGCAGCCTCCTTCAGCGCGTCCTTCGGAAGGATCGAACCGTCGGTGGTGACCTCAATAAGGAGTTTCTCGTAGTCGGTTTTCTGCTCTACACGGTAGTTCTCGACAGCATACTTGACGTTCTTGATCGGCGTATAGATAGAGTCGATAGCTATGGTGTTAGCACTGGCACCTGCGAGCATCTCGCGGTTTTCGTCAGCGGGAACCCAACCACGGCCTTTGTTGATGGAATATTCCATCTCAAAGCCCTGTTCGGGATCGAGGTGACAGATTACCAGTTCAGGATTGAGAACCTCGAATCCTGAGAGAACCTTGCCTAAGTCACCAGCCGTAAACACATCCGTTCCCTCGACAACTACCGTTGCAGTTTCGGCATTGTGGTCTTCGGTCATCTGCTTGAAGCGGATCTGCTTTAAATTAAGGATGATGTTGGTTACATCTTCCTTCACACCCGGGATAGTGTCCAGCTCATGTGCCACTCCGCTGATGCGGATGGAGTTGATGGCAAAACCTCCGAGCGACGAAAGAAGGATTCGTCTCAAGGCATTGCCGATGGTCTGGCCATAACCGGGCTCGAGAGGGCGAAACTCAAACTTGCCGTAAGAGTTGTCAGCCTCCAGCATGATGACCTTATCGGGTTTCTGAAATGCTAATATTGGCATGGGTATCTTAGTGTTTATTATTTAGAATAGAGCTCGACGATCAGCTGCTCCTTGATAGTCTCGGGGATGTCTTCACGCTGCGGCATATGAAGATATTTGCCGCCCATGACAGATGCGTCCCATTCGATCCAGGGATATTTGCTGTGATTGAAACCTGATACGCAATCGGCGATCACCTCAAGCGATTTTGATTTCTCACGAACTGTGACTACATCGCCGGGCATAACGCGATATGAAGGTATATTCACGTTCTTGCCGTTGACATTGATGTGTTTGTGAAGCACGAGCTGGCGTGCGGCGGGACGAGTGGGTGCGAGACCGAGACGATATACGATGTTGTCGAGACGGCTTTCCAAAAGCTGGAGAAGCACCTCACCGGTAATGCCTTTTGTGCGCTCTGCCTTCTCGAAGAGATTGCGAAACTGACGCTCAAGCACACCATAAGTGTATTTGGCTTTCTGTTTTTCGCGCAACTGAGTGCCATACTCAGAAGTTTTCTTTCTGCGGTTCTGACCGTGCTGGCCCGGGGGGTAGTTTCTCTTTGCAAAAACTTTGTCCTCGCCGAAAATGGGCTCGCCGAACTTACGCGCGATTTTTGTTTTTGGTCCTGTGTATCTTGCCATTTGTTTAATCTTTTTTGCTCATCCGCTGAGCATATCCCTTAGCGCAGCCGCGACCGTCGAGAGAAAGTGCAAGTGACGGTCAATTCGCATTCAGGACAACCGGAGGCGGACTTTGTTCAGAATATTCTGTTTGTTTGAAAAAATTCCGATTAGACTCTTCTTCTCTTGGGAGGACGGCATCCGTTGTGAGGAAGCGGAGTAACGTCTACGATCTCCGTAACCTCAATGCCGCTCTGGTGAACGAAACGGATAGCAGCCTCACGGCCGTTGCCCGGACCTTTCACATAAGCCTTCACCTTGCGAAGACCGAGGTCGTAAGCGACCTTGGCGCAATCCTGCGCTGCCATCTGGGCTGCGTAGGGAGTGTTCTTCTTCGAGCCTCTGAAGCCCATCTTGCCTGCAGACGACCAGGAAATGACCTGACCCTCATCATTGGCGAGACACACGATGATGTTGTTGAAAGAGCTATGCACATGAAGCTGGCCGCTTGCGCCAACCTTGACATTCCTCTTTTTTGCTGCGACTGTCTTTTTTGCCATATTTTAATTATGTTATTTTGTAGCTTTCTTCTTATTGGCGACTGTTTTCTTACGGCCTTTGCGCGTACGGGCATTGTTCTTGGTGCTCTGACCGCGAACGGGAAGACCGAGACGGTGACGGATACCACGGTAGCAGCCGATATCCATAAGTCGCTTTATATTGAGCTGGATCTCTGTGCGGAGATCACCCTCCACCTTGTATTCACGCTGGATCACCTCACGCACTGCGGCGGCCTGAGCGTCTGTCCAGTCCTTTACTTTGATATCGCGATCCACGCCAGCCTTCTCCAAAATGGTGTTGGCTGCGCTGCGACCGATTCCGAAGATGTAGGTCAACGCGATCTCTCCTCTTTTATTCTGCGGCAAATCTACGCCGACAATTCTTACTGCCATATTGCTTGCTTAGAAATTTTTTGCAAAGGTAATAAAATTATCCTTGACGTTGTTTAAATTTTGGATTTTTCTTGTTGATTACGTATAATCTACCCTTCCGGCGTACGATTTTGCTGTCGGGAGTGCGCTTTTTTACTGATGCTCTAACTTTCATATCGAGTTTTGTTTTATTTGTATCTGAATGAAATCCGGCCTTTGCTGAGATCATAGGGGCTCATTTCCACCTTGACCTTATCACCCGGCAGGATCTTGATGTAGTGCATTCTCATCTTGCCCGAGATATGCGCCGTGATCTCATGGCCATTCTCAAGCTCGACCTTGAACATTGCATTCGACAGGGCTTCCAGAATCACTCCGTCCTGTTCGATTGCTGCCTGTTTTGCCATACTAACTTCGTTGAAATTTTTAAATTCTTAAATTCGATTCATATCAATTTTTCGCACCGAGAGCCTGCTCGATGTAATCGAAAGTAGTCAGGATTTCCGGCTCGGCATCGGTTATAAGAATCGTATGCTCATAATGCGCCGACGGTTTGCGGTCACGTGTGCGACACTCCCAGCCATTTCTTTCTATAACAATATTCTTGCTTCCAAGATTGATCATAGGTTCGATACAGATGGTCATGCCAGGCTTCAGGACGGGACCGATTCCTCTGCGCCCGTAATTAGGCACTTCGGGATCCTCATGCATGCTTTTGCCTATGCCATGGCCACACATCTCGCGGACAACGCTGTAGCCGCGCCGCTCTACATATGTCTGGACAGCATTCGACACATCACCCACACGCTTACCGGCCTTTGCCGCCTCTATCCCTTTATAGAGGGATGCCTTGGTCGTGTCAAGGAGAGCCTTCACTTTATCATCGATCTCTCCGACAGCAAAAGTATAGCATGAATCTCCATTGAATCCGTCAAGCTCGGCCACACAGTCCGTTCCGACTATATCTCCTTCGCGAAGCGCATAGTTGGAAGGGAAGCCATGGACCACGGTCTCGTTTACCTCTATGCAGAGCGTACCGGGGAAACCGTGATAACCGAGGCAAGCGGGTTTACCCCCGTTATCGAGGATAAACTCCCTTGCTATCGTATCGAGTCGGTGGGTAGTGACTCCGGGTTCGATCCACTTGGCCACCTCACCGAGCGTACGGCTTACCAGATCGGAAGCCGCACGCGTCAGTTCTATCTCTTCAGGTGTCTTGATATAAATCATCTTGCGATAAAAATCTCACCTATTGTTAAAAGGCACTGTTGCCCGAAGCGCGGCCCTTGATACGTCCATGCTTCATCAGGCCGTCATACTTGTGCATGATCAGATGACCTTCCACAATGCGGAGAGTATCGAGGATCACGCCTACGAGGATGAGCAGCGAGGTGCCTCCGAAGAATGAGGCAAAACTACGGTTGAGGCCACATACATGAGCGATTGCCGGCAGAATAGCCACTATGCCGAGGAATATTGATCCGGGCAGTGTGATTCTCGACATGATAGAGTCAAGATAATCGATAGTGGGCTTACCGGGCTTTATGCCGGGAATAAAGCCGTTATTGCGCTTCATGTCTTCCGCCATCTGTGCGGGACGCACTGTGATGGCGGTATAGAAATATGTGAAGGCCACAATCATGATGAAGTAAATAAGATTGTACCAGAATCCGTACATATCGGTCAAAGCACCGAAGAAACCGGTCTGCTCAGTGCTGAAACCCACGAGAGTCACAGGAATGAACATGATGGCCTGAGCAAAGATGATAGGCATTACACCGGCAGCATTAACCTTCAGAGGTATGAACTGACGGGCGCCGCCATACTGCTTGTTGCCGACAACCTTCTTGGCGTACTGTACAGGCACGTTGCGAGTACCCTGCACAAGAAGAACCGCACCTGCGATCACGGCGAGCAGAATCACGATCTCGACAAGGAAGAGCACAAGACCACCGCCCTGCGAGTTCATGAGACGACCGGTGAATTCCTGAACGAAAGCCTCCGGCAGACGGGCGATAATACCGATAAGGATGATGAACGAGATACCGTTGCCCACACCCTTCTGGTCAATACGCTCGCCAAGCCACATGATAAACATGGAGCCGGCCGCAAGGACAATCGTCATAAACACGATGGTCCAGAAACCTAATTCAACGTGGCCTCCGGCTGCCTGAACCTGGTATTTGAGATTCATCAGATAAGCCGGACCCTGCAGCACAAGAATAAGCACTGTCAGATAGCGGGTATATTGGTTGAGTTTCATTCTCCCGCTCTCACCTTCACGCTGCATCTTTTGGAATGCGGGGAGCACCATGCCGAGAAGCTGTATCACGATAGAGGCCGTGATGTAAGGCATGATACCGAGTGCGAAGATAGAAGCCTGAGAAAAGGCGCCACCCGAGAACATGTCGAGTAGCTGCATCAACCCGTCGGCAGTGAAATTCTTCAATGCCAGCAGCTCGTCGGGATTAATACCCGGCAAGACCACGTAGCACCCGAAGCGATAGATGATCACAAGCAGCAGCGTGATGCCGATGCGCTTGCGGAGATCCTCGACGCTCCAGATATTTTTTATCGTTTTTGTAAATCCCATTGTGTTTCAGATTATTTTTTTACTACAGAACCGCCGGCTGCAGTGATAGCAGCCTCAGCAGCCTTAGAGAAGGCATTGGCCTCGACCTCAAGAGCGTGGCTGAGCGCACCGTTTCCAAGGATTTTGACCAGAGCGTTTTTTGCCACGAGACCTGCGTTGCGAAGATCCTCGACAGTCACTTTGGTCACACCCGTGGCCGCGAGAGCCTCGAGTGCATCGAGATTGATAGCCTTGTACTCGACACGGTTGATGTTCTTGAAGCCGAATTTCGGCACGCGGCGCTGCAGAGGCATCTGACCACCCTCGAAACCGCGACGTACGCCACCGCCAGAACGAGACTTCTGACCTTTGTGACCACGACCACCGGTTTTACCGAGGCCAGAACCGATACCACGACCCAGGCGTTTACCCGCCTTTTTGGAGCCTTCGGCCGGAGACAGAGTATTTAAACGCATCTCTTACTCCTCAACTTTAACCATGAAGGAAACCGCGTTGATCATACCGCGAATAGCAGGAGTATCCTCGCGCTCTACGGTGTGACCAATACGACGCAGACCCAGGCCAAGCAGCGTTGCCTTGTGTTTCGGCAGACGACCGATTGCACTGCGGGTTTGAGTAATTTTAATAGTCTTTGCCATGGTTTATTTCCCCAGAATTTCTTCAACGGATTTACCACGCTTGGCAGCGACCATTTCTGGAGAATTCATATTTTCCAGGCCATCAATAGTTGCACGAACCACGTTGATCGGGTTGGTGGAACCATAGGCTTTAGCCAGAACGTTATGAACCCCAGCAACTTCCAGAACGGCGCGCATTGCACCACCGGCGATGATACCGGTACCTTCGGAAGCCGGCTGCATGAATACGCGAGAACCCGTGTGAACACCTTTAACAGGGTGTTGCAGAGTGCCGTTATTCAGCGCGACGTTAATCATATTGCGACGGGCTTTTTCCATCGCTTTCTGGATCGCTGCTGGAACTTCACGCGCTTTACCGTAACCAAAACCAACGCGACCGTTACCATCGCCAACTACAGTCAGAGCTGTGAAGGAGAAAATACGACCACCTTTAACGGTTTTAGATACGCGGTTTACCGCGATCAGCTTTTCCTGCAGTTCGCCAGCCTGTTTTTCGATGTG
>DAAV01000141.1:0-19050 GCA_001701295.1 Bacteroidales bacterium H10
ATATACATATAATTAGAACGGCGGTAAAGTGATTTTATTCAGTCAGAACAAAAAATACTACAGCCCGCATAACAGTGCGGGCCGTAGTTATAATTCAAACAACTGTCTTACGTCAATTTTCGGCATCAAGCAGCGCGATCTTCGCCTCGAGTTCCTTGATATCCTCTTTTATGCGTTTTACCTTGTTCTCCATATCCTTAAGCATCGAATTGCCGGCAGAAGACTTGACACTGAAGAATCCCATATTGTTCTCGATAGTCTTCAATTCCATCCGACGGCTTTCGCACACACGGATCAATCTGTCACGCTCACGGTTGATCTTGTTGCCATCGCCCTTGAGTTCGGAAACACGGTTCTGAAAATTAGACATGCGCTGACGGGCCTCACGCTGATTGTATGCATCATAGAGAGCATCGCAAACCGCGCGATATTCTGTAAATATCTTGTCTTTCATCTTGAAAGGCACAAAACCGACAGTCTGCCATTCTGCCTGTAATTCTTTTATCTTCGGCATTATCTCGCGACGGTCACCATCTTTAGGCAGTTCGGAAAGACGAGCTATAATGTCTCGTTTCCTATCGAGATTCTCCTGCTCCTCGCGGTGACGCTCCTTGTTCTGACGTTTGCGCTCGTCGAAGAAATAATTGCAAGCCGACGTGAAACGCTGCCACAAAGCATCGCTATGTTTGCGCGGCACACTTCCGATAGATTTCCATTCAGTCTGGAGTTTTACGATCTCGTCCGTGGCTTTTTTAACATCGTCTGAATTCTTGAGAGACTCGGCTTTTTCACATAGAGCTGTCTTCTTCTCAAGATTTGAATTCAATTCATCCTTTGTGCGTTGGAAATAAGCAGCCTTCGCTGCAAAGAAATCATCGCATGCCTTGCGGAAACGATTGTAGAGAATAGTATTCGCTTTCTTTGAGGCGTAACCATATTCTTTCCATTTTTTTTGAAGTTCCACAATCCGCTCGNNGCGTTCCAATCAGCGAAAGTCTTTATTTCATCAGACTTAATAGTCTCTATTTCCTCACAGAGTTTCGTTTTGGCTTCTTCATTGGCGAGTTCGGAAGCCTTACGCTGTTCGAAATAATCCTGATGACGCTTGTTGATCACAGTGGACGCATCCTTGAACTCATCCCAGATTTCATCACGTATCTCTTTCGCCACCGGGCCTATGGCACGCCATTGGTCATGCAATCCCTGAAGCGAGCGGAAAGCTGCGACGGGATCAGATACGGATTCGAGCTTTTTAGCTTCGTCAATAAGTGCGCGTTTTGCTTCGAGATTCTTTTTAAAATCAAAATCACGAAGCTCTTTATTTATTTTCAGATTGTCATAAAAACGNNCTCCACTACATTCTGAAACTGTTTCCAGATGTCGGTCTCGGCCGTAGCAGGGACATCTTTTATCTCCTTGAAGTCTACCTGTAATTGTTGAAATTCAGGAAACTTTGTATTCACATTATCGATATCGCCGGCGATCTCCTCCATACGTGTGAGAATCTCCTGCTTTTTCTCAAGATTATCTGCCCGTCTTGCTTCCTCGGCCGCCAGATATGCAGCACGACGTTCCTTAAATTCGGCATATAATGATTTGAGCTCGTTTTCCACCTCGTCGGGCTGCGCGGAGAAAGTTGCCGGATCGTTTCCCGCTTCGACATAAGCGTCAAGCAACTCGATATTCTCACGGCTCTTGAGGTTGAAGAAAGCCTGCTTTATCGCTGTGACTTCCTTATGGGCCTCCATATTGTCGGAATCGACAATATCTTTAAGGGCATCGCGTAATTCCTCTTTTGACATGGAATGGATGCGGCGTCCGTCCGTCTTTTCTTCTTCCTGATGATCATCCGCGACTTGCGCGATATCAAGAGCCGGTGACGATTCAACAATACATGTGTTCTCAGTTTCTGCCACTTCGGGCGCGGGGGTTACAGTCTCCTCTCCGGCTACTGTTTTTTCAAGCTCATTCATAATGGTGGTTATGATAATTTATACTTCAATTCGGGAAGACGGCTCCGGGATCTGAATCCCGGAACTATCGCTTTTCCGAAATAATTGTCAAATATATAACAATTTATTTATTTTGCCAAAACAATCCTCATTTTTCGGCCAAATGAGGATTATTTCAGACATTTCCACCACTTCAGAAGGGAATATTGAGACCGAAGTTGACCGATGCGTTGGAACTTAACGGCAGGAACTGTCCGGAGGTGACTTTCCCGAGAGTATGATCCATCCCGATGAATATATTCGCCCAGCGATGGTTGAAATTGAGCATCCATCCGAATGAAGTGCCGAATGTCCCGAAAGCTACATTCACATCAGCAGAAAAGCAATCGACAGGATTGACATTGGCCGAAATCCGTAGCTCAGTCCACGTAAAATCACTTATAAAACGAGACGAACTGAGAACCCCGAAATGCAATCGCCTGTAATAAGGCAAAGCGTAATCCACTCCTACATTCAGTGTGCCCCCGAGTCCGACATTGCGCGTTCCGGTGTTGCCGTTATCCGAAAGCTGATATAATTCCGCCAGATCATCGCTGAAACGGTCCCATTCGTTTTCGAAACCGTTGGCGGCATCTTCATCGGCATTGAAGACATAAGAGTCCGTATTGACGGTACGCACGCCATTGGTTGAGGCATGTCGTGTATCAAAATATGATATCCAGCCCAAATCAAGTATGCCGAGAGAGAAATTGAAATCCCTCCATTTATATATGGCACCGAGATCAAAGGCCATACCGAATCCGTTAGGACCCACAGAACCTTCTCCATCCATATCGACTCCCGATACATAGGTATTGCCCTTGTCATTGACCTTAGTCTTATACCGAAGGCCTCCGAGATTTGCATACACATCCGCATCCGTACGTGCCGTCCATTCATTTTCAGACAATGAAAGTTCCGCTTCCTTGAAATCGGCCCGGATATTGGCCATGCCTATGAGAAATTTAACTGCCGCACCCGCGCGAAGGCCAGGCACCTGCTTTATATCGCGCGAATGATTAAGTGCAATCTCCGCATATCCGTTGGCACTCGCATTGAGATTCCTTATATCATAAGTTCTGTTGGATATGCCTTCCTTGGCAAGTTCAAACAGAGATTTGGGGATGCCTGCATGAAAATCAGCGCGGGCGTTGATCGAAACGGTGTTATAGCCTCCCCACGCCCTGAAACCTCCGGAAAGGATATTGACCCTGACATCTGCACCGAGTCTATTTGTCGGATTCAGATCGTCAAGCATAGAAACCGAGACTCCGGGATTGGTGAAAAGAACCGTCTTGCCGTCTACGACATGAAATATATCGGACAGATGCAGATTTCCGCGCATAGCTATATTGAGATTTCCAAGAGCCGGGAAAGACACAAAATTCATTGAGTTTCCGAATGCCGGATTCATCTGATAACGTNNAATTATAGTTATCGAGGAAATATCCTGAATTGGTATTTTGCGCAAATGCACCCGCCACAATGGCGTACATGGCGGCGCACGTCAGTATTCTTTTATATGTTTTCATCTGGATTATACAGTTTAAGATTAGAACTCCTTTTCATAATAGCCTGAAACCCGGGCCTTGATATTGTCAAGTGTCAAAGTCTGATTCGGGGTAAGCGCGACGGCCTCGCCACCTGCAGCGAGTTCCGCCACAAGACGAATGCCGTCAAGATTCGACACTTCTCCCTGCATTGTGATCACGAGATCGGATTCAGACTCAGCCGCCACGGTCGTACTCCTGACTGCGGCATCGATCAGATTGCCATCCTTGTCGAGCGGATAGATTGTCAGCTGTATGGAAGCAGGACATCTATTCACCGCATGGGCAGTTAGCTGAAGATCAGTGACTGTTATGCCGTCAATATCATCATTCCATCCGTCACGGATTTCTGAATAAATGATACGGGATCCCTCATCAAGCGCGAGAGGAGCCATAAGCTGATATTTCCCTTCTGCGGCGGGAAGCTTGCGTGGAATATTAAACGCCGTCACGGATTGCACCGGGATACCGGGATTGACAAGATCTATATCTATTGACCTGGGCAGTCCCTTGACAGACCATTCTGCGGGCGCATGTAGAAGCGAGCCAAGTGTCGAGAATCGATACCAGTCAAGATCGGCTGCAAAAACTTCAGGCACATCCAGATTTTCATCAGAGGGAGAAAGCACAAAATTATAAGGACCGGATTCACCGCGTCCAAAGCCTATCTCAACAGCATTATCAAGATCAAACGGCAAAGAAGGCATGCCGTCACGGTTCGCTGTCAGACGCAAGCCAGTGGAACAATTCAACGGCACAGAGGCTACCGGATTATTGATCTGCAGATATATCTGAGGATTTGCAATCTCGATCTCGGTCTCATCTCCCTTAAGAAAATCCGGAATTCCCTTCAGTTCCACCGGAGCGATATCAATACCTTCCAGAGCATATCGCACCTCGCCGTCAAACGATTTTATCTCAAACTCATCAAGATCGTAAGAGACGATAAAAACAACCTCGTCTCTGAAATTCGGACTCAGAGGCTCGATGTCAATAAATCCGCTTTCTATATGAAACTCACTTTCGAAATCAAGTGATCTGTCAGGACGGATGGTTATACCCGCCACAGCCATGTCAATGCCCGTGGCAAGCAGGGAGATCTCAGTATGATTGCCGGTCACATCGACACGGGGAATACGCCAATAACCTGTCCGGGCATCATATGTACCCGTGCTTGGAGTGGCGACAAGCCCTTTGGGAGCACGTATCACCATATCTTTGAAATACATACTGGCTATTGTGACATTGGGGTCCTCGACCTCAAGCTTGAAAGAGAATCTGAATGGAGCGGTTTCCACCCGTCTCAAAGAAACAATAGCTTCATCAATGTCGATAGAATTATAAGAGAAATAATTCCCCACTTCATTTATCGGAAAAATAAACTCTCCGCTCGGAGCCCGAAAAGACGAATTGTCTGCGATGAGGCGTTCGAGCGTCTCACGTGTAGGATTCAACGGATCCGGAATGGCCTTCACCCCGTCGATCTCTATGGGATCCGATACGAAGCTTCCGTTCTGGACCAACGCATAAAACTCCTTGTCATTCAGATTTACAACCTGAATCCTGCTTTCATCATCGATTTCGATGACATCCCCCAGTCTGATAGGGTCAATATTGACCGGAAGCACAAGATCATTGACATTGATTCTCGATGTTGTATCCACGTCCGACAAATCATAATTGTCATCGATACAACTTGTCAGCAGCAACAGCATCGGAACCGTCGCTACATAACAATGTAGTGATTTAATCATAAAATCTGTAGTTATTTAGGTTAGTTATATCAGCCGGCCATCGGTATAACACAGGTAAATTAAAAGCCGGTCAAAAAATCCCAATATAAAAAAGTGATAGAAAGGACAAGTGATATAAAACAATATATTTTCGGGGACAAATCCGTTAATTTGCCCCCGAAAATCCTTATTCCTCCACTTTCATGGATATTACTCTGACATCCTCTTTCGGACGATCAGCTCTGCCAGTCTCGACATTCTGGATTTTCTCCACCACATCCATCCCGTCGATAACTTCTCCGAATACCGTATACTGGCCGTCAAGGTGCGGAGTCCCACCCTGGTTTATATAAGCCTCGCGGATCTCGGCAGGCATCGGTTCATCTTTTACAGCCTCTCCCGTCATACGCGCAAGTTCCTGACGCAAATTCTCAAGACCTTCCCTGTCACCGGCCGTCTGCATGCTCCTTATCGAGTCCATATGCTGCTTGGCAAGACCATTGAAGTATTTCTGTTTACGTTCATGGTTGGCACGTTCGGCCATCATATCGAGTGTGCGGGGAGACTGTTTCTCGCCTGTCACAATATAAAACTGCGATCCGGAACTTCTACGCACGGGATTGACCTGATCTCCTGCGCGGGCAGCCGCAAGAGCTCCATACTTGTGAAAATGTTTCGGATAATTTATCTCTGCCTCAAGCGTATAAGAAGGATCACCCGATCCGAGCATGGTAGTACTGTCAGCTGTCCTGGAATTCGGATCTCCGGTCTGGATCATGAAATCCTTGATGACACGATGGAACAATACTCCGTCGTAATAACCCTCCCTTACAAGTTTAAGAAAGTTGTCGCGATGTATCGGAGTGTCATCATAAAGCTTTACCTTTATATCACCGAGTGATGTGTGGATATCAACCACCGGATCGGCCTGCACGTTTGAAATTGCCATAAATGATAATATCAGACTATATATTAATTTTTTCATATTCACATTGCATTTCCCTGAGGATGGATACGTTTGTATATGCGGCGGAAATTATTGTCCGATTCTTTCAGTTCGTCTACACGCTCCGTATAATCCTCTCCCCATATAGCCTGAAGAAGAGACCCGATATATCTGCGTTCACGGTCTTTTTCTATGGCAGCCTCTATCAGAGAGGCAAGCCATGGCTCGAATCTGGCACGGTCTACCGCCGCAAGATAACGTGCCGTACTGGCAAGGAACTGGCCAGAGGTGTCTACATTTCTGAGTTTTAAAATCAGTTCAGTCAACTCTCCGGTATTTGTTTCGCAATGGTCGACTATATACTGATACAAATTCATACCTTCCTTCTCCAGATTTTCTTTGTCGTTAGATAAGTCCATCTTTGTTATTTTTGTCGTAAGAACTTCACTTTTTGTTTTTAAGACAAATGCAAGTNNATATTGAAATGCAAAAATAATAATTTTTTTGTTAATTTTGTAAAATACTCAAGAAATATATATAATGGACAATACCGGTAAAAACCAAAGAGGTAAATTTCTAATTGTCATCGGGCGCCAATATGGCAGCGGAGGAAGAAGAATAGGAAAAATGCTTGCGGCAGATCTTGGAATAGCCTATTATGACAAGACTCTCCTGAGTGAAGCCGCCCGTAAATTGGGTTATTCCGCTGAAATATTCGCCCGCAAGGACGAGAAGCGCCCCTCTTTGCTAAGATCATTACTTTCATTCAACTATGGTGCACCGACTGCCAACATAGAGGAAGCGCCCATGAGTGACGAGAAAATATATGAATTTCAGAGCCGGATAATCAAGGAGATTTGTAACCGGGAATCATGCGTGATAGTCGGACGCACTGCCGACTACATAATGCGGGACCATCCGCGACTTATAAGTCTATTCATCCATGCCCCCGAAGAGACACGCATAAACGCGATCATGGAACGAGGTGAGACCGACAATGCAGAAGAAGCACGCGAAATTGCGGCAAAAAACGACAAAAACCGGGAATCATATTACAACTACTACACCAACAGAGACGCCTGGGGACACGCGAGCAACTATCATTTTTCATTCGATTCATCGCGTCTGCCCGATCAGGCTATCGTATCAGCCGTACGAGCCATGCTTGAAAAAAGCGGAGATACGACAGACCCGCGATAATCTTTCCGCACTTTGAAGTTGTTTACATACTATAACTTATAAGTTTCTTGACAGTTTCTTAATTTAATAGTATGTAATCATGAAAAAGGCAACCTATTTTATCGTCTATACCGCAACACTGGTCATAGGTGTTCTTCTGCTGATATTCAGTCAAGAGCCAATGACGCGTACAGACCCTGTATCATTGCGCACCGTCGTGATCGCATCCGGTATCGTCTATATAGCTATCGGGATTATAAGTTTTCTGTTCTCTCTGCGCAAAAAAGAAACTCCCGAAGGTGTCATCAAGACAAGACCCTGGTATCTGACCGCCATGTCGATTGCGGCGATATTCTGGGGAATTCTTATCATCGTGATGTCGCGTCCCATGACGACGACTCTTGCCGTGACACTCGGAATATCTCTGATCATAGCGTCTTTCGCACAAGTGATCTGGATAGCAGGCACCACGCATACCTCCGGAGTGTCGGGATGGTGGTACATCATACCTTTCTGTGTGCTCGGAGCCGGCATAATAGATATTACTCTCGTCAATGACTATGCCAACGCCGGAAAGAGCAGTTCTGTCGCATGCATTCTGTCAGGAATATTACTTCTGTGCTACTCTCTCAACGGATTCATAAGTCTGAAAAACCTGAAACGCAGACACGAGAAAGAAAAAGCCCGCTTGCTCAAAGAGACCACTTCCGGGAAATTGTCAGGATCTGAGGCATGATCATATCAGACTTGCAAATCAGAAAATAAAGTAGTAACTTTGCATAAAAGGCAGAAATGCGGTCTGTCGCTCTATGCACAGCATAAAGAGGAAAGTCCGGGCAACGCAGAGCATCGCATTTTCTAACGGAAAGCCGGCGGCGACGTCGGGGATCAATGTGACAGAAAACAACCGCCGGTGCACACAGTGTCAACGGTAAGGGTGAAAAGGCGGGGTAAGAGCCCACCGGCCCGCATGGCGACATGCGGGGCCGCACATCCTGCGAGTTGCAAGGTCAAATATACCGGCAGCAAAGGGCTGCTCGTCCATTGTCGGGGGGTAGACTGCTATAGTACGCCGTGCAAACGGCTACAAAGATAAATGACAGACACTCCGGCCCGGCCGGAGCACATAACCCGGCTTACAGCATCTCTGCCAACCATCGGATCCGGTGCTTAAGATAAAGTGCCGGATCCTGTTTTTAATATGCAAACATGTAAAACCATCCGCTATGAAAAATACCGACGCTAGAAAAGAAGGATTCACGGACAGAATAATAAACAAGGCCAAATCCATCTATAATTATTGCACTGACGGTGTATGGAGCGATCCGCGCAATAATCTCGGCACCAGAATAGTGAAAACCTTAAATCTCACACTCAGCGCATTTTTCAACTCCAGTCTCCAGAACAAATCCATGTCTCTCACCTACCAGACGGTACTTTCCATAGTGCCGGCATTCGCGCTTCTCGTGGCTATCGGAAGGGGATTCGGACTGCAGGACTTGCTTCAAAAGCAATTATATGAATTTTTTCCTTCTCAGACCCAAGGCATAACGACTGCCTTGAAATTTGTAGATTCTTATCTCAACTCCGCGACACAAGGACTTTTTGTCGGTGTCGGTATCGTGGTCCTGCTATGGACAGTCATATCATTGCTCTCGTCTATAGAAGACTCATTCAACTCCATATGGGGTGTCAGAATATCAAGAACTCTATATCAGAAGATAACAGACTATATCGCGATCTGCCTGATGATTCCTGTCCTTATGATCTGCTCTTCGGGAGTCTCCATATTCATGTCGGGTATCGTGCAGTCCAATCTTAACCTTCCGTTTCTGACTCCGATTGTCAATCTTGTTCTCGAGCTTGTGCCCTTTGCATTATGCTGGCTCGCATTCACACTCTCATATTATCTTATACCCAATACAAAAGTAAGTTTCAAATATGCCGCAATAGCAGGAATCCTTGGAGCGATTTCATTTCAGATTCTTCAGTTGCTGTTTCTTAACGGTCAGATATACGTATCAAAATACAATGCGATCTACGGCTCTTTCGCATTTCTTCCCCTCATGCTCATATGGCTGCAGCTGTCATGGCTCGTTCTGCTCACCGGATGCATGATCGCATACTCGATGCAGAATGTCTTCACATTCAATCTAATGGGAAATGAAAGTACAATTTCAAACCACGGATGGCACAATGTGGCCCTCATCGTAATGGCAGTTACAGCCAGTCGCTTCGCGGCAAAAGAGAAACCCCTCTCCCATCAGGAAATGGCTGTACAATATTACCTTCCGATCAGAATAGTAGGAAGAGTAGTGGAAAAGTTAAAAGAAGCGGGCCTTATATATGACGTAAGACTGAAAGACGATGTGACGGGAATATCTCCTGCCGTGGAGACCGACACCCTGACGGTCGCGGATTTTCTCAAGGCGTTCGACAATGTAGGAGTGACTGATTTTATCGCCGACTTCAAAAATATATACTCGAGATTGCTCGGAGTCATGGACCCGCTTCGGGCCAGATCATACGCTGAATTCTCCACCGTGCTTGTCCGCGATCTGCCGCTTCCCTCTCCCGATGAAATCAAAAAAATGATGATCGAGGATGCAAGATATATCCCGTCTGATATAAAAAATTAATCATTTCATAACATTTTTCATGCATTAGACGGTCATATACGGTAATCTGCTTTAAAACATATTGCTAAAACGACATAATTTCAGTACTTTTGTGTTATCTACTATAAGAGAATAACGGAAAAGATACACTTTCCTGTCAAAAGAAGACGGATCCGGGCGCATCATTTCCGTTCCAAAAACATATTAATATAACCCTACATATAATATATAGGCAATCATGAGCTATCTTAAATTTGACAAGAATCTTATGATCAACCTGGAGCAGTCACTTCCCAAAGAGATGCTTCGCACGAATATGTCGGGGGCCTATCACTGCACGACCATAGTCGGCTGCAATACCCGCAAGCAGCATGGACTTCTGGTAATACCGATTCCCGAGATGGATGACAAGGCGCATGTGCTTCTGTCGTCACTCGATGAATCAGTCATACAGCATGGCGCCTCTTTCAACCTCGGCCTGCATCAATATGGTGATAATGTGTTCAGCCCCAACGGTCACAAGTACATACGCGAGTTCACCTGCGAATCTGTCCCCAAAGTCACATTTCGTGTGGGCGGAGTTATAATGACTAAAGAAAAAGTGTTCATTTCGCATGAGAACAGGATTCTCATCAAGTATACACTTATAGAAGCCCACTCCCCTACGACACTGCGGTTCCGCCCGTTTCTCGCATTCCGTAATGCCAACGACCTCGTGATAGAGAATCCTCGCATAAACAAAGACATCCATCACGTCCCGAACGGCATATCGACATGTCTCTATGAAGGTTATCCCTCGCTTTTCATGCAATTTAACAAGGATGCCAAATGGGTAGACGATCCAAACTGGTACAAAGGCATCGAGTATTACAAGGATCGTGACAGAGGCATTCCCTATAAGGAAGATCTTTGGGTGCCCGGTTATTTCGAACTGCCGATCAGTAAAGGAGAATCGATAATATTCTCAGCATCTACATTCGAGGCGGATCCTAAGACATTCGAACATACATATGAGGCGGAACTGAAGACGCGCACCTGCAGGACCTCTTTTTTCAACTGTCTGAAAAACGCCGCCAAACAATTCTATCTCAAAAATGAACATGGGATGTATATCGTGGCCGGCTATCCCTGGCTTAACGTCCGCGGACGCGATGAACTCATAGCGCTTCCGGGATGCACTCTGGCCATAGACCATGAAGAGGATTTCCATCTGATTCTCGAATCGTTCATGAAGGCTCTGCGCCACAACATAGAGACAGGAGAAAAAGACAGAATCATCAACGAGATCGACCTTCCCGACATTCCATTATGGACAATATGGGCCATAGACCAATACCGGAAGTATACCGATACACACCGTTGTGCGGAGCGCTATGCAGATACTGTACGCTATCTCGTGGACTGTATCCGCGAAGGAGAAATCCGCAATCTTACACTGCACGAAAACGGACTGTTGAGTTCGGAGGGAACGGATTCGCCTATAACATGGCTTTCCGCTTCCATCAACGGCTCCCCCATAATTCCGAGGACAGGATACATTCTTGAATTCAATGCCCTTTGGTATAACGCTCTTATGTTCCTTATATCGATGCTTGAGGAAACAAAGCGCGACGCCGGATATGCGGCTGAGCTGAAAACACTGGCTGACAAATGCAAAGAATCGTTCGTAAGTACATTCCTCAACGATTTCGGTTATCTTTATGACTATGTCAACGGCTCCTATACAGATCTGGAAGTTAGGCCGAATATGGCGATCGCCATCGGACTGGAGTATTCTCCCCTCGACCGCCGGCAGCGCAAGAAGGCTCTTGACTTCTGCACCCGCGAACTGCTTACCCCCAAAGGTCTGCGCTCACTGAGTCCGAAAAGCCACAACTATCGTCCGGTCTATGTCGGCAATCCTACGGAGCGTGAGTATGCGGTGCATCAGGGGCCGGCCCGTCCATGGCTGTTCGGATTCTATGTAGACGCATATTTCAAGGTATTCGGTGTCAGCGGACTGTCATTTATCGAAAGAATGCTCATCGGCTACGAAGAGGAAATGTCCGAGGGCTGCATCGGATCGCTTTCTGAAATGTATGACGCCAACCCCCCCTACACCGGACGTGGAGCTGTCAGCACAGCCAAGAATGTAGGACAGATTCTCAGTTCTATCCGGGCCGTAAACCGTATGAGCAAACTTCTCTCCGAAACAGAATCCTAAAATGGAAACAGAACCAAAAGAATTATGAAAGCATTAATGTTTGGCTGGGAGTTTCCCCCTCACATCCTCGGCGGTCTGGGCACTGCCAGTTACGGCCTCACAAAGGGAATGCACAATAACGGCAATATGGAAATCACTTTCGTCATACCCAAACCCTGGGGTGACGAAGAAAAGGGATTCGCCAATATTATCGGAGCGAACAGCACTCCTGTCGCATGGCGTGACGTGAGTTGGGATTACGTACAAAGCCGTATAGGAAAAATCATGGATCCGCAATTGTATTTTGATTTGCGCGACCATATATACGCCGATTTCAATTACATGCGTCTCAATGATCTCGGCTGCATCGAATTCTCGGGAAAATATCCCGACAATCTGATCGAAGAAATAAACAACTATTCGATAGTGGCAGGAGTGATAGCCCGCACCGTTCCCTGCGATGTCATACACTCGCACGACTGGCTGACCTATCCCGCCGGCATACATGCCAAAAACGTGACAGGCAAGCCATTGGTCATACACGTACATGCCACCGACTTCGACAGATCGCGCGGCAATGTCAACCCTACGGTGTTCGCGATAGAGAAAGACGGTATGGAAAACGCCGACCACATCATAACAGTCTCCGATCTTACCAGGCGTACTGTCATCGAGAAATATGGCATAAGTCCGGACAAAGTCACTACTGTCCACAATGCGGTGATACCTCTGAGCGATGAACTTCTTAATCTGCCCCGGCATGATAAAAAAGACAAGGTCATAACATTTCTTGGCCGCATCACGATGCAGAAAGGTCCGGAATATTTTGTAGAGGCTGCCGCAAAAGTGCTCCAGAAGAATAAACACGTGCGTTTCGTAATGGCAGGAGGCGGAGACATGGAACATGCGATGATACGTCTCGCCGCTCAGCGGGGAATCGCGGATAGATTTCATTTCACCGGCTTTCTGAAAGGCAAGGAAGTCTACCAGATGTTCCGGGACTCGGACGTGTATGTGATGCCGTCGGTATCAGAGCCTTTCGGCATATCACCGCTTGAAGCAATGGAAATGGGCGTGCCGTCGATCATATCCAAACAGAGCGGTTGCGCCGAGATTCTCGACAACGTGATCAAGACTGACTACTGGGATATAGACGCCATGGCCGATGCCATGCATGCGCTTACCACATATCCGGCATTGCACCGTGAGTTGCGCGACCGCGGCATAGAGGAGATACACGGCATCACATGGGAAAAGGCCGGCAAAAAAGTAATCGACATCTACAATAATGTAATAAGCAAATAATTATGAAGAACGTTTGTTTCTATTTCAAAATACATCAGCCATATCGTCTGAAACGCTACCGTTTCTTTGATATCGGCAATGATCATTATTATTACGATGATTTTGCCAATGACGAAATCATCACACGCCTTGCCGAGAATTCGTATATCCCGATGTGCGACACATTGCTCGACATGATCAAGGAGAACAACGGCAATTTCAAATGTGCGATTTCTGTATCGGGCACGGCTCTCGAACAGCTTCAGAATTATGTTCCGGAAGTCGTGGACCGTCTCAAGCAGCTCGCCAATACAGGCTGCGTGGAGTTTCTTTCGGGGACTTTCGCACATTCTCTCGCATCGCTCGAGGATCCTGAGGAATTCATACGCGAGGTAAAACTCGAAAGCGACCTCATCTTCCGCACTCTTGGAGTCAAGACAAAGACATTCGCCAATACCGAACTCATATATGATGACGACATAGCCTCGATGATCTATGGAATGGGATTCAAGGCTTGTCTTACGGCAGGCGCCAAGCATGTTCTGGGTTGGAAATCTCCCAACTATGTCTACAGCGCCGCCAGCGCTCCCAAACTGAAGCTGTTGCTTACAAACGACAAACTCAGCGATGATGTGGCCCGCAACTTCAATAATCATGAATGGCTGGAATATCCATTGAACGCCGATAAATATATGGACTGGATCGCGGCGCTGCCGGAAGAGGAACAGGTTGTGAACCTCTACTTCAGCATGGATACTTTCGGATCTTTCCTTCCTGCCTCCACAGGCATTTTCCAGTTCATGAAAGCTCTTCCCCGCTTCGCGGCCGAGCGCAACATAGCCTTCACGACTCCATTGGAAGTCACCTCCAAGCTTAAATCTGTCGGAGAGCTGTCAGTACCCTATCCTATGTCGGACATAGACGAGGCCAGAGATGTATCGGCATGGAAAGGAAACAGCCTGCAGAACGAGGCTCTCGCGAAACTCTACGGAGTGGCCGAACGCGTAAGTCTGTGTAATGACCGTCGCCTCAAACAGGATTGGGAATATCTGCAGAGCAGTGACCACTTCTATTATATGAGCACCAAGAATATGGCGGACGGGGCATCGCATGCCGCGTTCAGTCCGTATGACTCTCCTTTTGCAGCATTCACCAACTATATGAATGTGCTCGCGGATTTTCTGGTCCGTGTCGAGGAACAGTATCCGGAAAGCATCGACAATGAGGAGCTCAATTCTCTCCTGCTTACTATCAGAAACCAGGCTTCGGAAATAAATTCGCTCAATAAGGAAGTGAAGACTCTGCGGGCCAATATACTCAACGATGATACTCTGACGGTAGTGGAAGCGGAGGAAATCGCACCTAAACAGACGCGTAAGGATACCGAAACAAAACCGGCTCCCAGAAAACGCGCCACACGAAAAACTGCCAAAACCAAAGAAGAGGATAAATAATATGTTAAGACTCAACTGCTTCATCCGGGTAGAGGATGACAAATATGAAATCGTGCTGGAAGCGGCACGCAGACTTACGGAAGCTTCCTTGCTTCAGGATGGTTGTGTGGCTTATGATATATTCCGGTCCGCGACTCGTCCGGATGTATTGATGATATGCGCTNNCCACAGCGCTTCAC
This sequence comes from Bacteroidales bacterium H10, assembly GCA_001701295.1. Lineage (GTDB taxonomy): Bacteria > Bacteroidota > Bacteroidia > Bacteroidales > Muribaculaceae > Lepagella. The sequence continues at coordinate 15,117 of DAAV01000141.1, forward strand.
CGGAATTTATCAGATATGTCGGTGAAATGCGCGCCAATGCAGAGATGAAACTCGAGACATTCGAATTCTGATCTTTAAATAACGATCAAAAAATCAAATTAAAACAGAGCCGGGGCCGACACTTGTCGACTCCGGCTTTATAAATTTATAAATAGATGACATCCGTAGGTTATCTTACGAATGTCCAAGACGCGCGAGAAAATCATCACGACGCGTATCAGACACTGGAATATAAGTCTTGCCGAATACGATACGTCCTCGCTCCACCACTTCGACATGGCGCAGATTTACTATAAATGAACGGTGTACGCGCATGAATATCTCGGAAGGGAGCAACTCCTCCAGTTCCCGCATGCTCATTCCGGACTTTACGGGGTCTCCTTCCGTACGATAGAAAATGACATTGTCCCTGCGCACCTCTATATAGCGTATGGTGTCGAGACGCATCTGTATCAGCCGATAGTCGGCCTTTACGGTCAGCATATCAGAAGATGAGCTTCTATCGGATGCCGCAGTGCCCGGATACATTGATCTGGCCATATCGAACCATTCGAGGGCTTTACCGACAGCCCGCATGAACTCGGCATAACTCACCGGCTTGAGAAGATAATCAAGAGCATTCACACGGAAGCCGTCGATGGCATATTTATCATATGCAGTCACATATATGATTCTCGTCGACTTCGGAATCACCTCTGCAAATTCTATGCCATTGAGCAACGGCATATTTATGTCAAGAAAAACGACATCGACACACCCTCCGGATACATGGCGAAACGCTTCGGCTGCAGATTCATAGGAACCATCAAGGGTCAGGACAGGGGTCTTTTCGACATAACTTTCTATCAGGCCGCGGGCAAGCGGCTCATCATCTATCACGATACACTTCAGTTTACGTTCCATGGCATATAAAGTCTATTTGATCTCAGGACAGTTCCAGGGTCAGAGCTGCATCGAAAACCGTATCTTCGGCTTTTGTCATAAAAGAATGCCGGTCAGGATATATAAGACCGAGTTGCTTGCGTACGTTATCGAGACCGACACCCCGGGTAGTTTCCGATTTGCCCCCATCGAAAGAATTACGCACTCGACATGCAAGTGTACACCCGTCAAGGCTGATCGATATGTCGATAAAATGTCCGCCACCCGCGGGAGCGGAATGCTTGAAGGCATTCTCGACAAGGGTGAGCAACAGCAATGGCGCGATACGGCACTTTTCTCCGCTGACATCAGGAATCACGCATTTCAATGACACCGAAGGACTCAGTCGCAATTTCATTAGTTCTATATAAGAGGCGATAAAGTGCAGTTCCTTTTCCAAAGGGACATATGGCGTTCCCGAATCATAGATCATGAAACGCAACATGCCGCTTAATTCATGGAGCGCCTGTTGCGCACGTTCGGGGGCGAATCCTATAAGAGCATAAATATTGTTGAGAGAATTAAAAAGGAAATGAGGATTAAGCTGAGCCTTAAGACTCTTGAGTTCTATCTGCCGGCGTTCTCCCTGAAGTTCGAGTTCCCGCCGACGCATATTATCTCTCTCCCCGGAAAGGCGAAGAGCGAACGCGAGAGCCGCGGAAAGAATCATCATGGTTCCGTCTCGGATCACAAAACGTATGTAACCTACAAGAAAAGAATACCATGTCCGCGCTGCCCCGTGATCTCTCATGTGATGCGGCAATCCTACCACAGACTCTATGATAAGGGGTACGAATCCACAAACTCCGACAATCAGGCAGAAGTTTATCAGAAAATAAAGGACTTTCCTGTCATTATATATGAGGATAGATGGAACCAGCCAGAAATAATTGACACAGAACACCCCGGCATAGAATGTCGACATCAGTACGCTGAACGCTATCCATTCCCTCGGTTCGTCGCCACTCCATAAAATGGCGAGAACCGAAGGGAAATAAAATAGAAGAAACGAAAGCAAAACAACCGGCCATCTTGCCGATATTCCGACGGATCTGTTCATATGGGAACACAACTTCTGTATATTCAACCTGTTATTCATAACGTATCGCCTCGATGGGATCGAGATTGGAGGCCTTGGCCGCAGGATAAAAACCGAATATTATGCCTATGACAGTGCATACCATAAAAGAAAGTACGACCGAGACCGCCGATATCTCTACCGGCCATCTCGCTATGACAGATATCAGCCATGTGGCTACCCCTCCGAAAAAAATTCCAAGCAGACCGCCTGTCACGGATATTATGACGGCTTCTATAAGGAACTGCATCATTATGTCGCGTCCTGTCGCGCCTATGCTCATGCGCAGGCCGATCTCTCTCGTACGCTCGGTGACACTCACAATCATGATATTCATGATGCCGATTCCCCCCACAAGCAGAGAGATACCGGCGACTGCCGCGAGAAGGACAGTCATCATGGATGAAGTGGAAGATATCATCTCGGAAAGTTCCTGCATCGAGCGGATGGTAAAATTGTCTTCCTCTCCGTCACGCAGTTTATGCTGTGCGCGCAATATGGAGGTGATTTCCTCTATGGTCCGGTCAGTCTGAGACTCATCGACAGCCGATGCCTGGATTCCCTGTAGCCAGTCGGTGGCAAGCACACGTTTCATCACTGTAGTGTATGGCACCAGCGCCAGATCGTCCTGATCCTGCCCCATCGTATTGTAACCCTTCTTGTCAAGTACACCTATGACCGTCAAGGGAACCTGTCCGAACCGCACCACCTTGCCGATGGGATCGATGCCGTCGGGAAAAAGATTGTCCACAAGAGTCTGTCCGAGCACACAGACCTTTGCCGCGCTCTTTATATCCTGTTCGGTAAACATCTCCCCTTTCGCCATGCTGCGCTGACGGATGTCAAGATACTGTGAGTTCACACCCTGTGCCTGCGACGGATAGTTGTTGTTGCCATTGATCCATTGATCCATTGCCCCGATCCGTTGACAGTAGGAGTGATATTGGCGACAGTGGTGGCCTGAGCTACAATTGCCTCGTAATCGGACGGCTTGAGAGTCTGCATGTCGCTGCTGCTCTGCCGTACGCCTCCACGCTGCTCCGCACCGGGAAAAATCATGATCATGTTACTTCCCATCTCCGAGATCTGAGCCTTGATACTGTTTTTCGAACCCTGTCCGATCGCAAACATGGCTATCACCGCGCCGACGCCGATTATAACGCCAAGCATGGTGAGAAAGCAACGCATCTTATTATTGTTAAGTGCCTTTAACGCAATTTTCAGTAAATTTGACAGATTCATCTTTATCAATCGGATTCTTCAGGAAGACTTCGGTATATCTCCTCGGCTGAAAGTATGTTATTGTTATATTCGTCGCTGACTATATGGCCGTCGCGCAATGTTATGTTTCGCGACGAATATTGTGCGATCTCCGGATTATGAGTCACAAATATTATAGTCCTGCCTTCCAGGTGAAGGCGTTGGAAAAGGGTCAGAATCGAAAACGATGTCCTGGTGTCGAGATTTCCCGTGGCCTCGTCGGCGAGAATTATCACCGGGTCATTGACAAGCGCACGCGCTATGGCCACACGTTGCTGCTGTCCGCCCGACATCTGGTTGCTTTTATGATAAAGCCGTTCGCCCAGACCTACGGCACGCAGACATTTCTCGGCACGTTCCGCACGCTCACGGGCACTTACACCGGAATTATACAGCAGAGGCAATTCNNAACATTCTCTAACGATGTCGTTTTCGGAAGGAGGTTATAGTTCTGAAATATAAACCCGATCTTTCGGTTACGTATCTTTGCTCTTTCGTTCTTGCCCATTCCCCTGACAGCGATACCGTCAAGAAAATAATCTCCCGATGTCGGAGTGTCAAGACAGCCCAAAGTATTGAGCAATGTCGACTTGCCCGAACCCGATGTCCCCATTATAGTAACGAACTCGCCCTCATAAATTGTGAAAGAAACCCCACGGAGGGCCTTTACTGTCT
>DAAV01000141.1:19060-19959 GCA_001701295.1 Bacteroidales bacterium H10
ATATTCTGATTATTTCCTTTGCCATATCTATTTCTTTTTGCCTGCGCCGGGAGGTTTGGGCATAAAGGGATTTTCCTCGGCATTCTCTTTCTGAGCCTCATCGTGAGTCTCTTTGTATTGCAACGCCACCTTGTCTCCCCGTTTGAGTCCGGACACAACCTGCTGTAAGATGCCGTTGCTGACTCCGAGTTCGACAGATGTCTGGTACAATTTACCGTCTCTGAGCACCCACACACAATACCCCGTACTGTTCTTTGCGGGAACCGGCACAGGCATTCCTTCATTTTCACCTGCGTCTTCGCGCGGCTGGAATTTAAGAGCCTTGAGTGGAATGGCTGTGGCATTTTCAAGTTCAAGAGTATAGATGGTCAGGTTAGCAGTCATGCCGGGTATAAGTTTAAGGTCAGGGTTAGGGGCATTGACGATAACCTCATACGTGACCACATTGGAAGTAGTTGTAGGATTAAGACGTACCTGTGTTACCATACCGCTGAACACATCGTCAGTATAGGCGTCGACTGTGAAAGTGACACGCTGACCGACTTTCACACGGCCGATATCGGCCTCATCCACATTGCCGACGACCTGCATATTTTCAAGGTCGGCTATGACATACAGGTTCTGCACGTTCATGCTCGAAACCACGGTCTGGCCTTCTTCGACTTCACGGGATATTATTATACCGTCGATCGGGGCATATATTTCCGCATAATTCAGATTCTTGGCAGCCTTTACACGGTCAGCCTGACTTTTTTCATAGCTCAGTCTGGCGACATCATACTCTTTGCGAGAGGTCTGAAATTCATAATCGGATATAAGTTTCTCGTCGTGAAGGGCCTTGTCGCGCTCATAGTTTTTGCGGGTATATTCGTATGTGGCACGCGCAGACTCCATATTTT
>DAAV01000141.1:19997-34821 GCA_001701295.1 Bacteroidales bacterium H10
CGTGATCGTTAAAATCGGCATGGAGAGTCTCGATTATTCCCGTCACCTGCGTGCCGACATCCACTTGCGTCACGGACTCCATGGTACCGGTTGCCGTGACCGTTTCCGACAGTGTCGTCGGCTCGACCGTGTAGGTCTCGACTTCAATCTTCGAAGACTTCGAACATGAGACCAGAAAAAGTATCGAAGTCATCGTATTGAAATAAAATGTGTTTTTTATAAGTCTGTTCATATTCATAAAGATTCGTTTGCGGTAGCATAATACATGATTGTCTTGTCTGAAAGAATCGCCATGAATTTACTCTGGAGCACAGCCAGACGTGCATTCAGGAGATCGTTATGGGCAGTCAGAAGCTCAAGAGGATTTACAAGGCCCAGATCAAACTGCCGGTCGACGAGTTCCGCTGTCATCTCGGCAGCCTCGAGTTGTTTTAAGCCTGATTCATAGCGTGATCTTGAGTTTTCTGATTCGACATAAAGATTGTCTATTGTCTGGGAAAGATCATCAAGAAGTTCCTGTCTGTCTATCTCGTATTCCAGCGATGCGATACGCGCCTTTGCCACGGCACGTTTTGTGGCATTTCTGTCATAAATAGGTACAGATAACGAAAGAGATGCATTTTCATTAAATCCGCGACCCATCTGATAAGTCCAATTACGTCCTCCGGAATTATAACCCGTACCGACTCCTCCGCTCAGCGATATTGTAGGCATTCTTCCGGCTTTGGCGATCTTTATATCATTATCATAGATCTCTTTGCTGAGATCGTTGCTTTTGATTCCGGGGAGCCACGCGACAGCATTCCGGAAAGTCTCTTCCTTGGAAGGCAATGGAAGATTCACATCTTTCCCGTCTAATGTAATATCCGCGATATTGAGATCATAATCAAGACCTAATGCAAGTACGTTCTTAAGAGCGGTTACTGCGGTGGCCAGATTGCCTTCCGCCTGCACAAGGCTGTATCGATCTGAGGCGTTCTGACTTTCTATCTGGGAGACCTCCACTTTCGATGTTCTGCCTGATTCTTCAAGCCGTCGTGCTCTCTGCAACTGTGAATCACTGACCTCAAGTGTCTTCTTTGCGATAGCTACAGATTCGCGGGCATAAAGGATATTAAGATAGGATTGCAGGATCGAAAGGCGAAGATTTCTTACTAAATCCTCTCCGGCAAGAATCTGCTGCGCACGCAACAGACGCGAAGATTCGAGTCTGTACTTCCTGACATTGCCTTCCCATACAGTCCAATTGGCATTTATACCGTATGAACTATTATAACCGTTAGCGGAAATCCCTTCCTGAGGTTTGAGATAATTGACAAAACCCTGGACTGTAGAAAATCCGACGGTAGGAAGCCATGCGTCTTTTGCCTCAGCTGTATTCTGGTCTGCCTGAAGCTGGGAAAGAAGATTTCTACGCAGGTCTGTATTGTTCTCCAGCGCCCAATCTATGCAATCGTCGAACGACCATATCTTGCTTTCGTTGGATTCAGGCGCACGTTCTTCACATACGGAGGGATTTCCTCCAATCCCATGCGAAATCTCATCCGATGCGAACATGGTGACAGCGGAAACAATTCCTGAAAAAATAATCAAACGAATGTTCANNTTCTGAATTGGATTGTCATGGCACAAAATTAACACACATCCGTTCATAGTTCAAACCAATCCGACACAGAGGCGAAAACAGCGGACACAATGGAGAAAAAAAACGCCGGATACCGTATCATGTACCTCTGGCGTTAAAATCTGTTAAGACAGATACTATTTATAATACAAAATAAAAAATCAGGCCGCACCCATTTAATACGGTGCAGCCTGAAAATTATGATTATTGGCAAATTATTTACATCAGCCTATCAATGTTGATGCGGCATTAACGCAATATTGATAAATCGGTGATACCAAACCGAGGAAGACAATACCCGCCACACATATCCAGAGGGCAACGCGATTTCCACAGTCACTGCGGAAACCTTCAATTTTCGCTTCGCCGGGATTAATCCAGATGGCCTTCACTACAAGCAGGTAGTAGTAAAGCGAGATGATCGTGTTGATCAACGCCACAAGCACAAGCATGTAAAGCGCCATGCTGTCGGATGCCGTAACCGATGTGAAGATCAATATCTTGCTGAAGAAACCCGCGAAAGGAGGAATACCTGCAAGCGAGAACATCGCCAGCGTCATGGCAAATGAGAGCCATGGATTGGTCTTGTGAAGTCCGTCGTAGTCATCCATTCCGACTTTACCCGTCTTATTCTCGATAGCCGAAATAACCGAGAAGACTGCGAGATTGCTGACAACATACACGAAAATGTAGAACATCATCGACCCGAGACCGAGTGTGGATTCAGTCATGACACCAAGCATTATATATCCTGCCTGGGAAATTGATGAGAACGCCATGAAGCGTTTCATATTTTTCTGACGGATCGCAAAAAGGTTACCTACTGTGATGGTGGCAATGATGACGGCATACATCATCCATTCCCACAAAGCGCTGTAGAGAGTTCCGAATGCCTGGACGAATATCACGAAGAACGCGAATGCCGCCGCGCCTTTCGACACTACAGAGAGATAAGCGGTGATAGCCGTGGGGGCACCCTGATATACATCGGCTGTCCATAAATGGAACGGTACCAGAGAAAGCTTGAAACCAATACCGGCGATCATGAAAGCCAAAGCGCAGATAAGAAGCCCTGATGTCTCACTTCCTGTCACGGCAACGCGGATGTCGTCGAAATAGAGTGAACCTCCCGAGAAAGCATATACAAACGAAAGGCCCATCAGCAGTATAGCCGAAGAGAACACGGCAGTGAGAATATACTTCACGGCAGCCTCGTGGCTCTCATAATGCTTTTTGTTGAAAGCCACCATTGCGGCGAGAGGCAGAGAAGCGGATTCGAGACCGATGAGGAAAAGCAGGAAATGACGGGCTGAGATCATGAGGTACATTCCGAACAGAGTCACGAGAAGCAGCTCGTAGAACTCTCCTTTGCGGATTGCGACTTCATCACTCTCGACCCACTTGGCGGACTGAAGAAAAACGATAAATACTCCGATATTGAGGATAGCCTTCATTGCCTTGCATGCGGAGTCATCGACATACATGCCTCCGAAGACGGAGTCGGCACTACCGGGTATCAGCCATATTGCAACCGTGGCGAGGCCGAACAGTACTGTCGTGACCGGAGTAAGCAGTCTCTTGCCGCCTTCATTGGTGAATGTGTCAAGAAGGAAGACAATGAAGAACAGTCCCAGAATTATGAGTTCGGGCAACATCGCCCCAAATTGTGAATAATCCATTGTATGCAGTTGTTCTTGTTGTTTCTATAATGATAAAACGAGGTGTCAGATCGTAGTGTTGAGAGCATTGATGATCGGTACAAAACTCTGTTGGATTGTCTCATTGATCCAGTTCGGGAAGAAGCCGATTCCGGCGAGACAGACTATCAGAGTGGCTGTAGAGAACCGCTCCCACCAGGAGGCATCGGTAAGCGTGAGATGATGCTCGTCCTGCACGGGACCGAGAATAAGCTTGCCGACAACACGCAGGATGTAAACCGCAGTAATTACGATCGAGCAGGTCGCTGCAATCACAAAAATACGATGGAACATATCGCCATTTTCAAAGGCTCCGAAGAAAATTGTCATCTCGGCCACGAAACCGGACATACCGGGAAGACCGAGCGATGCGAAACCGGCGATCATATAGCAGACACCGAGATAAGGCATGATCTTCATGAGACCGCCCATCTGACGTATGTCACGCGTATGCGTACGGCCGTAAATCATACCGATGAGCGCAAAGAAAAGCGCTGTCATCAGACCGTGGCTGAGCATCTGGAGAATACCGCCCGTCATGGCAGTCTGATTGAGCATCAGAATTGCAAAGAGCACCATGCCGCAGTGAGATACCGACGAATAGGCGTTGATATATTTGAGGTCGGTCTGGACACATGCGGAGAAAGCTCCATAAACGATCGAAATACCGGTCAGGATAATGAATATCCAGGCGAGTTCCTGCGCCGCGGAGGGAAGGAGGTATATCGCGATGCGGAAACATCCGTAACCACCGAGTTTCATAAGTACACCAGCATGAAGCATCGACACGGCGGTCGGGGCGCATGCGTGACCGTCAGGGCTCCATGTGTGGAATGGGAACATGGCGCCCAGAACGCCGAAACCTACGAAGGTGAAACAGAACAGCAGATTCTGCCAAGAAGGGTCGATCGCATTGTTGTGGGCGATCTCAAGGATATTCCATGTAGGAGTGCCGCCGGCCGGAACGCTGTGCCAATAGATTCCGAGCAGACCGAGCATAAGGAATGCCGAACCACCCATGAGCATAAGAGTCAGCTTCATGGCCGAATATTCCTTGCGTCCGGTACCCCACACTCCGATGAGAAGGTACATGGGAATAAGGGCGACCTCGTAGAACATGAACATCGTGAACATGTCGATCGAGATGAAAAATCCGAAAACACCTGTAGAAAGGAGAGCGAACCACAAGAAGAAATTCTTAGGCAGCGGATCAATTTTCCATGAAGCGAACGTACCTGCGAAAACAATGATCGCGGAAAGAAGAAGCATCAGTGCTGAAATTCCGTCAACACCGACGGCGAGGTGTATATTGAGAGGCTCGTACCACATCCAGCTGCCGGTAAACAGCATTTCTGAAGTATCACCCGCAGCGCGAAGGCTAAGGAATTCGCACACAAGCCAGATGGCCATGCCGAGCAGCACGGTCGAGCAGACCACCATCACCGCACGGATAGCTTTCATATTGCTGTTGCCGCAACATGCAAGCCCGGCCATCATGATGATGGGAACTATTACAAACCAGATTAAGAAATTTGAAAACATAATCTANNCGACAATTACAATTTACAATATGCAGATCCATGTTATTACCACCAGAATCACCGCACCGGCAAAATACCACAGGACATAAGTCTGTACGCTACCGCTCTGCATACCCTTTATCTTCAGTGAGCACCACTGCGTCATGGAAGCGAAAGCGTCCATGGTTCCGTCAATGATGTGACGGTCAAACCATGCGATACCGCGGCATATGATATTGAAAATGATCTTGTGAGTGATAAACTGGTATATCTCGTCCCAGTAGAAGCGACGGTTGGCGGCTGTCCAAAGGGCAGGCCAGAAATTCTTGACCTTTGAAGGAAGAGGATTCTTCTTTGCATACATCAGAGTGGCAAGACCGATAGCGAGCACAGCCACAGTAAGAGATGTCGCGGCTACCGATGCCTCGATGTGTATATGATAGGGCTCACCGTTGAATGTAACGAATTCTCCGAAATGAATGAAACCCGCCACACAACTGACCAATGCGAGGATGATCAGAGGAAGAGACATCTGCCAGGGGGCGTCATGAGGTTTATGGCCGCTCTGCTTGTATTTGGGATTCTCTTCCCACCAGAAAACGAGATAATACATACGGAACATATAGAAGGCGGTAAGACCTGCCACCATAGTCATCCATGCTCCCCAGAACCAGTGACAGCTGAACATGGCCGCAAGCATCTCGTCCTTGGAGAAGAATCCGGAGAAAGGCCATATGCCGGCGATGGCAAGACATCCGATGAGGAATGTCCAGTGGCATATAGGCATATATTTGCGCAGACCACCCATTTCCGTGTAATTGTTCGAGTGCACGGCGTGTATAAGACAACCTGCACCGAGGAAGAGAAGTGCCTTGAACATGGCATGTGTGAAAAGATGGAACATACTTGCCATATAGCCGAGACCGGAATAATGCACACCTTCCACCGGTTCGTTATATGCACATCCGAGCGCCACCATCATAAACGCGATCTGCGAGATTGTGGAGAACGCAAGAATTCTCTTTATGTCAATCTGGGCACATGCCACCACCGCGGCATAGAAAGCGGTGATCGCACCGACCACTGTGATAAATGTCAGAGAATCGGGCACTATGCAGAATAGCGGGAAGAAACGGGCCACAAGATAGACGCCTGCCACAACCATTGTAGCGGCATGGATAAGAGCCGAAACAGGAGTCGGACCTTCCATAGCATCCGGAAGCCAGATATGAAGTGGCATCATGGCTGACTTACCCATACCTCCGACAAAGATGAGGATCATGGCCCATGTGAGAACGGAACCACCCATAAATGTCGCACCTAAAGTGGATGCAAGCACATTTGTCGGCTGCGAGTTCAGCATAAGGAAATTGAAAGCGGATGCTCCTCCCAGCGGACCGTCGGCCGGAGTGTTGGAAACATAATATGAAAGGACAAGAATACCGATCAGCATGAAGAGGTCGGCAAAACGTGTCACGATAAACGCCTTCTTCGAAGCGGAAACCGCAGAGGGCAGCTTATAGAAGAATCCGATCAGAAGGTAGGAAGAAACACCCACAAGCTCCCAGAATATGTACATTTGGAAAATGTTGGTCGCAACTACCAGACCGAGCATCGAAAAAGTAAAGAGAGCGAGGAATGCGTAATAACGCTGAAATCCCGGCTCATGCTCCATATAACCCCAACTATAGAGGTGGACCATGAAAGATATAGTGGTTATGACCACCAGCATCATGGCGCATATCGGATCCAGAAGAAAACCGATGTTGACTACCATTCTATCGGTGAATGCGAGCCATGTCACATCGAAAATCTGAACTTGCTGGCGAACACCGTCGGCAATAAAAGCCGGATCACCCGAGAAAAAATAAGTGAAGGCCACAATATAGGCGAGCACGGCAAGCGTACCGTTGGCAAGAATACCTGCGACACCGGCCACTTTACGGCTCATCTTCACGCCGCCAAGCCCCAGGATGAGGAACATCGCAAAGGGAATGGCCAGAATTAAAATTGGAAGAGTTGTGCCCATATTTAGAATTTCATTTGTTTTACAGAATTAATATCGGTATTGCCTACCGCACGATATATGTTTATAATTATCGCGATAGCAATAGCGGTCTCGGCAGCGGCAATGGCAATCGCAAAAAGAGTGAAAACCATTCCCTCCATCGAACCGGGAAACAAAAAGCGGTTGAACACAACGAAATTCAAATCGGCAGAGTTCAACATGAGCTCAAGCGAAATGAGCAGCGCGATCATATTCTTACGGGTACAGAACCCATAGACACCGGCCGCGAACATAATTACGCTCGGCACGAGATACCATAACATTGTCAAGTCCATAGTCTGTGCGTATTATCTTTTGCGGGCAACTGTGACGCCGCCGATTATACATGCCAATAAAAGAATACTGATCGCCTCAAAAGGAAGAAGATACTGAAATCTGTCAGTACCGACAAACGCATTGCCGATTGTCGCCATATCAATATGCTTGCCCGATTCGATGCACTGAGAGAGTGACAGACCATCGATCAGAGGCATATAGAACATAGCGAGGAGCAACAGCACAAGTCCGCTGACAGACACACCGATCCCGAGAGCGCGACGATGCGACTCAAGCAAAGGTGTTTTTTCATCAGGCCGTCCTGTCAGAAGAATTGAGAAAACGAACAGCACCATGATGCCACCTGCGTAGACCGCAATCTGCACCGCACCGAGGAACTGATAACCGAGCTGGAAATAGAACACAGCAGTTCCGATCAGTACAAAAAGCAGATATGTAGCCGCGCGAAGAATCTTGCGGGAGGTCACAGTCATCACCGAAAAGACAGCGATGCATATGGCCACCACAAAATAGAGAATAATATTCGCTACTGAATCCATTATGTTGTAGTTGTTGTTTTAATTCAAAAATTAAATCAGGCCTCGGGCGCAGTTTTCTCCGCGCTCTCGCCTTTTTCCGCCTGATCGGTGCCAGGCTTTTCCGCAGCGGCCTTAGCTGCCGCCTCGGCGGCTTTCTGAGCCTTGATGGCAGCCGCCTTCTTGAGAGCCTCCGCTTTTATAGCGGCAAGTTTCTCCGGATCCATCGCCGGTCTGGCCGGAGCTGCAGGCTCCCCTTCCGGTTCGGGTCGATAATTGAGTTGTTTCACAAGTTTGTCCCGTTCGAATACCGCTTGCTCGAAATCATTGGAGAACTCAAGGGCATCCTGCGGGCAGGAAGTCACACAAAGCATACAGAATGTGCAGCTTCCGAGATCATAAAGATACTTGTCAAGTTTGCGTTTCTTCTTCCCGTCGGGCAACTCCACCATTTTGGTCTCGAGTTTTATAGTGCCGTTAGGGCAATTCATCTGACAGATACCGCAGGCGATACATTTGTGTCTTCCCTCGGCATCGTATTTAAGAGTGAGTTCGGCTCTGAATCTGTCGGCAATCTGAAGAGTCTTTCTGTTTTCGGGATATTGCTCGGTTATTTTCGGAGTGACAAATTCCTTACCAGTCACGCCCATACCGGCCACGAGGCTCTTTACGCCCTGTCCTACTGACTTGAAATATTCTTTTATACTGCTCATTAATTATATCTGTTCTGAAGATTGTTATCTGTTTATCTTTCAACCTGGCCACCGAGTATATCGAGTAGTTCGGTCGTGATACTTTGCTGGCGAAGTTTATTATACTCGAGCTGCAGGTCCCCGAGAAGATTCTTGGCGTTGTCATTGGCACTCTGCATAGCCATGACTCTGGCAGCCTGTTCCGAACTTCTGTTTTCTATCGTGATCTCCTGCATTGTCGAGAGCACGAACATGGGAAGCACCTCATTGAAAATGCTGTTGGCATCGGGCTCGAAAATATAAAGCTGATTGTCATGTGTGTCAGAAGATTCTCCGACTATCGCCTCCTCCGATACCGGGAACAGTGTATCGTCGGTCAATATCTGACGACTCATCGAGCGATACTTCATATATACGACATCGATACGGTCAAGTTCTCCGGCGGAAAAACGGTCACGCAGATAATGCGTGAAAGCGTTTACTTTCTCGCCTGACATCTTGCTGTCGACGCCATCGCGCACTATGATCTCCAGCCGGGGATCGCGCAGACGGCGTATCGCTTTCTCCATTTTCTTTCCTACCGGATATACCTCCACCTCAAGGTCCTCTCCATAATCCGCACGAAGCTTATCGAGCCTGATCAAAAAACCTTTAAGGATATTGATATTATAGGCACCACAAAGTCCGTCATCGGAACCAAACACGACCATTCCGGCACGTTTCACGTCACGGATCTGTATAAGAGGAGAATCGAACGTTGTATCNNTATGGCCCATAATTGACTTGATCTTGTCTTTGAAAGGCTGCAGTTTGCGCAATGCCAGCTCATTCTGATGCACCTTCGCGGACGAAATCATTTTCATCGCGCCGGTGATCTTCTCTGTAGAAGCCACCGACCCGATTCTTGTCTTTAATTCTCTTAGCGTTGCCATTATAATATGTCAGGTTCTTAAGTATATTACTCCGCGCTGATTCCAGCCGCCACTTCGCGTGCCACCGCCGTAAGCTTCTCCTCCACTTCAGGAGTAAGCTTGCCGGAACGCAACACATCAAGCACATCCTGCTGATCACGCAGTTTCAGAGTCTGGATGAGTTGCTGCTCAAAATCCTTCACCTTCTCAAGCGGGATATTCTCAAGCAGCCCGTTGACGCCGCAATATATTATGGCGACCTCATTCTCTACAGGCCAGGGATGATACTGCGGCTGCACCAGAATCTGCTGATTCTTACGACCTCGATCAATAACGCCGGCCGTCACGGGGTCTATATCGCCACCGAATTTTGTGAACGATTCAAGTTCACGGAACTGGGCCTGTGCGATCTTGAGTGTACCGGCGACTTTCTTCATACACTTGATCTGGGCATTACCGCCGACACGCGATACTGAAATACCGACGTTGATAGCCGGGCGTATACCCTGATTGAAGAGTGCCGTCTCAAGAAATATCTGACCGTCCGTGATCGAGATGACGTTTGTAGGAATATAAGCGGAGACGTCACCGGCCTGAGTCTCGATGATAGGAAGCGCAGTCAGCGAACCACCACCCTTAACCATCGGTTTGAGTGCAGCCGGAAGATCGTTCATGGACTCGGCCACTTTCTGGTCATCGATAATTTTGGCCGCACGTTCGAGCAGGCGCGAATGGAGATAGAAGATATCGCCGGGATATGCCTCACGTCCTGACGGACGCTTAAGAATCAGAGAGATCTCGCGATAAGCCACGGCCTGCTTCGAAAGGTCATCATAGACAATCAGCGCATCGCGACCTGAATCGCGGAAATATTCGCCGATAGCCACGCCTGCGAAAGGCGCATAGTAACGCATTGAAGCGGAATCCGAGGCATTCGCCGCAACCACAACAGTATAAGGCATTGCTCCGAATTTCTCGAGCGTATGCACTATGGAAGCTACGGTAGAGGCCTTCTGTCCGATAGCGACATAGATGCAATATACAGGTTTGCCGCTATCGTAATTCTCCTTCTGGTTGATAATAGTGTCAATCGCGATAGCAGTCTTTCCGACTTGACGGTCACCGATAATCAGCTCTCGCTGGCCCCGACCGATGGGAATCATCGCGTCGACAGCCTTGATACCTGTCTGGAGAGGCTGGTTCACAGGCTGACGGAAAATCACACCGGGAGCCTTGCGCTCAAGCGGAAGCCTGATGCGCTTGCCCTCGATGGGCCCGCGGCCGTCGATAGGCTCGCCGAGGATGTTTATGACACGGCCCAACAAGCCCTCGCCTACCGGAATAGAAGCAACTTCACCCGTGCGCTTCACCGACATGTTTTCTGTGATTGTATTAACTTTATCAAGCAACACCACACCGACATTGCTTTCTTCGAGGTTGAGCGCGACACCCATGGCACCGTTCTCAAACTCCACAAGCTCGTTACTGCGGACGTTCTCGAGGCCATAGACGTGAGCCACACCGTCACCGACGCTAAGCACAGTGCCGACCTCTTCAAACTTCACTTTAGAATTGATATTTTCGAGCTCTTGCTTTAAAACATCTGATATTTCGCTGGGATTAAGCATCTTCTTAATTGCTACTTAGATTTTGACGTAATTGTTCGAGTTCACTGCTGATAGAAGCGTCCATGCGGGTCGAATCGACATCGATCACAAAGCCTCCGATGATATCAGGGTTGACACTACATTCATATTCGAACGTACGACCCGGAAACGAACGCTCCACTACTGCCTTAAGTTTATCGATCTCTGACTTGGGGAGCTCTGCCGCCGTAACGATTCTTACCTGCGATATACGATTTTCATTTCGGAAAATCTCTCTGTAAGCAAGAGCCATAAGATAGGTGAACTCCTCACGGTTGTGATCGAGAATCAGAGAAACAAAACGAGTATAGTCTTCTCCGGGCGTCTTCCCTGCCGCAGACAACAATAATTTCTTCTTGTCCGCGCGGTCGACAAACGGGTTCGACAGCACTTTCTCAAGATGCGGGTTGGATCTGAACGCCTCGATCACATTGTTCATCTCGGCATATACCGCCTCGCAACTGTTTGATTCGCCGGCGAACTTATACAAAGCCCGCGCATAACGGTGGGGAATCAGTCCGGAAATCATAGCCTATCAGTTTTTCTCAATTTCGTCCAACAGTTTATTAACCAACTCGGTCTGCGCCTTATCGTTGCTCATGCGCTCGCGCATCATCTTCTCGGCAATATCTATCGAGAAACGTCCGACTTCATTGCGGAAAGAAAGTTCAGCTTCCTTACGGGCCTGCTCTATGGCTACCTTGGCAGCGTCCATTTCTTTTTTCGCTGCGTTCTGAGCCTCACGGCGGGCTTCCTCGATGATATCGGTCTTCATTTTTGCGGCCTCACGGAGCATTTCCGCCTGACGCGCCTGTGCCTCTTTCACATAAGTCTGTGCTTCGGCACGGGCGTTGTCAAGCTGTTCCTTTGCCTTCCGGGCGTCTTCCACACCCTGGTCGATGGTATTGGCACGCTGATCCATCATCTTGATGATTACGGGCCATCCCCATTTAGCAAGTACGATGAAAAGCAGGATGAACGCTACGAACATCCAGAACACCAAGCCAAAATCGGGCGTGAATAATTCCATTATCTATTTATTTTGAGTTTAAATTGATTCTCCGGAGCTATTATTTGATAAAGATAGCCAGTGCGGATACGATCACAGCAAAAAGAGCCACACCTTCGATAAGAGCCGCGATAACGATCATGTTGCTTCGGANNTCAGGATATAGAAGATCACCAGGTTGACCACGGTAAAGAGCAGATTCCAGTCTAATGACAGCATAGACACTGCTTCCTTTCTGCTTGTGGATTTTCTCGGTTATTTCATAATGAAGATGATCAAAATACCGATAACCAGACCGTAAACAGCCGTTGCCTCTGCCAGGGCGCAGCCCAGGATCAGAGCGGTACGAATGTCACCGGCAGCCTCGGGCTGACGCGCGATAGCCTCCATAGCGGAAGAACCGATCTTACCGATACCAAAACCTGCACCGATTGCTGCGAGAGAAGCACCGATTGCTGCACCGACAGCCGCCAGCGGCTGAAGAGACATTACCTCGTTCAAAATTGTAGATAACATAATTCAGAGTTTTTAAAAGTTTATGAAATTTTATTTGATTCTTGATTTTGTTTCTTATTTGAAATCGACCTGAGCCGCTTCTTTTGCCAGAAGTTTCTTCTCCTCGGAAAGTTCAGCCATATCTCTTGCCTCAAGAGCCGGATGATCTCTGTCTTCCCTGGCATGATGTTCTTCCTCTTCCACCTGCGCCATACTTATGAACAGTGTGGAAAGAAGAGTAAACACGTATGCCTGAATGAAACTTACAAGCACATCGAGAAGCAGCATGAATATCGTGAACAATACCGATACCACAGTTGTCAGTCCCACGACAGCCGCACCGAACGCTCCGAGAATAAAGATGAGAAGAGTGAGCGTGATGACAATCATGTGACCACCCATCATGTTCGCGAACAGACGCACGCAGAGGGCCGCAGGCTTCGTGAATATACCGAATACCTCGATCAGCTGCATAATCGGCAACGGGAACTTAAGGAACAAGGGCACATCAGGCCAGAAAATCTCCTTCCAATAATGTTTGGTACCGAAAATGTTCGTGATGACGAATGTGCACAATGCGAGAACCAGCGTAACCGCTATGTTGCCCGTAAGATTCGCTCCACCGGGGAATATGACCATGAGTCCAACGATATTCATCACAAGAATAAAGAAGAACACTGTCAGCAGATAGGGGGCGAATTTTTTTGTCTTATCTCCGAGAGTCGCCTTTATAGTATCATTATAGATAAATCCGACAAGCATCTCGAAAAAACCCATTCCCTTACGGGGAGCACGCATGCCCCGTCTGCGGTAATATCTCACAAGTCCGAACACCATGGCCATCACCAATATGACAGCGATAAAGAGAGCCGCCACATTTTTTGTGATCGATATGTCGAGCGGCCTGTACTCTCTGTAGTACTTGCCGTCATAATATACATATCCGTCGATAACCTGTGCTCCGAGATCCACATCTCCGGTCTTTCTGACATCCGCCAGTTTGGCCTCAAGATCTTTTTCATCGGCCGGAGTGAGATCGAATATCTCGACAACCTTATCCTTATTGTTACTTACATGAGCTATAAGGAATCTGTATGTCTTCCCGTCGCGGACTATTGTCTTGACTATAGGTTCGAGACCATGATGTCTCTCGCCGGTCTCGTGATCAATAGTTTCCGTCTTATCTGTCAGACCGGCTGAAGAAAAACAGAACCAATTGTGATCTTCCGAACGCACAATTACCGGCAACGGAATCCTGTCCGTATGGGAAAAGGGAACTTCCCATCCATAACCGTCACCCAAATGCTCGAAAATGATACCCTTCACATCCAGGCTTTCTCCCTCTTCGCTGCCGGCGGCATAAGATACGGAAGGCGCACAGATAAGGAAAGCCATGAGCACTCCCACCAGATTGCGTCTTTTCCCGGCAAGAAAATTTAAAAGCGGGTATATATGAGATTTCGACATCTTGTTCAAAATTTATTATAGACGTGTCAATTCAACCGTTAGACAATCAGTAGACACAGACAGAAATTACATTATTGTTAACATCAGCCAGACCGCCGGCTATCTCAAGTTCCTCTACCTCTCCTTTCGGACCGGTATATTTCATCTTGCCTTTGACAAGGACAGAGATGAGAGGAGCATGGTCTTTGAGGACAGTGAAAGATCCGAGTTCTCCTGGCAATGTGACCGAAGTCACCTCACCGCTGAAAGTCACTTCGTGAGCTGATATAATTTCGAGTGTCATTGCTGAAATATTATTGATGTGAAAGGACTTTTACATTGTCATATTTTTACTTGACATCCTTGAGCATGCCCTCGCCTTTCGCGATAGCCTCGTCGATTGTTCCGACATTGAGGAATGCCTGCTCAGGCAGATAGTCAAGCTCGCCCGACAGAATCATCTTGAATCCGCGTATGGTCTCTGCCAGCGGCACCATCACACCGGGCAGACCTGTGAACTGCTCTGCCACATGGAAAGGCTGCGACAGATAACGCTGAGCGCGGCGCGCACGGGTAACGACCTGCTTGTCCTCGTCGGAAAGCTCGTCTACACCGAGAATCGCGATTATATCCTGCAACTCGTTGTATTTCTGAAGAAGCTGTTTGACAGCCTGAGCCGTATTGTAATGGTCCTCGCCCACGATATTGGGGTCAAGAATCCGCGATGTGGAATCCAGAGGATCGACCGCAGGATAGATACCGAGCTCCGAGATCTTACGAGAGAGCACCGTAGTCGCATCCAGGAACGAGAACGTAGTCGCCGGAGCGGGGTCGGTAAGGTCATCGGCCGGCACATATATGGCCTGCACAGAGGTGATTGATCCGTTCTTGGTCGATGTGATACGCTCCTGAAGAGCACCCATCT
>DAAV01000141.1:34937-35073 GCA_001701295.1 Bacteroidales bacterium H10
TCTCAGCCACAGTCAGACCGGAAAGTGCCACACGGAGACGGGCACCCGGCGGTTCATTCATCTGACCGAACACGAGAGTAGCCTGAGAATTCTGAAGTTCGTTGAAATCCACATCATTGAGATTCCACTCCCCTTT
>DAAV01000036.1:0-1535 GCA_001701295.1 Bacteroidales bacterium H10
CGAACAAACATTAAAATAATTTTGACCAGTTACTTATTATTGATATTGATGTCAGTGCCGTCGGGTTATCCCTGTCCCGGCAGAGAGGAACCGCCGCCGTTATGATTGCGGTTGTAGGTGGTGACACGCACGTTGACAGTGCCGTAGGAAGTTCCCGNNACGCTCTTCGAGTTCGCGCTTACAGTTACGTCCGAACGCTCCTGCGCGCCCTCTACGGTCAGCGCCGTGCCGACAGGCAGGGTCACATTGATGGGATACGAACCCTGTGCCTCGGTGACAGTGGCGCCGAAGAGGCGTGCGAGGTGCTCGATGAGCAGACCCTCGAGCTTGTTGGTGGCCTTCGAGGTGATCTGTGTGCCGAGTTTGTAAGAGAAAGAGGCTTCCTCCACATTCATGTCGGTGCGGCCGTAGAGGTTGTCCCATTCAGACTGAGCGAAGAGGAGCTTTTCAGTCGACAGCGTCGTGGACACGTTGACCTTGAGGAAGATGCCGTATGAAGTGAAATCGCGGGTCGAGATCACCACATTGCCGTCGGTCACGCTGTGGGGCGCTTCCACCCACCGGCCGTTTACATATTTCTTGGTTGTCACGCTCGAGGCGATACTTGAGTCGAGAGCGAAAGTCAGCTCGATGTCCTGCGACAGAGAGAGCGAGGGATCGCTGCACGCCAAAGTCGCGCCGATGAGAAGAGTCTCTTCCTCAGCTGCGCTTCTCACCGATGCGCTTGCCTCCGTATAGATAGGAGTGATCGAGATCTCGGTGTCTTCCGGCACGACATTGTCGGGCACATTGACAGAGATGTCCACCTTTCCCTCGTCGTTGCCCTTGAGAGCGTCAGATTCCACCTGACCCTGGCCTCCGTCGGCCACAGTCACGTTGAAAGAAGTCTTGTTGACGCGAGCCAGAGTGGCGTTCCATACGTAATGGCGCGTGGTGGCAGATTTGTCCACGGTCAGACTCCCGGTTGCCTCGAACATGTCCTTGGCCGAAGCCGAAAGTGTATAAGTGCCTTCGGTCACATTGCCGAACTCGTAGACGCCGTCCTCGCCTGTAGTGGCAGATTCGCTTCCGAGTCTTACCGTCGCGCCTGCGATCGGGTTGCCCTGCATGTCGGTCACGATACCCGACAGAGTGTTGGGAGCGATTGCGACTTCAGGAGGAGTCACATCGTCGTACGACGGATCGTGGTGTTTGTGACAAGCAGAGAGTGACACTCCGAGAAATGCCAGCATTCCATAGATAAGAATTTTCTTCATTGCTTTGTGTGTTAAAAGGGTTAATTTATATGATTTATATGATTGATTTTAAAATAGGTTTACGCGGTAGCTGATTCCTCCGGTGAAATAGCGGCAGCCCACCATGGCCGTCTGGATGAAGAGATGCCTCCAGAGCAGAATATCGGCGCCGATGTTCACTTCATGTCCGGTCCACTCCGCCATGACGCACAATTTCCTGAAACCGCGCGGGCGCCATGCGAGGCCGCCGACCACACCGTTCCACTTCCGGAAATATTCGTTGGGCGAATATCGGTAGTC
>DAAV01000036.1:1617-7745 GCA_001701295.1 Bacteroidales bacterium H10
TGTAGCCGAACTCAGAAAGTCATTTGCCCCGAGAGCCACCGCCGGGTACCATTTCCCTTCCCCGAGCGGCTGCACTTTAAGCGAGATATAACGGTCTTTCATATTGTAGCCCGGTTTGTCATAGCCCTCTATCAGATGCTTTTCGAGCGTGAATGCGTAGCCGATCTGAATCCAGCTGAAAGGCGTGATCGACGCGTAAAAATCGACCGTGTCATATCCTTTCCCGTCATACTTGAATCCTTTGAGTTCGGGATTGCCTGATCCCGGCAGAAAATGCCGGTTCATGTAATAGGCTCCTATCTGGGCCTCACCGGCCTCGAACATCTCGGCCGAAGGCACATGTATCAGTCCCGACATGCCGGTATAGAGCTGGGCGGATGCAAAAAAGGAGACCAGCGAAAGAATCGCCGCGATAACAGTCAGTCTGATCATTTCTTCACCTTTTTTGCCTTCGGCGCGGGTTCCACATACTTGAAATCAGAGAAAGCGCTGTCCGGTCCCCAGGGGATAAGATCATGGTCGAACCATCCCTCGCGTTCATTTTCTTCCGGATCGGTCATGTAATTGTAGTTGGCATAAGAATCCGCCTCCATGCTGTAGGTAAGCCGGAAATTGCTTGCCGGTCTGAAATTGACCTTGCGTTTCTTTCTGGTGTAGGGAGGGAGCATCGCCACGATGCGGAAGCCCGCGTTTTCGCGGCCGATATTGCTGTATGAGGCGTACACGCTGACCGATACATGCTTGAAATGTCTCATCGCCTCCGCCACCACGCCATAGTCCTCATAGACGAATCGTCCGCCCCGCAGCGAGAACTGCGTGTTCCACTTGTGCAGATAAAATTCCGGACCGGCGATGGCCGTGATCCTTTCAGGCGCGCTCCCCTCAAGGCCGTAGGCCATCGAGCAGTATCCCGTCAGTCCGAACTGCGCCGTCATTGCAAGCCAGTCGTTGATCACCACCATGTTCTTGATGTCGAGACCATAGCGCTCGTATGCGAACCATCCGGCGCTGACCTTCATCCGCCAGCGGCCGAAAAAGCCGAACTGTTTCGACACCGACGCCACATTCAGACGCACATGACTGTACCGCTCGCCATACTGGTTCACTACCGGCACGAGAGCCTGCGCAGCCACCTCCCAGCGGTCGCCGAACCGCCACTTCGCTCCCGGCGTGAGATTGACCAGCACGTCAAAGACACGGTTGTTGTAATTGATGTCGCGGAAATTGAACTGCGCACCCAGGAAGAAGTCGAGTTCTCCGGCTTGAGCCGGAACGGCTGCATTCGCCCCCGCCAAAAAGACAGCGGCTGAGACCAGCATTCTTTTCAGAATCCTGCGGGTCATGATTCGGCAGTCCGGTAAGAATTGTTCAGCCGTTTTCTTGCTGCTGAACTGTAGAATGGGAGCACCCGCGAGATTATGACTTCACCGACTTTGAGCGGATATCGCATGAAGTCAAGACCATAGCCGAGGCGGATGCGATGCTTGGCAAAAGCCTTGTGGTGGTCTACTATGATGCGGCGGTGACTGCCTATGCCGTTGGTGGAGGCTCCGCCCGTACGCATCGTCACGAAATCGATCGGCAGGTAATGGGTGCGTATGCGGTGTATGTATATCAGCCGGAACATATGTTCGAAATCGGCGGCTNNGCGAAACGCTCATAGCATTCTTTCCGGCAGTAGAACGACGGATGAGCCGGCTGGTAGCCCATAAGCATTGTCCAGCGCGAGAAGAACCGCGACGAATAATAGCGCACGCACTTGCCGAGATCCGAATCATTGACAAAATGGATGTCGCCGAATACGGCGTCGACATTTTCCTCACGGATAGTCCGGGCTACGGATGTAAGAACTTCCGGCGAAGAATAAAAGTCATCCGAGTTCAGGATTCCGATCACATCGCCCGTGGCCAGGGCGACACCTTTGTTCATAGCGTCATAAAGACCCTTGTCAGGTTCGCTGATCCACTTGAGCCGTCCCTGGTATTCCGGCTCAAGTTCGCGGATGATTTCCAGAGTGTTGTCAGTCGAATTGCCGTCAATTATGACATGTTCCCAATCAGGATAATTCTGCGACAGAACGCTTCGCATAGTGTCGCGAAGGGTCGCACCACTGTTGTAAGCAACCGTGATAATCGATATTTTCATTGAAAAAAGGGATTATGACCCCCGGTCCGGAGTGTCAGAATTTACTTCGGAGCGTGGAATCGGGTTTAATCAGCAATAAGTTCGGTGAAAGAATTATGGCAAGAATCAGTCGTTGAAACTGATGTTATATTCGGATTCGAGAAGCCGGCGGATACGGGCCGGATCATTCCCGCATCTTTTTTTGATTTCAAATATTTTGGCGTCGACGAGTGTGCGGTACCACCATCCCTGTATGAAAGAGAAGATGAAACCTTCCTTGCCGTCGCGCCATGCGCCTTTAAGAAGATAGCGATAAAGGAAATAAGCGGCCGCACGCCAGAATAGCGGCTGGCGCGCATAACGGTGTTTTTTCATCCTTTTGGCCTCGGCCTGGCTGTTGATGACCTTGTCTTTGTCGGTAGCTGCCGCTCCGGTGAGGCCTAACTCTATATCAATCAGATCAGCGGCTTCACGCACCGCATAATTCACATGTTTATGGCAGAACCAAGAAAGATTATTTAGATTGTGATCACAGAAATCGTTTTCAAAAACTATACATTCACCTTTGGTGATCTGTATATGTTCATCCATCAGGCGTTGTTCACACATTCCGTGGCCATATCTGAAGAGACGGAGCAATGTTACCGGATATATACCTCTTTTCATCCATTTGTCCATAAAAATATGGCGCCTGTTAAAAGAGATTCCCGATACATTATCAGGCATATGCGGCAATTTGTCTTTTATCTCTTCGATCAGTTCGGGAAGCAGATACTCATCCGCGTCCAGTCTCAGAATCCATTTGCCGGTAATTGGCGCGTTCTTCAGTCCCCAGTTGAACTGATAAGCGTAATTGTTGACCCATTTGTTCTGTAAAATCCTGACATTGGGGTATGTCATGGCAATTTCAAGAGTTCGGTCAGTAGAAAAACTGTCGACGATAAAAATTTCTTTAGCTATCGGACTTATGTTGTCAAGACAGCGTCCGATATGAAGTTCTTCGTCTTTGGTAAGAATAATAACCGAAAGATCAAGCATTTTTAATAATACGTTTTTTAATGAATTTAGCCGGATTACCTCCTACAACAGCCCAAGATTCGACATCCTTGAAGACGGCTGCACGCGCACCCACCACAGTTCCCTCGCCGATTGTCACACCCATGCCAACGAATGCATCTGCCCCGATCCATGCTTCGTGGCCGATTTTAATCGGGGATGTTATGAGTTCATGTCTCGGGGAAGTGATGTCATGCGAGGCGGTGCACAGAAATGCTCCTTGACTTACTGTCGCGAAGGCTCCGATATGTATCGGTGCCACATTATAGCAATCTACCTCAGAGGCGAGACATGCGTAATCATCCATGATAAGATTAGCGGGATAATATATCTTAGCGGAAGAATAGACAACGGCAGTCGAAGCGATTCTTGCACCGAATGCTCTGAGTAGAAATCTCTTCCATCCCGATCCGATGGAACGAGGTAACCATTTGGCGCCCACATTCCAAACAAATCCCCATATCAGACGTATGATCTGATGTCTGCGGCCAAGATGATTTACATAAGGCTCAGTCATATACAAAATCAGGTTTATCAGTCTTGTCAAGAATCCATTTATATAGTTCAAGCATTTGTCTGGCTATCGCGTCAGAGGCATAGGTTTGCAAGATATAATCACGACCTCGTTTTCCCATAGCATTATGTTCTTCAATAGATAGAGAATATAATTCATCAATCATTTTGGCAATTGATTCCGGAGAATTATCGCTCCACCATCCGCATTGTTCTGTATTTAATGTTTTCCACGGTGTCCCGAGAGAAGCGATTACAGGAGTTCCGACAATCAATGCTTCAGGAATGATCATACCAAAATTTTCCATATCACTCGGTACGAACAAGGCATCCACGTTTGCCAATTTCTCGAATTTCTCCTTGCCCTTGAGAAAACCCATAAAGTGGACTCTGTCAGATAATTCGAGTCTGACTGTCTCGGATTTTAAAAAATGTTCATATTCCTCATCTCCTTTACCGATTATGAATATGTCAGGCTTGTGATTTGACAGAGAGACTCCCCGAATGATATTTTCAACCTTTTTTCTGGGATGTAATCTTCCCAAAAAAGCAATGCAGTGGAAGGGATCTGTTTTTTTGACATTAGTTCTGAATAAGTCAAAAGTATAATCAGGTACTGCTACCGGATTTCCTATCAATGCGACTGGCCCTTTATATCCAAAAGAGCGTAAATGTGTCATTTCATCCTCACAAGTCACATGGATGCAGGATGCTCCTCTGATATCACGCGTGAACCACAACTTTAGCATCGGCCATTTTTTCCAATAACTTCTTGCTAAAGTTTCGGGGTAAAGCATTCCGTGTGGGGTGATGAGATATGGTTTTCCCTTGGCCCGTGCGACAGAACAGGAAATATGATTGATATGCATCCACATCCCATTAGTATGATATATATCATAGTCGGAGTTTTTGAGAAAATCTGACATGTGTCGCGATAAAAATAGTGGGGTCATATAATCATTGGGCATGATATTAAGCCATTTTTCACCGCGTCCCATTATAATGTCACTGGCATCCGAGACATCGGGAGCCAACAATTCGATTTTATAAGTGCCTGTCAGACGATTCATAGCAGACAGAAGTTCATAGGTGCACGTTGATGTACCACCCGATTTCGCTCCGAACCCTCCGATAGTCTGCAAAATTTTCATATTATTTCGCCAAGGAATTTATATAATGAGAAAAACAGGAGTTTAAATATTACAGCAATCAAGCTAATCCTTTTGCCTGTCTTATTTCCGATTCTTCTTGATCCAGACATCTGTATATTCCTGACTTTACTAATTTTGCGGGGGTACCAGCAATTAAAGATTTTTCATCATGGCTATAATGCCTATTGCATAGACTGCCTGCGGCAACTATAGTATAATCAGGTATTATCGCTCCTTTCATGACATTGACACGATTGCCTATCCAATTATGAGCCCCTATAACAATTGGAGATGTGAGATCAGAGACAGTATTGGTTACTATATTTCTCATGTAATGAAATGTAGTATCAATTATCTGACATTCCCATGCAATTCGTGTATCATGACAGATCCTGATGTTGTCATAACATATAATTTTTGTTTTATTGCTTATTTTTACATTTGTCTCAATTTCGAGTTGTGCGTTTGGTTCAATTCTGATTATAACTCCGTTACCAAAATGTACATTAGAAGATAATATCAAATCGCCTTCTATCTGCAAGAGAGTTCTGGTATCTTTAGGGGTAATTACATCTTCTCCGAAATATCCGAAACGAATCATCCCGAATTTTGCTGGAGAGGTAAGACGAATATGGCCTGAATATGAATAAAAATATGTATATCTGGAGAGAATTATCGGCATTCTTATTGCTTGAGCAAAAGGTAGCATTGAAAAGTTAAAATATATCGATTTAATCCAACTTGTCCGACAGAAACGCCTGATCTTATTTATTAATTCCCAATTCATAGATTGATAAAGTTAAATAAATTAAATTGAAAATGAGAGTAAGGATTTTCTAATCCAAAATACTGATCAATGTATCCGCTACGATATCAGGTGTTGATGAGAACGCCATTTGTCTGCTTTTTTTACCCATCTCCAACAATGTCTCCTTATTCAGGTTTATGATCTCTAACATTACATTTCTAAGATCATAGATTTGGTCAGAATCAATTATATAACCATTATGCCTGTTAAGAACGAAATGTCTGGCTGCTCCACACTGTCGTGTAGCAATTATGGGTAAGGCTGCCGCACCAAATTCCTGTATCACCAGAGCCCAAGGCTCGAAACGAGAGGGTATAACAAAACAACCTGCTTTTTGTGCTTCCTCTGCAAGTTCTGATTGCGACATAAAGTCTTTGATTATAACATCAGGATATTCATTTCTGAAAAAATCTTTTAAAGGACCCTCTCCGATTAATTCAAGTTCCCAGCCTTTTTTATCTTCGATTGAAGCCCAT
>DAAV01000036.1:7770-9347 GCA_001701295.1 Bacteroidales bacterium H10
TTTTGGATAAGATATGATTTTATCTTCTATCGATACTTTTGAGAAAGTGTCAATATCCCCTGCGAAACAATTCATTAATATTCTGTCTGGTGAAAAGCCTAACTTGCGTGCATAATCAAATTGAAGTATTCCTGCTCCCCAGATATAATCAAAATATTTTTTATGACGTAAGGGTGCTAAAAGTCTGTTTATCCATTGCTTCCCTCCACTCCATTGAGTGTCGGAGGTCGCTACTGTGAGAACCTTTTTTCCTCGATATATTCGGCATGTCTTATTATATACTTTATCTACCCAGCCGCTACAGACTATCACATGCGGATCAAATTGTTGGGAATGCCTAAATAATTCTGACGCATTTTTGAAATCAAATCGGTTGAATAATTGTAATCCTTTTATTTCGGGAGCCCGGTACTTTGTTTTAGGAGCTTTCCCATACCAATAAACTATACAGTTATATCCCTTAGAAATCAAAGCCCTGAAGACGGCTACATGATAAGGCATGACTGCCAGATTAAAGAATACGATATTCATAAGTATTTCTTTAGAAAACTATCCGATATTGATAGAGTTTCCCCAGTAACTATCTCTTTATTTGAATCTGTAGAATAGACAGGGGGAAAATGTCTCTTGTTAAATATGATAGGAATATTACCTAAAAAAGCTCCCCACGCCGAGAATGTAGAATCTGCCGCAATTAACATTTTGCATTTGGATATGGCCCACATATCAGCAAAAGCATTTCCAAAAAAAACTCGATCAACATTTGATATTGAAAGAAGTTCCTTAAGTTCTTCGTTACTTCCATCGGAAAACAATATGAATCGCTGAGTAGGATTATTATTTAATATTTCCAAGATTATTTTTTTGTACCATTGAATGGATATTCTGTAGGCAGCGGGATAATCTCCCAGTCTTACGTGTATTGCTACGGAATCTTTTAATTTGTTACCATCAACCTTGGCAATTGTTTGAGGATAGACAATATTTCTGAAGAATGAGGCTATTTCTTTCTGATATGGTTGTAAATCTGTAAAATAATCGCCTAATTCGCTAAAAATCTCACATTTTATCATGCCTAATTTATTTAGCATGATAAATAGGATTTTACGGAATCCACATACACCGAAATTATTGAATATCCGCATATAACCCCTTTTATCCCGTTCTTTTCTAATATATGGTCCGATACTGAACTTATTCCATGTGGGTGAAATATATCTTCCCCCTTCATTTATATATCTTATGTATGCTTTTGAGGCAAAAAACATGCAATTCGCCAGTCCTGGCCCACCGATTCTAATTATTCCTAAATCTGTATTTGAAAGTTTGGGATAAAAATATTTATTTTTCATAACTGTCAGATTTTTCAAGTTCACCCATTATATTGAACCATTTTTTTGCATTAAACAGTTCGAATGCCCGTTCGCCTTGATTGGCGTATTTCATAAGTTCATCTGTTGGTCGCTTTAAAATAGACTGAATGGATGCTTTGAATTCTTCTTTAGTACTCCCAACATAAAAATAATTAAAATCCTTTAGTTGAGGATATTTAATCGTTGATATTATAATTCTATTGT
>DAAV01000036.1:9382-10682 GCA_001701295.1 Bacteroidales bacterium H10
ATTTAAAGAAAATGGGATGGAATAAAGAAGTGATTCAAAGTCTTCATATGGCATTTTCCCATGAAAAATTATATTGGGATATCGGGATGTATATTCATATAATTTTTCCTTATGATCACACAAAATACCTGAGATATGTAATATGCAATCAGGCATCTCCGCAAAAGCATCCAGAATCATTCCAAGCATGGTGATATTTTCTTTTAAAGCTCCCGAAAGAAAAAAAACCGGTTCTATTGATNNTATTGTTCTCTATCGGAATAACCCCGGGCAGACATACTGAATTCTTTGAATTAAATCCTTTATAATTCGAAAGACATATCCTACCATGCATTCTATTGATAAATCTAAGCGCAAATTTATGGAATGCTTCATCTGGAGCGTAATCAAGCATAATCACAAATAACTTGCACGATGGCTTAACCCATTTCAACAGGAATATTAGCAAAAGATTAAGGGTGGTGACATTATAAAACCAAACATTTGATTTCNNCGTGGAATCTTTTTGAATATTTTTATCTGTTCGATAAACCGTGCTAATTTTTGTCGTATTCCCTTTTTATATCTCCAAGGACTATAGACCGCCTCAAATATATCATTGTCTATTTCTTTGACTCTGGCACCTGCAAATCCCGGATATATCGAATAAATCTTGTCAAATCCTCCACCCTCTATAAGATTGTAATTAAAATAGCTTGCAGATAAAGAAAATCCGTATTCAATTATCTTATCTTTTGGACATAAATGTGTTATAAATATTCTCATTGCAAATTATAAAATTATTTATGATGATATTTCTCATTATTCCACCATTTTGTCTCAAGCATCCTTCCAATTTCATGCTTATCGAAGCGGTATTTTATTATTTTCGCAGGAACACCACCTACAATAGCGTAGGGAGGAACATCTTTTGTGACAACAGCACCGGCGGCTACAATAGCTCCATCTCCGATTGTCACACCATCGAGTATCATAGCTCTTGTCCCGATCCATACATCATTTCCTATTTTTACGGGCAAATATGAGGACTCTTCATTATCATATTCTTTGTCAACGCCATAGTATCCATGATTATCAGAATAGAAACCTGGAAATGTAGATTTTAAATGGATTGGGTGTCTTCCAAGACCTATTCGTAGTTCTGGTCCTAAACTGCAAAATTTTCCAATAGATGTATTCTGAATCTTGGACTCACCACCAATGTATGTGTAGTCGTCTACTTTGACATTGACAAGAAGAGTATTGTTATAAACTATATTATGATGACCAAAAATCGTATTGTATGCAAGAGAACCGTTTC
>DAAV01000036.1:10698-14068 GCA_001701295.1 Bacteroidales bacterium H10
AGAATGTTTGATTTTTTCTAATAAGCTTTTTGAAATCATCTGGTATGGTACGGAATAAGTTTCGGTATATAATTAGTGAATATATATTTTCGTAAGATCCATAGAAGGAACAGCCATTCAAAAGAAGGCATAGCCAATACAAATACTCCTCCAATGGGAGATTGAAATGGTATAATGGCACAAACGGAAAATAATAACAGAGAAAACAGTGTCCCTTTGTCTCTTAAATTGAGACATATCCATTCCAATAGTCCGCATAATATTCCCCACATTATAATGCCTCCCGTATATCCGAAATCGTAATATAATGCTGGTATCGTGCTTCTTACAGTAACGGAAAGGCCGATATCGTCTTTTATGGATGCGTTGAATGATTTTGTCATTTCAGAGGTCTTTATAAAAGACATAAAATTTGCTTGTCCATATTCCAGATCATATGTGCCTGTGGGAAAGGTGTTAAGCACCAGATTTGCCATTTTGGGGCCATCTGTATAATATAAGAATTTTTCAAGAAATGATTTTTGATAGCTTGCCTCGCTACGGAGATTCCCAAGGATGGAGAAGCTACTTATGGCTATGAGAAAGACCATACCGAGTTTTTTTAATTCAGTTCTATTAGTTTCAGCCCCTTCTGAATTTCCTAAAAAGAATCCACAGGCATAAGGTAGTAAGGAGGCGATCAACCATGCACGTCCACCGACGGATAAATTTACACAGGCATACATTAGGATGCATTTTAAAAATTCTTTAAAATCCAATTCTGTCTGAGCTTGTTTATATCCTAAGATAAATAGATAAAAAGCACCAAGAACACCTATATGCCCTCCGATACGTTTTGCCAAGGCGGCATATCCGACTTTTTCAACGGTCAATGCCATTATACGATAATCCGAGAATGATGTTAACTTAATTCCTAAAGAGAGAAAATAGATGNNCTACACATACCCATAATATCCAGCGATATTGTGTAAGTATTTTTTCGCACATTTCAAGAGTTTCTCCACTTGTAATAAGTTCGCTCCTGTATGTTCGCGGTCTTAATTCATGGACCAAAGTAAAACATATAATAGCGCACAGATTCATGCCGAAAATAAAAGGAGCTACTTCCCTATATCTTATTTCTGGAAGTTCCGTGNNTATACATCAATAAGGTTGCGATAAACCAAGTGAGGCATGCAGTTGTCGATGGAAGCACCATCCTGTACTGTTTCTGACTCAGAAGCCTCCAAAGATATATGCCGTCAATTATTATTGTTGCCAGTATGTAATTATATGTATCCATCAATAACACATCACCAATAACATGCTCCCTCTACTTTTGCTGCGGAACTTGGAGTTTCATTTTTATTAGCTCTAGTCCAATATTCATTGTATAGACTGCTGTAATTTGTATCTNNCCCAATGGTATCCATTATTATCCCAACGTTTACCCTGGATTCCAAATAACAGTTGTGAGCCACCCCCAAGGTGAATGGCTTTTTTTCCCAATCTTTTTATATGAGCGGCAATTGGAAGCCCATAGGCCCCGCAACCTATAATTGCAAAATCAAAATCTATTTTTGAGATTTTATCCTCCATCCATTTGAGTGCTTCGAACCAGTCTGCGAATGGAACTTCGCCGCCTGCATTTGACTGTACTGCCTTAATAGTATAGAGCTCATATGAAGGATAAATCAAAGGATTGTCAAATAGTAATTTATGCCGGGTGTGTTGATATTTAATTGTTTCAGTGAAAGGATGTATTACAAGTACTCTTTTGCCCTCAAGTATGCGCGTCCAAGGTTGTTCAACGAAAAAAGGATAAAGACATTCCAGATGTACATTAATGACATCATTGCGTAACGGCATGAACCTTTCTGTATAGTTGAATGAACCAAGCAAATCTATTTCAGGAATATCTTGCAGATATCTTTCCGAAAATCTATCAAGAGTCTCTATAGATTCAGGAAAAATACCGGCATTAAGTCGCATGGACTTATAGACTATCTTGTCCCACCATGGCAAACCTGTATTGTCCTTTATATAATCTATACATTTGCACCATAATGAAATCTTACTGTGGGAGGTAAGATAATTATTAACAATGCCAATCTCTCCCGTGCCAAAGCGACTGATCATACAAGGTTTGGGTTGGCTTAAAAGTTCATAGATCATATTATTCGCTAATTGCCGATCCATCTCACAGTTGGGATTTTCAAATTTAGGATTGGCAATGGCACGATATGTTTTTCTAAGACCTTTCAGTATAATATCCCGTATTTCCATACTGCTAAATAAGAATTACATTTCAATAATGATGTCCTCTGGGTTATCTATAAACTCGGGAGAAGATATGAACTCGAGATCATTATTTTTAAAAAGTTCCGAAACTTTTACTTCTATCTTGGGTGAGANNGACAGCTTTTGCAGGACGACCCGCCAAGAGCACATTTTTTTCGGCATATTTCAAATATGAAGAATTCAATAGACTTCCTGAGCCTACAATAGTGTCATCAGAAGTTATAGTACCTCCTAAAATAGTGGTCTGATTTCCTATCCAGTTGCGCTGTCCGATTGTAATATTTTTTGTCCTATTATTGTATTGACATTTTTCAGAGTCATATATATAGTGAAAACTACTGTTCATGACCGTACAGGCAAAGGTTATTCCGGTGTGTGCTCCCACAGAAATTTTCCCTCCATTGCATATTATCTTTGTTCCTGAGCCAATTCTGGTATATGGGCCAAATTTCAGGATTCCGTTTACAACTCTGATTTTAGAATTCAAAGCAATCCTGCAGGGCCCTTCGAAGATAATTCGAGATTTTTTTGATGAAATCTGAATATAACCGCTACCGTCCGATAATGAAAAAGAATCTCCATTTATCCCTATTTTTATCATTCCCCGTTTCAGTTTGTCCGATTTAATGTCGACATTACCATTTAACATAAAGAAATGCATATTGCCATATATGTAAATGGGAAATTTAATTGCCTGAGAAAAAGGTAAAGTCCGAAAATTAAAATACACGGTTCTCCATATATTCAAGAAGGGTTGGCATAATCGTGCTTCCAGACTTCCTAAAATTTTTTTTAATAAAATCATTTAATTAAAGGTATTAATGAAGATGCTT
This sequence comes from Bacteroidales bacterium H10, assembly GCA_001701295.1. Classification (GTDB taxonomy): domain Bacteria; phylum Bacteroidota; class Bacteroidia; order Bacteroidales; family Muribaculaceae; genus Lepagella. The sequence continues at coordinate 13,812 of DAAV01000036.1, forward strand.
GAGAACGTTCGTTCTTATTAAGTCCCAGCGAATAATATATAGGAATTGTAGTCACTCCTCCCATCAACAGGCTGAGTAACCATGGGATGTTGATTTTTGATAATATAAGAAAAATTAAAGAGGATATTACGGAACAAATTATTGTGGGAAATAAAACCATTTTACAATATTTTTCTATACTGAGGTCTATAAGTTGTTTTGAATAAATAATATTTACAATTCCACCAATTAAACTTTTACATATCCCCCAGTTTATG
>DAAV01000036.1:14080-24596 GCA_001701295.1 Bacteroidales bacterium H10
GATCCCTAAAGGTAAAATATTGCTTAGAGATTTTGTTATATTATAATACTTTACCTTTCCTACAGCCATGATGCTGTGATAAAGTGCGACCGTCCATTGTTCGACTAATGTTGATATAATTAGTATGATGCATAAAATGGGGGTCCATTCCGGAACTTTTGTCAGCCAAAGAGATAATATGGGTTTAATATAAAAAATTACCGGAATGCAGGTAAATGCAAAAATCAAATATGAGAATTTACAACTGGCATAGGTGTATTTCAACATTTGCTCATGCTTTTGTCCTCCTTCTGATTTTACTATAACAGGAGTTACGGCTTTCAGCATGTTTGCAGACAATCCCATCATAACTCCCGAAAGTTGAGTGGCAATTCCCATTGCTGCGTTTATGGAGGTGCCGAAATAATGGTTGGCTACTATATTCATGCCATATAAAGAGATCATGCCGGTGCCAATGTTGATAAGATTCCACCCGGAAAAAGATAACATTTCGTGGATCAGTTTATTGTCTCGGTTTTTTCTAATCGCGATTGTGCGGCATTCTTTATATTTCCATTTGCAATAAAGCTGTGTTATAAGTCTGAGAGAAAATGACTCTACAGTCATTAAGATCGCATATGTTATAAGTTTCTCTGCAGGTAAATAGAGTATGCATAATGCTATGAGAAACTTCAAGACAACATCTAATACACCTATGATTGCATATATCAGCATATTTTCATGGGCATTTATTTCAGCTTCATAGGGCACTACTGTTATAGAGAATACGGTGGAGAACATCAGACATCCATATATCCAGATTGCATCCCATAGTTTGCCAGGTGGAATATTCAGTATTCCGTTGAAAAAGAAAAAGCCTGCTGCCAATAAAATGGTAGCTGAGATTAAAGCGAGAGTTGGNNTAGTAATGAATTATTGAAAATGCGTATTATTTTATTTTTATCCCCTTCTCCTTCGGCATAACTTATAAATCGTTGTGTGACAATGCTGAGTGAAGCATTTATGAACCCCAACATCGATATTGCCCCACCCACGACATTATATAAACCATAGTCTTCAACTCCTAAACCTTCAAGAAGAAATCGGGTAGTAAAGACACTTAGCAGTAATGATGCAAGCGTCCTCACATAAAGGAATCCTGTGTTTTTTATAATTCTATTAGGCGTTGACATTAATATGCGCAAATTTTACTCTCGCGGCGGCGTATGGCGCGGGAGAGGAAGATATTGGCGATGATCCAGACGAGGAGATCTACGCCGAAGAGTAGGGTAATGTCTACGTAGCAGGAGGCTATGTAGTTGAGGAGGGTCAGAAGGAAACTGGATCCCACTATCACAGGCATAGCCACGCGCTGGCTCATGCCAAGCGCCAGAAGCTTGTGGTGGATGTGCGTCTTGTCGGGTAGAAAGGGATTGCGGTGCTCGCGGAGTCTGTGAAGATAGACTCTGACCACATCGAAACAGGGTATGAGCAGAGGCGCGAACGCCAGCACCGCAGGGTTCATCCCGTTGGACGTGATTTCGATCGCGCAGATGCGTATGCTGAGTACGCTCAGGATCAGACCGATGGTCAGGGCGCCGGTGTCGCCCATGAAGATTTTACGATGCCGCCGTGCGTCGCCGAACACGTTGTAGTAGAAAAAGGGGAGGAGTGCCCCGAGCGTGGAGAGCGATAGCAGAGCGTAGATGTGAAGTCCGGCTCTGAAGAATATATAGCTGAAGAAAGCACACGCTATCGCGCTCAGGCCCGATGCAAGACCGTCTATGCCGTCGATCAGGTTGATGGCGTTGGTGATGAATACGGTCAGAAGTATTGTCACCAGGCCGGCGGCAATCAGCGGAATGTGATCGATGAGTAGAAAGCCGTGCAGATTGTCGATATGCAGCCCTCCGACGACGAGAAGCGACGCCGCAAGGATCTGCGCCACGAACTTGGCGCGGTAGCGCAGGCCGATCAGGTCGTCGGTCATGCCTATTAGATAAAGTATGATCACGGCGCAGCCGATGAAGCAGAGGCTTGTCAGCGATCCGCCTATCATTGTCTCGACCATGTCGGGAATGTAATGGCGGCTTATGCCGAACATCAGCAGGATCGAGAAGAATATGGCGGGCATNNTGCGGGGCACAGCGCCTTTGTGGATCTTGCGGGGATCCATCTCGTCGAAAAGATTCTTACGGAACGCTATCAGCAATATCTGAGGGATGATGAATCCTGTCAGGATGGCCACCACCAGAAACACTGTGACGTAAGCGTATATCCAGATTGTGGTGAAAGTCATAAGCGTTATTTTGTGTTATTGCCGTAACCGTAACCTTTGCCGTAGCCATGCCCGTAACCGTATCCATAACCGTAGCGATAGCCGTAGCGGCGGCCTCCTGCCTCGGTGCCGTTGAGGATGATGGACATGTTCTTGTATTTTTTCTCCTGATAGAGTTTCTCGAGTTCGGGCACCATGGCGCGTTCGAGGAGTCCGGCACGGACCACAAATACCGTCCTGTCGGAGACTGATTCCACGATCTGCGCGTCTGCCATTATCTCGATCGGCGGGCAGTCGATGAATACGTAGTCGTATTCGTTTCTGACCGTGTCGATGAGATGTCGGAAGCGGGGTGTCTCGAGAAGTTCTGTGGGGTTGGGCGGTATGCGGCCTATGGGTAGGAAGGAGAGTCCCGGCTGGAGTGTGTCGGCCACGATGACTTCCCCGATATTGTCGATCTTGCCTACGAGGTAGTCGCTGAGACCCTCTTTAGGGGAGCCGACATAGGCCGATGCCGATCCGCGGCGCAGGTCGCCGTCGATGACGAGTACGCTCTTGCCTTTGATGGCGAGGGATATGCCGGTATTTACGGTCAGAAATGTCTTCCCACTGCCGGGATTGAACGAGGTGACCATGATGACGCTGCCCTTTTCTTTGGAAGTCAGGAAGCCGAGGTTGGTGCGGAGCACGCGGAATGCCTCGTTCATCACGTCGCGGTTGCCTTCGTGGACAACTACGCGCGGATCGTCCGCATGTTCGGTCTTCTCTCTGTCGAGCGGTATCTCGCCGAGGAAGGGTACGGTCAGATCCTCTATGTCCTTGCGTCCGCGCACTTTGGTGTTGTTGACCTCTTTGACATATATTACGGCAAAGGGGATCAGAAGTCCAAGCAGCACGGAGACGGCGAGGACGTTGCGTCTGACGGGAGAAGTGGGCACCGNNTCGATGACACGCGTGTTGTAGGCGGTGAAGGCCTGCGAGAGTTCGTTTTCCTCGCGCTTCTGAAGCAGGAAGAGATAGAGCGATTCCTTCACTTTCTGCTGGCGCTCTACCGAAAGAAGGTAGCGGGCCTGCGAGGGGTTGGCGGCGATGCGCGAGGTGGTCTGACGCTCGCTCTTCTCAAGATTGGAGATCTGCGTATTGAGCGAGATGATATGGTTGTCGACCGCTGTCAGGATGGAGTGGCGCAGCGATGCAAGCTGCTTGTCGAGGTCGGCCACCACGGGGTTTTTGACCGACGAGTTGGCGGCGATCGTGTTGCGTTCGATCAGTCTCGTGTTGTAGGTGTCGATCTGATTCTCGATGCCGGGATTGTTGATGCCGACATTGCTCGGGAAGGTCTGGTTGCGGTTGGCGTCGTTGGCGAGGTAGGCTCTGACGTAGCGGGTCATCTGCAGTTCGGTGCCGAGTGCAACGAGACGGTCGGAGGTCTCCTTGTTCTGCGCCATGTAGAGGCTCGACGCCTGGTCGACGTCAGGGATCAGATGCGCGCTCTTGTAGGAGGAGATGTTATGGTCTACGTTGCCCAGCTCGCTCTCGATCACTCCGAGACGCTCGTTGATGAAGTTGGAGGTGCTGACGGCTATCTGGTTCTTGTCGAGCACCCAGTTCTCGTTGTAGACGTCGATAAGTGTGTTGAGCACATCGTCGGCGCGTTCGGTCGAGGTGTCGGCATAGGTGAGGTTGATAACGTTGCCTTTTTCGTTTTTAAGCGCCACCTTGAGTTTCGAGCGGAATGCGGAAACGGCCGAGCGGAGGGGCATCTTGGAGACATGGAGATCATATGACGTCCCTTCCGCATAACTGTCGGAAGGAGTGACTATGATCTTGCCGGCCGGAGTGCGCAACGTCTCGCCGAAATGCGCCTTGACGGCGCGGGGGGACGTCCGCCCTTCGGCTTCAAAATGGCTGAGAGTGATTTCATTGCCCGGACCCACGCTTAGGTCGAACGACGCGGGGCTTTCATCGCGGAGGTCGAGAAATGTCACCTTGACCGGAAGAGTCGCGCCATAAAGGACTTCGGTGTGATATTTGCCGTCGGCGGTGTAGCTGATGTCGAGGTCGAGACGTTTCACAACCTCCTCCATGAAGTTTTTAGACTCGAGCAGCGATATCTCGTCAAGCACGTTGGTGTTTGACGAAAAAAGGCCGAGATCGGAGAATCCGTCAAGTTCCGACGAAGTGGATTTCCCTTTTGAGTCATCCTTGATGCGGATTGAAGCGGTGCGCGTGTAGACGGGAGGTGTCATGAGCAGATAGGCCACAGCCAGCGAGACGCAGACCGCCAGCGACAGGAGTATCCAGGGCCATTTGCCCAGACCTGTCATGAATATGTCTTCAAGCCGCACGTTGTTGGCGATGTTGGGTTGTTTTTCTTTAGGCTTCGGTGCCATGTCGCTAAATGTATTTGGTTGTCAGGATTTTCGGTTTATTTGAATATCAGTACGGCGATCGATGTGGCGAGCGAGGCTATCGACACCCAGAACGATGCTGTGAGTACGTTGTTGCCGTTGACGGTGGTGGAGCGCTTTTTCATGTTGTTGGGCTCGACGTAGACTATGTCGTTCTGACGCAGATAGTAGACCGGCGAGGAGTAAAGCGCGTTGGCGTTGGTGAGGTCGACACGATAGGTGTACTGCCGGTTGCCTTCTTCTCTGACGACAAGCACGTTGTCGCGCTTTCCCGAGATGGTCAGATCGCCTGCCAGAGTGAGGGCTTCGAGTATGTTGATGCGGTCTTTGTTGATCTCGTAGCGTCCCGGACGGTTCACCTCTCCCATGACGGATATGCCGGTGTCGACATATTCGAGTGTCACGACAGGATCCTTGACAAGATCTTCCGATATGAGACGGCGCTTTATATATTCCGTAGCCTCGCTGCGGGTCATGCCGGCGATATGTATCTTGCCTAAAACAGGGAAATCGATATCGCCTTCGGGAGATACAGTGTAGGCCGATACGGCCTGATTGTTATTGGAGGAATTGTTTGACGCCCCAACCCGTCGGGAAACGACAGGGAGGTTGAAGAGATCGGCGAGTACGGGATCTTTGGAATTGACAACTATCGAGATCTTGTCATTGGGCCGCACCTTGATGTCGGCGGTTTCCGTTATCTCGATCAGGCCGCCGTTGTAGGCGTCCTGCATATAGGTCACGTCTTTGGGTACGGAGCATGAGCTTAGAATCAGAAGCCCGGCTGCGAAAAGCGAGGATTTTAATTTATTTTTCATTTTATTATCGGCCGACAGTTAGTAGTCGGATGTTATTGTTGTGGGATGGTATTATGATATAGGGAAAAGGGGGAAGACCTGTGCCTGAAAGGGGAGGTCGGAAAGTGGGGTAAGTTGAGTCGAGGCAATAGCCTTTAATCCTGCTTGCGAATGTATACTATTGTAAATCAGTATATTGCGAGTAGGCGTCGAAAAGAATCGTCTGATGTCCCCAGGCATCCAATCGTGTTAGCAGGGAATGATTTAAAACTGGTAAGTTTTCTATAAATCAGCCTCTCTTTTTAAGAGATTTGGATGCAGGATAACAAGCAGATTGACAGTATATTAAATTGAGACTGCGAATTCTGGATGCAAAACAGTGTAATTTTTATAGTATTGCAAATCTTAAAAAATGACAAAATTCTTTTTCAGAATTATGTTGTTTAACAGAAAATTTATAACTTTGCACCTGTTTTATAGGCTCTCTTAAAAAGAGATTTGGATATCAAAGGCTGTGGATTATGATACTGTTGGCACGGTCAACGTCATCCGTGTCAAGACTTGCCAGATAGATCTGAGTGGTGGCTTCCGAATCATGGCCCATTCCTTCGCTGATGACGCGCATGGGTATGCCTTTGGCTCTGGCGGCGGAGGCCCAGCTGTGACGGGCGACATATAGAGTCAGCGGAATGGTGATTTCCACCATATCCGCTATTTTTTTAAGTGCGTGGTTTATGTTGTAGCCCACATTACGATAGGTCGATCTTTCGTTCGCTTTCTTCTTTCTTATTATCGGCAGCAGATAGGGACTTTCATTTTCCGGATATTTGTCAAGGATATGCTGCATCTCTTCGGTCCATTCGATAACCAGCCGCTGGCCTGTTTTGCGGCGTCGGTATGAGATGCGTCCCCGTGCCAGATCCTCCTTCCGGAGAAATGCCATGTCGATTAGGCTCATGCCGCGGAGGTAGAAGCTCATTATGAACATGTCGCGGGCAAAATCGAGTGATTTGAGATTGGAGAGGTCGAGGCTCTTGATTTCCTTGATTTTGGCAAGAGGAAGAGCTCTTTTGACGGTCTTGCCTATGCCCGTGTAGACATGTCTGAAGGGATGTCGGTTTTCGATCAGGTCATGTTCGGCGGCGCGGTTATAGACGGCGCGGAGTATGCGTATATAGAATGAGACGGTGTTGGGGGAGATGCCTTTCTTGCGTAGCCACGCCTCATAGTCTTCCATAATGTCTGACGTGAGGCAATCGATCATGATGTCTTTGCCGTTGCGGAATTTCCGGAAGCTGTTGAGCGTGGAGGTATAGGTCTCGGCGGTGCGTATCTTGCCGTTGGTGCGGAAACGAGCTATGCAATCGGTCATGAAGTTGAACAGCGAGTAGGAGTTGGTGAAGCGGTTGAATTCGTCGACGATGTCGTCGACAGTGTAGGAGAATCCTTTGTTTTCCATGCCGCGTTCGATCGTGACGAGCCGTTCCAGATCGCGGCGGATGAAATCGCGTATCGACAGGAGTCGTTGTCTTCTTTCGGGAAGATGGGAAAAGGTCGCGATGGCCGATCGTCTTTCATCCCATTCGGAGGGGAGGATGGTATAAGGAGAGAGAAGCCGTCTGATTTTCTTCGCGTGTATGATCTGATAATAGATCATGCCCTCTTCCTCCTGGCGGGGGGAGGGGCGGAATTTTATTTTTACAGAAGCCATTTCATAAAAAGGTTGGTTAATCTCATTTAAACGTTAATTACGGACGGCAAAGAAACCAAATGACGCTGTAAATCCCGCTTATCCGCGCGCCAATTTTGCGCGCAGGAAGCAACCGACTCGGTTTTCACCGTCTCGGAGAGGCGCTGCTCCGAAAGAGACTGCTCCGATAGACGCTGCTCCGACAGGGACACGCGTGACATTGGAGCGGGTAAGTAATCCTCTCGAATGGCTCAGGGAATCAGCCAATTTGTCCGAATAAGAAAAAATACGTAATTTTGTGGTATAAAGAGAAGACAATGAGCTGACAATGGTTTTGCTGACAGGAATAACCCGATTCATACACCGGCTTTCACTTGTCGCTATATCGATTATAGCGACTGCGGTGTTATGCGTCAGCTGTTCCAATGGTGACCGGACGGTCAGGGAGGAAGAGTCGTTGCGCAGAGCACTGGAGGTGCAACGTCTGCGCAACCTCGCCCGGGGAGATGCCGTATCCGCTAAAATAGCGGCCATTGTCGACAGTATGCGGGAGGGGCGCCACGATATTTTTTACTTTTCGTCGGTAAATGTATTGATTGACCAACTCTTCACGGAAGGAAGGTTCTCTCTTGCTGACTCGCTTGCGTCTGAGATGATTCAGGAAGCAGCCGATGAACGAGACTCCGTCGCCCAGGGAGTGGCACACAGAATCCGGGGACAGATGTTCTATAAACTCTTACGGCCGCAAAAGGCTTATGCCGAGTTTCTTCAAGGCCGCAGTCTGCTCCCGGACACGACCGTCGATCTGCAGATTTTCTCCAACGCCGCAAGTATGGATGAATGGGGATGGATTGCTGCCCGCGCTCTGAATGACACTGCCGGCATGAACCGGTGCGGACGGAGGTATGCTGAATCGGTGGCCCGGATGATGAAGACCGGATGGAGGGACTCTACGGCCCATTTTCCTGTCACGGCACTTGCCTTTGAGGCTCTGCAGTCGCTGTCGGAAGGCGATCTGACAACCGCACGACTAAAAATCATACAAGCCTCGGGCATGATCAACAAAAGATTTCCGGCCAATGCATACGAGCATTTCTATGAGGCGCGCAGCCGGCTAAACGCCGCATCCGGAGATATCGTCGGAGCCGTTGCCGACATCGACACTCTTATCAACGCCTATCGTTCATTACCCTGGTTTCAACGGATCGCCCTGCGCGAAAAAGCGAGATTGCTTGCCGACGCCGGCCGCAATGATCAGGCCGTGGCCGTAATGAACCGTCTTATGATGTTGAATGATTCGCTGAATTCCGAACAGACCGACCGCCAGCTCAGCGACCTGACTTCCCTCTACCGTTCCGAACTTGACCGCGANNCGCGAGCACCGAAATTCGGAACGGCTCAAGACCACATCCCTGATAGTCATCATAGCCCTGCTGACCGTCATGCTCGTCATATCCTTCCTCAACGTAAGGTATCAACGCCGCAAAAACATCATTCTCATAGAGCGCCTGAGGGATTTCGACAAACGTAGTGCATCCAGCCATAACGACGAACCCTCTTCACCTCCCGAGTCGGTCATGGATCTTCTCGACAAAAAGATGCTGTCAGACCGGCCCTTTGTCAATCCTGCCTTCGGACGCAAAGAGCTTGCGGCTTTGGCGGGACTCACTCCGGATGAACTCGGGGCGATGATAAAGAACGAACGTAGCCAGACTGTAATCGGCTACATCAACGCCTGTCGTGCCGAAGAAGCGCGGAGAATACTTGAATCCGCCCCCGAAACAGCGGTCGCCACCATAGCGACAGAACTCGGATTCGGCACGCCCCGCACCATGCAGCGGGTGTTCAGACAGCATTTCGGAATGTCGCCTACCCGATTCAAAGAATTGTCTAAAGAGTCAAAAAACCGCTGATCCAAGGCGCTTTACAGCAACGACAAGCCGGCTGCATGCGAAATTGTCGCATCATCCGGCGAAATTGTCGCATGAAAGTCAGGTCCGCTCCCCATGTTATTGCCTAATTTTGCAATGCATTTCCCGGAATTTTCTGATGAAATTGAGATTCCGGGAATATCGGACCGTAAATATCACATTATACATGATCTCAAAATTTAGCTGTAAATGCTTTCTGTGGCTGATGCTGGCGGCAGTGGCACTTTGTTTTCAAAGCTGTAGCGAAGATGACAGTCCCCGGCCGGAGGAGGGGCTGTTTGCCGGCCCATATGACGAGATTGTTCTCGGGGAGGAGGGAAAGGCCCTTCCTCAGGGAAGTGTCCGCATTGCCATAAAAGCCGAGGACGGGACGGTTTTCGACAGGGAAGCCCGCCACAATCGCGATGCCTTATCCTATGTGAGACTTTCCGAAGGACTTCGGGAAGGTACTTACAGACTGCTTTATGCGAGCGTTGACCGCCCGTCAGACACAAATGACGGAACCGAATATGACGAATATGGTCTGGGCAGCCGCATATGCGTCTCTGCTTCAGGTATCACGGTAATCGATACATATAATTCCAGATTCGGTTGTGTAGGTCTCGGCTCGAAGGATGATCCGTTGGTAATCACCAGTCCGTCGCATCTTTTTCAGCTGATGATGGCGGTAAACGATTATGACTCGAACCGACTGATAACCGAAAGCACGTATTTCAGTCAGGAATGCGACATCTATATGAAATCCATGTCGCGCAGCTGCGATGCCGAATACGGATGGATGCCTATCGGAGCAAATACCAACACCCCTTTCCGCGGAGTCTATCTCGGTAACGGCTATAAGATAAGTAACCTGATAATAAAGCGACCGCACACGGCAGGTGTAGGACTGTTCGGATTTATTCACAACGCGTCGATCGATGGTCTTGAGATGGATAAATGCTCGGTCGAAGGCCAGTTTGCCGTCGGTGCACTCGCCGGTGCCGTGATTACCGCCGGCGACAACGACCGGGGCAGCGGCACCGTTACCAACTGTACGGTCACTGACTGCACCGTGAGCGGCAATGGCTCGAGCGCCATGCTCGGAGGGTTGCTCGGCGCTGTCGACATGCATTCCCGGGCTTTGATAGGTGACTGTTCGGCTAAGAACGGTTCTGTGACCGGCGGTATGAACGTCGGCGGTATCGTCGGCGGAGCGGGAATATACTCCTCGGTCATGGTGACGGGATGCGAGAATAGCTCGTCGGTAAAGGGATTTGTGGCCGGAGCANNGGAATCGTCGGCACCGCCGACACGCTGCAGGTGGTCGGATCGCGCAACTATGCACGTATCGAGGGCCCGACCGCTTCAAGCAGCCAGAGTTCCGGTGCCGGAACCGGAGGCATCGTCGGCGGTTCGGGATTCTCATGGATCACAGGTTGCAGCAACGAAGG
>DAAV01000051.1:0-3347 GCA_001701295.1 Bacteroidales bacterium H10
GTATGCGATATCTGGCTGCGGCTGCCAATCCGTTGCACAGGCAGCAGCCTGACCGTGCAAACAAACCGGAGAAAGGGCCTAAATCCGACAGGCAACACGATAAGGAAGAGGACGGGACTGTAGCATCTTCCGAAGGATGTGAGGAATAAATCCGGGACAATTGCCTGAACAGACATTCAAAAGTGATGAATTTTGGAATTATAGCGGCCGGAGAGGGGAGTCGTCTGGTTCAGGAAGGCATAAGCCTTCCCAAGCCTCTGGTAAATATAGACGGGCGCCCTATGATAGGCCGGCTTATGGAAATATTCGATAGCCTCGGTGCGGACTGCATATCTGTTATAGTCAACAGTCAGATGACTGAAGTGGCGGATTATGTCAGGCATCTCGGCACCTCGCTCAATGCGGCTCTTGAACTTGTTGTCAAGACCACTCCCTCATCGATGCACAGTTTTTACGAACTGGGCACTCTCCTTCGTGGTCATGGACGTTTTGTGCTTACTACGGTGGATACTATATTTCGGGAATCGGATTTCAGAAGATATGTCGATGCCTTCTCTTCCGCACCCGATGATATAGACGGAATGATGGCCGTGACCCGGCATATAGACGACGAGAAGCCACTTTATGTCGAGGCAGACGGACAGATGCGCATAAAGGCTTTCCGCGACAAGGCGTGGCCTGAAGCGGAATACATTTCGGGCGGCATATACGGACTTGACAGCAGAGCCATCGATGTCCTCGACGAATGTCTTGACAGAGGTGTGTCGCGTATGCGTAATTTCCAGCGGGCTCTTATCAGTGCGGGATTGAAGCTCAAGGCATTTGATATGGGTGATATCCTTGATGTGGATCATGCGGACGATATAACCAAAGCCGTGCGTTTCATAAGGGAGGGCTCGGTTTAGTCAGACCGTCGGGAGCTGATATCCGGTCCGATAAAACAACAATAGAATGGCAGAAATAAAAATAGCGGGAGTGATGCGTGCCGGAGCATATTCTCCCAATCATATAGGCAATGATGCGGCCATATTCAATGCGGCCGCTGATCAGCTGCGTAAAAGAGGCTGCGAGGTGTCCGTATACAGTGAAGAGCAGTTCCGGAATTCCGATATAGAAGAGGATATAGTGCTCAATATGTGTCGCGAACAGGATTCCATCAGAAAACTGATCTCTCTTGAAGAGAAAGACAAACTTGTCATAAACAGCGGGTATGGGATAGAGAACTGTACTCGGGAGAGAATGACACGTATGCTTGTCGGCAACGGCATTCCATATCCCGAGAGCATCATAGTCAACACAAACGAGGATGTGCGTCCTGAACTTGAACGTGCGGCCTTCGGTGCATGCTGGATCAAACGAGGTGATTTTCATGCCATGCATAAAGAGGACGTGAGTTATTGCCGGCATATCGAAGAGGCGCAGGAGGTGCTTCACGAGTATTTCTACCGCGGGATCGGCCGGGCGGTGATCAACCGACATCTGGTCGGAGACCTCGTTAAATTTTATGGAGTGAGCGGTCAGCCGTTCTTCCATTGGTTTTATCCGTTTGACGAAGGACATTCCAAATATGGCTATGAGGCTGTGAACGGCAGATCTACCGGTTTTACGTTCGATGTCGGGAATCTTAAATCGATGTGTCAGCGCGCGGCTGATATTATGGAGGTTAAGATCTATGGCGGAGACTGCATAGTCAGTGAAGACGGCACGATACGGATCATTGATTTCAATGACTGGCCCAGTTTCGCGCCATGCCGCGCCGAAGCGGCGCCGGCTATAGCAAAGTGTGTGCTTAAGGCTATAAAAGACTGGAAAAATAGATAGTAATAAGATGACATCGAAGGTAAAACGTGACACAAAGGACAACAATAGTCTGAGATCCAGTTTCAGAGCATCGCTCAAGTCGATGGATACGGAAGAACATATAGATCTCTATTTTTACCGGCCTATAGGATATGCGTGGGCTGTCCTTGCGCGTAAACTCGGCATCACACCGAACGCTATAACCATCGCGTCGATATTTCTTGGTGTGGGGGCGGGAGTATGTTTTTATTTCAATAATATCTGGATAAACATAGCGGGGGCGCTCCTGCTTATATGGGCGGATTCGTTCGACAGCGCCGACGGTCAGCTTGCCCGTATGACGGGACAATACTCGCGCATAGGGCGCATACTTGACGGACTTAGCGGCGACCTATGGTTCGCGGCTATATATGCCGCCATATGTCTTCGTGAGAATGTGACCAGCGAATTCTTCATGGTCCGGCCATGGCTCATATGGGTAATTGCGGCGGTGACAGGTCTCTGTCATGCCACGCAGGCCGCTATGGGAGATTATTACCGTCAGTTTCATCTGTATTTTCTTAAGGGAGAGGATGGGAGCGAACTTGACAGCGCAAAAGATCTGAGAAATAAATTCCGGCATCTTTCCTGGAAGAAAGATTTCTGGTCGAAGTTCGTACTGATGTTTTATCTGAATTATACCGTAGGCCAGGAGAAACGCACTCCGGGGATGCAGCGGCTTCGTGCGGCCTTGCATGAACGGTACGGATCGTCGGTGCCTCAGGAATTTCGCGACAGATTCCGGGCCATGAGTCTCCCGCTTATGAAATATACGAACATACTGTCGTTCAATGTCCGTACGATCGCTTTGTTCGCTGCCATTCTGGTATTCCGCATGCCGTGGCTCTACTTTGCTTTCGAACTGACGGTCCTCAATTTTATTCTTGTGTATATGATGGTGCGCCATGAACGCATATGTGCCAAACTTACCGAATCACTCAAACAATGAATATAGATCTGACAAAAATCAAAGGTGTGATATTTGATTACAGCGGGACTCTTGATACCGGCGGTGATCATTGGAGCGAAATTATCTGGGATGCCTATGTGCATTCGGGAATTGCTGTCAGCAAAGCCGAGTTCCGGGAGGCATACGTATATGCTGAACGCGAACTTGCGCGTGAACGTCACATCCTCCCTGCGCACGATTTTCATGATATGTTGCTCATAAAAATGAAAATCGAACTTGACTGGCTTGTCTCGCAAGGTCTTCTTTCCCCCTCTTCGGTGGAACTGCTTGCCGGTGAAACCGCGAAATATTGTTATGAAGCGGCCCGTGAGAGCGTCAAGACCGCCGAACCGGTTCTTGAGGCTCTATCCGCGAGGTATCCGCTTGTGCTTGTGTCTAATTTTTATGGAAATATCGAGACGGTACTGGAGGATTTCGGTGTGCGCAAATATTTTAAGGCGATAATCGAAAGTGCGGTGATGGGTATCCGCAAACCTGATCCGCGAATCTTCGAACATGGAGTAAAAGCCCTCGGAGTATTCCCCGACGAGACTCTTGT
>DAAV01000051.1:3364-17450 GCA_001701295.1 Bacteroidales bacterium H10
AATGTCAGGCAATCTGGCTTAAAGGGAAGGGCTGGACCGGGGAGGAAGACGCCGTATTACACCCTAATATCATCCGGAAACTTGACGAGGTATTGGAAATTCTGCCGTAGGTAGGTTTTGATATTTTTGCATTCCATTTGTAGTTATGGTATTCTTTAACCTATTTTTGGTTAAAACGTTCAAATTTAGGATAAATTAAGAAATATCTGACTAAATTATTTATAAAAAACTTTGTGGAATGCAAAATTGAAGGTAATTTTACAGAATCTATTCCCGCGATTGGATTTCGTATAAGCGCGTTTATGCGGACAGGTCCGGAATTGGCAGGACCCGAAGGGGATAGTCGAGTCTAAGTTAAAGAAAAATAGAAAACACATTTTAATCATGTCAACAAAGAAAGCAGAAGCTCCTAAAGGTAAACTCGGAGTTTTGGTAGTGGGCCTCGGTGCGGTCACCTCCACCTTTATGACAGGTGTCCTTATGGCCCGTAAGGGACTTGCGAAGCCCGTAGGCTCCATGACACAGTATGACAAGATCCGCGTCGGACGCGGTGCAGATAAGAAATATCTCCACTACAAAGATATAGTGCCTCTCGCAGACCTCAATGATATCGTATTCGGCGCATGGGATGTATATCCTGCGAATGCCTATGAGGCTGCCGTCAATGCGGAGGTACTTAAAGAAAAGGATATCAATCCTGTCAAAGAGGAACTGGAGGCTATCATACCGATGAAGGCCGCTTTCGATCACAATTATGCCAAGCGTCTCGACGGTGACAATGTCAAGGATGTAAAAGACAGATGGGATATGACCGAACAGATCCGCGAGGATATACGCCGTTTCAAGAAAGAAACGGGTGTCGAGCGGGTTGTCGTGCTTTGGGCGGCTTCTACCGAAGTTTATGTCCCTGTCGACGAGAAGATCCACGCTACTGTCGAATCTCTTGAAGCTGCGATGAAAGCCGATGACAAAGAGCATATCGCGCCTTCTATGTGCTATGCCTACGCCGCCCTTGCCGAGGGTTGTCCTTTCATCATGGGTGCACCCAATACCACTGTCGATATTCCCGCCATGTGGGAACTTGCGGAGAAGACAGGAATGCCTATTGCAGGCAAGGATTTCAAGACAGGCCAGACTCTTGTCAAGTCAGGTTTCGCTCCTATCATCGGTACGCGTTGTCTGGGTCTCAGCGGCTGGTTCTCGACCAATATTCTCGGCAATCGCGACGGTCTTGTGCTTGACGAGCCTGCCAATTTCCGTACGAAGGAAGTTTCCAAACTTTCGACTCTCGAAAGCATCCTCGTGCCCGAAGAACAGCCTGATCTCTACGGTCACGGCAATGACGAGGACACACAGTATTATCACAAGGTGCGTATCAACTATTATCCCCCCCGCAATGACAACAAGGAGGGATGGGACAATATCGACATCTTCGGCTGGATGGGCTATCCGATGCAGATCAAGATCAATTTCCTCTGCCGTGATTCTATCCTCGCGGCGCCTCTGTGTCTTGACCTCGTGCTGCTGAGCGACCTTGCCATGAGAGCCGGACGTTACGGCACACAGCGCTTCCTCAGTTTCTTCCTCAAGAGTCCTATGCATGACTATACTCAGGGAGAGGTGCCTGTCAACCATCTTTTCCAGCAGTACACCATGCTCAAGAACGCCATCCGCGAGATGGGCGGTTACGAAGCCGACGAGGAGATCGACTGATATCACAAAATACCGGCGTCATGGAGTGGCGTCGATTGGTAAAAATATCTTAAATAAGCGTCCTCCCGCATAAGGGAAGGCGCTTATTTGCGTTTTATTGATTAATTTTGCAGTCTGAAAGCACTCATGTCGATGATTGAGTGACCAGGATATTGAAACTGACCGAATCATGAGAATAGATCTGCTTACCGTAATGCCCGAGATGCTTGAAGCTTTTTTCGGGTGTTCCATCCTGAAGCGGGCCCAGGACAAGGGGCTTGCAGAGATTAAAGTCCACAATCTCCGCGATTATACTACCAGTCGTCACCGTAAGGTCGATGATTATCCGTTCGGAGGAGAGGCCGGGATGGTCATGCAGATACAGCCCATCGACGCATGCATATCGCAACTGAAGTCGGAGCGGGACTACGACGAGATCATCTTCATGACTCCCGACGGCGAGACTTTCAACCAGCCTATGGCCAACACTCTCTCGCTCCTTGACAATATCATAATTCTTTGCGGGCATTACAAAGGTGTGGACTGGCGTGTGCGCGAACATCTGATAACAAAAGAGATCACTATAGGCGATTATGTTCTGACGGGAGGCGAACTTCCCGGAGCGGTTGTCGCCGATGCCGTGGTCAGGCTTCTGCCCGGAGTTATCGGTGATGAACAGTCGGCGCTTTCCGATTCGTTTCAGGACGGTCTTCTTGCTCCTCCGGTCTATTCCCGCCCTGCGGAATACAACGGATGGCGTGTTCCCGACATACTTCTGTCTGGACATGAGGCAAAGATAGCGGAGTGGCGATATGAACAGGCTCTTGAACGTACCCGCAGGCTCAGACCCGATTTGCTTGACAATAAGTAGGTCGTGGAAGTTAACGGATCAGGTAATAAGGATTTAGGTAAAAAGGGATAATTTGGATATAAGAAATACTATCAGTGCAGTGGCTTCACTGCCTGTCGCGATAGCGGCGCGCGGTCGTGTCAAATCACCGCTCAAGCGTGAGCTCGTATCGCTCACGCTTCCCATACTTGTCGAGACTCTGCTGATAATGACGCTCGGGGCGGTCGACACTTTCATGCTTTCCCGTCATTCCGACGAAAGTGTGGCGGCGGTCGGTCTCGCCAATCAGATGATCACTTTCACATTTATTATTTTCGAGGTCATCAACCTCGGAACCTCCGTGCTCTGCAGCCAATATCTCGGAGCGCGTCTGCGCGACAGGATGGAAACGGTGGTGGGAGTCTCGCTTGTGGTCAATCTTATAATGGGAGTTGCTGTCAGCGCGGGTTTATATCTTTACGCGTCCGAGATTCTGGCGGCTATGGGACTTGAAGGCTCCATGCTCGCAGAGGGCGTGGGCTACATGGAGATAGTGGGTGCATTCGCTTTTTTTCAGGCTCTGCAGCTGACTCTGTCGGCTGTCTTGCGGTCCAACAACAAGGCGGTTTATCCCATGATGGTCATTCTGGTGGTCAACTGTCTCAATATATTGGGCAATTACACACTTATTTTCGGTAAATTCGGTGCTCCGGCGCTCGGAGTGCAGGGCGCTGCCATTTCAACTGCGACATGCCGTATGGTCGCTATGGTTATTCTCGCCGTAATTGTGTTCAGAACTACGGTGCGCCGTTTTCCGGTCCATATCTTCCGCCATTGGCCGCGACAGGAGTTCAGGAATCTGATGAAGATCGGACTTCCTTCTGCGGGAGAGCAGATGAGCTACAGCTGTTCGCAGCTCGTCATAGCATACTTCATCACCTCTCTCGGTATGGAGGCGCTTGCGGCGCGGACCTATTGTGTCAACATCATAATGTATGTCTATCTGTTCTCTATAGCTATCTCTCACGCGGGAGCTATCTGCATAGGCCATCTTGTCGGCGCGGGCCGTTGGGAGGGCGCCTATCTGATGGGCAGGTATGTCATGAAGGTCGCCTTGATATGGACACTTATATTTTCATTTCTGATAGCGTTGGCGGGACCTGCCATAATGACCACACTTACCTCGAATCCGCAGATAATCGCTTTCGGAGTGGCGATATTGTGGATTGATGTAGTGCTTGAGATCGGACGGCCGATCAACATTCTCTTTGTCAATGTCCTTCAGGCCGCGGGAGATGTCAATTATCCCTTCTATGTAGGACTGGTCTGGATGTGGTCGATCGCTGTAGTATGCGCTTATCTGTTCGGCATTACTTTCGGCTTCGGCATATTGGGTATGTGGTGGATGTTCGCACTCGACGAGAACATCCGGGGTGTGGTCTTCATCCGCCGCTGGAAATCCCGCCGCTGGCAGCACAAAGGCTTTACCCTCACCGCTGCATAGAGGCTTTCGGCCCTCGTAAATATAAAAACAGATGGGTTGCGAAGTCTTTTATTCGCAACCCATCTGTTTTAGCGTATGTACTTTCTATTTCGTATGTACTTTCTATTTAAGGAAGCGCTTGGCGCGGAGCAGGTCGAGGAAGGTTCGGCTGAAGTCTTCGTTCATCGCACGCGGGTAACGGACATCGGTAAATACCTGCGCAAGCGTCCGCTTCCCGTTTTCCTCTATGAATTTACGATTTGGTCCGTAATCATCTTTCGCTTTGAACAGGTCGATGATCTCATCATCGCTGTCTGAACGGTAATGTTCTTCATGCACGATCGCACCGAGCGGGAGACGTTCGGTCTCTACGCCCTCTTCCGCAGGCCAGCCGAGAGTGATACACGCCACCGGAACGCATAGATCCGGCAATCCGAGTATATCCGAAATTTTGTCGGCATTGTAGGTCACGGTGCCCAGATAGCAGGTGCCGAGTCCTTCAGACTCGGCGATGGCTACTATCTGCTGAGCGAAAACCGAGGCGTCGGCCATTGCGTTCATGAACGACAGGAAGTTGTCATATCCAGGATCGGCATCGCTGAGTTCACACCAGTGCGTGAAACGGTTGAAATCCGCGCAGACTGTAAGCACGACAGGAGCTGTGGTCACCATGGGCTGATTGAAATGAGCCGGAGCCAAAGCCTTTTTGCCTTCTTCCGAACGAGTGACGATGACGGAATACAATTGCATGTTTCCGCATGTCGGAGCTTTCATGGCCGCTTCAAGAATCGAATCGAGAAGTTCGCGGCTGACCTCTCTGTCGCTGTATTTGCGGACGCTGCGGCGCGTCTTGAAATTAGTTATATCCATCTTATTGTTCTGGTGAAAACATCGGGTCCCAGGCAGGAAGTAATGTCGGTTTCTGTTTCAATATCTCGAGAGTAGAGGGTGTGGCGTATTTCTTGTCGACTACAAGACGGAACATATATTCGTCAAACCATTTGTCGGTCATGATGAGATGGCCGTCGTTGGCTCCATTGCCCCAACTGTTCTCGACCATCCATTTCTTAGGTTTGCCCTCGGCATCCAGATCCACGGCTACAAGAGTCATGGCGTGCGAGGAGGCACTTGCGAATGTCCGGATGCGGTCTGCCTTGTCCATACCGAAAGTGGTGCCCATCAGTGATTCGTAATCGAAATTGTCGGGGTCGAGAAGCCCGCGGTCACGGTCGAGAAATTTGCCTACATCGCAGGAGAAATACATCATTGTGCTGTCCTTGATGGAGGCGATGGCCATTTCTTTGATCTCCTCGACAGGAAGATTGACATACGTCCAGTTGCTGCCGTCGTAAGTGTGGCGGTCATAATCGATCTCATAAAGCCTGTGATATGGCCGTGTGGGATCGTTCATCAGCATCACATAGCCGTTCTGCAGATCATTGCCTGCATATTCGTTATAGAATCCGAGCGGTGTATAAGTGCGGGTATCGACCACTTCGCCCTTGCTGTTCTTGCGAGTCCATGTGAATTCTGCGGGTGGTTCGCCGAGTGTGAGCGCAAGCATACGGTAGATCTCGGCGAGCATATGCTCCTTGCGTTCCTGGATTTCTTTGGAACCTTTACCGGTGGCATGCATTTTCCTGAGTTCAAGACCGTCTTCACGAAGTTTCAGTGAGAGAAGATTGTTGAGTCTGCTGGTGTTTTCCGCAGAAAATGATTCGGTCATTACCTCAGCCGGAACGATACCGTATTTCGATATATTGTCGGCGATACCGGTGAACTGGCCCCCATCGTTGAGCGGGTTGCGCATAAGCCATTCAACCATTTTGTCGTCTGTCGGACGGCCGGCATAGTCGATCATTCCCTGAAGGAAAAGATTGGCTTTTTCAAGCTGGTCGTAAAAGAAATTGTAGTTTTGCGACAGTTTCAGTTCCGGGAGGTCATTCTTCGCCATCATCTGAGAGCGGAGTACATTGAGTCCTGTAAAAAGCCAGCAGCGGCCGGAACGTTTCTGGTCGGTGATTCCATGGCTTTTGACACGATGTGAGAAATGCGTGTCGAAATTATTCCTGTTTTCAGCGTTGACGGCGAGGACATCGATTGAATTGCCTGCGATTGCATTCCGCAACGCTCGGTGGTTGGGGTTCTGACGGTAAGAGGACTCAAGACGCGACAGGAGCTCCGGCGAGATGCCTTTGTCATTTGTTTTTGCATATGACGGCAGAGTGCCCGATGCTATTACCGCTGCCAAGGCAGCTGATTTACAAAAAAATGAGATGTGTTTCATGATTTAAAATTTAATGTCATAAAGTTAAGCCAAAAACATAAGATATGCAAGAGAAGAAGATATAATCATCACTTTTAAAGAGCCATAGCATTCATATGGATGATAAACTCTGTTAAAAGTTTCGGAGATTGAGAAATTTTTATTAACTTTGCAGATGCAAGACGGTTTCAGACTGTGTTGCAATCAGCCGCAATAGCTCAGTTGGTAGAGCATTTCATTCGTAACGAAAAGGTCGTGGGTTCGAGTCCCACTCGCGGCTCTCTAAATCCCTTCTGACTTATTAAGTTGGAAGGGATTGTTTTTTGGATGCAAAATCTATACCTCAAACACTTCTTGAACCTGTCGCCAACTACTCGTTTTTACCTTCAGCTACTCATTTTTTTGGTCTCAACTACTCGCTTTTTGATGCGAGCTACTCAGTGCCAATCATATTGAAATGCACCAAAAATACCACGTAGTGGTTTCTGATTATATTTAAGTGTCCTATGTGTGTCATTATCTTGTCTGAATTAGTACTGTGATTTTCTTTGCAAATAAAAACTGTCAGCTAATCAGTATGTTGTCTCAGATGATGGATAGAGTTGAAAATAAAGGTCTTCATTAATTAACCATCTCCCTCCGTAAAGGCCACCCTCTCGGTGGAGAACTCCTTTCTGTTTCAGAAATTTCACTCTTTCATAAACTGATGAGTAACCAATCCCCAGAGCATTCATGAAGTCTCCATATGTAGAGGCAGGATTTTCCCTAATCATATTGCAGATTATTTCTGTCTGTCTCTTTATTTGCTATATTTTCCACTACAAGAAAAGGCGTACATACTCGGATATTTGCAGAACTACTCGCCAACTACTCGCTTTTCGGATAAATTACTCGGTTTTACAATCGAAAACGGTCGGATTAAGCCTAATCAACACACATCCGACCGAAATTTAAGTCGAATGCGATAAAAACGGTCGGATTAATGGACAAAGACAGAGATTAGGTAGAATAAAGATTATAAAGAAAGATGCCAACCTTCAGTCCGTAGTTATCTTAATTATTTGATGAAGGCACGTGTAGTAGTNNGCAAAACAGCTACTACACACACTACTACACGATAAATTTGTGAACTACACATATATTACACCATGATGTTTGCCGTTACACGTTTAATCCGGCAATTTTGATAAATACCATAATTTATTTTTAGATACAATTATATTTTCTTGCCCCATCTCTCTAAGTATGTTACGAATCAAATCAGAATTCTGCTCTTTTGTATTACGACCGGGAAGGGTGCCCTGAAGATATTCAAGGATTGCATCCCGTTTTGCCCCGTCAGCACCTGCATTCTGAATGTATTGCAAAATCATGTGCTTGATTTTATCACGTTCAAGACCTCTAACTTTCGTATATTGCGGGAGCTGTCTTGAGGCTTTGGCTACACCAAGGGATATGGTGTAGTTGGGGGCCTCTCCCTCAATCAGACCGCGTTTTAGGAGATCTTGTGCTATCTCATCATCAATCCGATGTCCTTTCTGAATGGCATCGAGAGAAATGCAGTCGTGTAGAGTCAGAGTGTCGTTGTTCTTGAGTAGTTTGGTATACCGTTCATTTATGGCATTGCCATAGATGCGGACAGCAACTTCTTTCTTCTCATTGTCAATCTCATAGTCCGGCATCGGGAATCTACGCTCCATCTGTTCGGTAAACATCTTCTTGATTCCTCTGCTCACCGTATCGATCATGTTGAAATGCACCATAGCCTTGCATAGACAGGCGTTGCGGAAGAATCGCTGCGGGCCATTGGTGGCAAGCGCATTTTCCAATGTGCCGGGAATAAATGAGCCACCATTGGCATAATAAAGGAATCTCGGATTCTCAACAAAGTTTATGCGCTGACGCAGAGTGTAGTCTTGATGGGCTATGCAGTTATGAAGTGCCTCACGGATAGTGTAGTCATCATACTGCTTCATCGTGTCGGGGAACAATGTGCCGCCCGGCATCTCACGCAAGGTCAGATTATGTATCTTGGCAAGAATTTCATCAACAGTCAGGATAAACGGCACGGAGAAATGTTCATAATCCACTACATCCTGTTTTTCATCGCGAAGAGTCCATGTAACTTCCGCGACTGCCGGTCGCAGTTTGCTGTCCGAGAACATTTTGCCAAGCAGAATAATGGCTGCACGAGTAAGCTTGCCATCAACCATCAGCTCGCATTTGTTCAGGAACTCTTCGTCAGACCAGCGGTTTACCTCTTCCGCCGGAATGCGGCTATGCACCTTCTTGAACATCTTGCGGGCTTTTGCAATCGCAACTTCGTCAAGGTCATCGAGGGTGGCATTGGGGACTATCTCAGCAGACCAGTCAGGAGCCGGAGTCTGCCGACGGATTTCATCCTGCTTCGACTGGTTGAGCGGTTTGAGGCTTTCTCCATCGCGACCGTATGCAATCCCTTTCCACTTCATCACGATATTTCGCGGCGAAGCCGGAATCTTGAACATCAGGATGCGTTTGCCGTCAACTTCGACAGGAATAATCTCACGAAATGTCTGACCGTCACTCATGTTATTGGAAAGGTCATGCTTCAGTTTGTTCAGCGCACCTTCGCCATCCTTGTAAGAAGTGCCTATGATGCTTCACCGAAAATGATTATAAGGACAACGACATGATTCGGTATTAGCTGGCTGTGGTAAACTACGAGTATCTACCTTTATATTCAGTATAGAGTTTACTGATTCAGGTCAATAAGCTTGATGATCGTTTTCTAACTATTGAGAGGTATTGTGGTTAGTGGCGTTTGGGGAATAGATGATTCAAAATTATTGTTGGTAATGCTACAATATTAGCGGTTGCGGAAGTCCATAGAGCTATAATAACCGCATCAGACAATTGCCTTACTTTTGTTGCATCGGGATTTAATAATTCCCATGAATAGCTAATTACGAAATACTCCCACCATAAAAGCACCCCCAATATTACTAACCCATAAATCCATTTTAGATTTATGTCAGTAGCTTTTTCTCTACGCGCAATTTTCTCCTGTTTCCGTTTAGATTCGCTGTCGATATCATTAAGTGTAGGCGCAAGCGGTTCGTCAGCATCTGTAACGCCCCATTGTGCTATAGGTGCATCATTTTCGCTCATTACGCTTGTTGTGTTACGTTAATCATTTGGGAGAAATACTCATAGATATATGCGTCTGGGATTTCGTTGCCCCACTTAAAATTAGGCATATGAGTGGTTTCTTCCCAAGCAGAATTGGGACGATGAGACCATGCGGTAAGTTGTCCAGCGGTCTTGTCTCCAAACCCCTCAAACACAAACTGAATAATGCTTTTAAGATATTCGTCATCCTTTACTTCTGACAGCAATGGATAATCCATTGTTATGTTGGGAATATCTGCTTTAAGCAATTTATTGCGTGTTGTGGGGAATACAGGACCATACGGCCATGCTTGTGGATGCTCACCGCAGAGACGGTTTTTGCCAATAACAAGGTTAGCTCCATATGCAATGTATAGGAGCTTTTGCGCCTTCGTAAGATTGATTGAAAACTTGTGCAAGTTCGCCCAAGCTACTATGAAGAACGCAACCACAACACTATTATAGCGGTAGGTGTCGCTGAACATATCGTTGGAATTTACAGTCATAACGCTTTTGCGATGTTACAAGTTTACCTTTCAAATGCAAAATTAGCTCAAAAAGTTGGCATATCCAAACGTTTGGCATACTGAAATATTACTGAAATGTTAGTGCCTACTCTCCCTACTCTCAACAAGCAAAAAATATTCTCGAAAACAATTCGCTTTTTGATGCGTTCTACTCAGGGTTACAATCAAAAACGGTCGGATTACGCCTAATCAACACACATTCGACCGCAATTTCGGTCGGATGCGATAAAACCGGTCGGATTATGGCTATTTTCGGTCGGATGGGCTTGAAAACAACTCCAAGCCCGATTCGTCTAATAGAGCCGGTTCCAGTAAAAAGTTGGTGCCGAAATTCGCTGTATGAGGTAGGGATTGAAGCCGGATGGTCGAAACAAAAGGCTCGATTTACGAAAGCCCGGCGGCAGAGCCGCAACGCCCTCAATCGTTTATAATCTCGTTCCCATCGGCTCTTTCATCTTCAATTATAGCGTTTCTGTGATAACCATGCCGCACAAATGGGTCTACAAAAATAAGCTCCTTGTACCATTCTCCAAACTCATTTTTCTTATTTTGCATACGCCAAAAACCACGGACATAAATATCATTGTCATTGACTATCGTTCTAAACCATCGAGAATCCATGACAATTATCTCTTGGCCTAATAGGTTGATTACTTTTTTCTTTTCAACGTATTCAAGTGGAGTACCGTCAATCTCTGTGAATTTTCCTTGCGGAACAACTACTGTTTCGACTTTAACATACTTCTTGACGGCTACATAAGAAGATATGAAATTAGCATAAGATGCGATAAATTGTTGACGTTGTTCTAATGTCCCACTGAAAAGGCTATTGTCAGCTATTAGGGATTGAGGCATACCAACGCCTATTTCTTTAGTGCTGACATTGCAAGAATAAAAATTGAAAATGCTTTTACCGTCATGTTCGGTAAAGCACCAAAGGTGCAATTCATTACCACCAAAGCCATAAACTATCGTTTCATTCTTCCTAATAAGGAGTATCCCACATTCCTCGGATTTGCTAAATTCTTCATATAGGTCAGGCATTATCTTGTCAAAGGATTTATGGCTCTTAAACATAATATCCGCAAATGAGGGCATAACCATTTCAGGCAATCCCCAATTAGGACATTGTAAGCGTATATCGTTCAAATGACCGAGATAAGAGAATAGCAAATCTCTGTTAATCGGAATTGAGACATTTGGCAACAAAATATTCTTGGCCCTCTTAGTATCTTTAGGATTAAGCAGCCAAGTAATAATAGGACGTTCCTTAATAATCATAAAATCAGGGGTTAATAAATCTGTCTTATCCACATTTCGGAAGACTGTGTACCCCATTGTACATGCCAATTCCTTCCGGTAGCTTTATCCAATAATATAAATTGATACATGTTCTTAGTCGGATATAATTCAAAAGAATTAAGCCCATTGTACCAAGAAAGATCTGTGTCATTCAAGGTCGCAGAAAATTCATCCTTAGATTTGAGTGACCATTGTATTAACTCAAGTTTCCCTGTTTGTGTATCTAATTTAATTAAAATATATATATTTTCAGTTGGATATATCTTGTAACGTTCAGATATGTTTTGTTTCATCTTCATAGTTACAAGTTCTCTCATAAGTTCAGCGGTACGAACTGAGATGGAATCATTAGGAGAACTGGGGATGGAATCAGTCTGTGCTTTACCTGTCATGAATAGCGGTAAAAGTAAAAGGATTAGAATAAGGCGTCTCATAATTAATAATTATATTAGTCCCAATCGTTAAGGTTGTCTATATATTCATCGAGGTTGTCTCCGTCGAAAACATCGGGGGAGCCGGTGTTTTCGTAATTGTCGAAGTCAACCCACATATCATGTTCGGTATTGCCGTTGTATGTTCCTAATTCGTTGTACACGTCCATTATGAATAATGAGATTGAGGATCGTAGCAAACTTATTCCTGATAACGTTCCGGGTACAAAGTCCGTGAAATTGCTTCTTTATATACATTCCCTTCGGGAAGATTGAGAGAAGAAAAAGCCTCTTGAACCTTGTACACTGTTGTACAATGTTCCTCAACAATACCCAATGGGGTGATCTCGCCATCTCTTTGCTCCTTGATAGCATCATAGGCTATGAAGTTTATAGATGCCGGTTGACTTGGGAATTTAGGCAACTTCTCCGTTCCACCAAGCCTATCAAGTATTCTTTGGTATACAGGTTTGGGACAAACGAGATATAGACCGCTTCTACAAAGGTCTTCGCGCTGTAATACTTGGCCTTTGTATATGATTTGTGGGATAATCCTCTTTGACACGTTTTCCCAGTTAAGACCTGCTGTATCGCTAACGACTTCGCGACTTTCAGCAAGTATCTGCTGAGCTTTGCCATAGCTTCCCGTGGTGTCAATAGTTTGTACTTCGATTGCTGTAAGTTCGGCAAGTTCACCATTACCATCCAAACGAGCAAGCACCCAATCGACAAAATAAGATCCCATTCCTTTCCTTTGGGGAAGTCTCAATTCGCCGCCCCAGCCTTTACCGAAAACTGCGATAGCTCCGCCTTCTTTTTTAGCTTTCTCTACAGCAACGCGGCCGGCATATAGGTTGAGTTGTTGGTGGAAAGCCTTTTGCGCAATGAGATGTAGCATTTTATAGTTATCGGCATATAGTCTGATGGGGCAACAGATCACATTGGGAGAGCCTTCCGTTTTCTGTCTAATCGCGCATACGCCGGATATTATCTTTTCTCTTGCCAGTGTTTTAACACAGAAACTGCCAAGGAAAGGACAATTTTTCCTCGATGCAGTCGTAAGTGCTGCCTTAGATTTATCAGAGGCCGCATATCCAAAAAATTCTGCTATATATCCTGCCATATCAGTAATTTTCTACAATGTTATGAAGACATTCCCCTATTGCTTTAGCAAGCAAAGGAGGCACAGCGTTGCCAACTTGTGCAAACTGTTCGGCTAAAGAGCCGTTAAAAATATAATGGTCGGGGAACGACTGTATGCGTGCAGCCTCACGAACAGTAAATGAACGATCTTGGTCGTAGTGTATGAAAGCGCCCCAGTGAGGGTCACATTTAGTTAAAATCGTGGATGCTAAACCATCCTTAGTAACGCGGCCATAACGCTTGGTATGGTCAGAGTGTCGTGCCTTTTGCATTCCTTTGGGAAGCATATCAAACGGGATGTCAGTCCAGTTACCCCCCGGTCGAATATAAGTCATGCGCTCAATGTTTTGTTTTGAAAGAGCTGGCGATTCATGGTTATATACACCGGGCGAACCTTGTCGTAGTGAGCGTTGGTAATCACAGAAAGGCTCACATCGATATTCTTTTACTGTTTCTCCGCGTTCGCCACATTTTAAGACTGGTAAATCACCTATTGCCTCGTGCACGGTAGTGAACCGTGCATTTACATTTGTGGACGGAGTACAGACGAGATTTCTGCCATCAAACGTAGAGGTGAAATTAGGCCGAATTGGCGCATGAAAAACAGGAGTTGGAAAAGCACAGTCAGGCAACTCTGCACCTCTGAAACCTATTATTATCGTTCTCCATCTCATTTGTGGAACGCCATAGTAGGCCGCGCCTAAAATGCGTACATCTGCACCATATCCAAGATTAGCAAGCGCCTCTAATATGGCGTGAAGTGTTGCACCGTGCTCGAACGAGACAAGACCGGGAACGTTTTCAATAAGAACGACTTTCGGCATAAAAGCAGATACAAACCGCAAATAATCCTTGAAAAGGTGGTTGCGGTGATCCTCGTTACTACGAACTGGGGCATTAATAGAAAAACCTTGACAAGGAGGTCCACCAGCAAGGAGGTCAAGTTCGCCTTTAATGAGTCCAAGGCCATCTCTGACTATATCTGCGTCTATCGAGCGAATGTCATTTGTGACGACTTTAGCGCCAATATGATTACGAGCGTAAGTACTTGCATAAACAGGCACGACCTCATTAGCAAAAAGACTATGAAATCCCGCCTCAGATAAACCCTCTGAGAGTCCTCCGGCACCTGCGAACAGGTCAATATGCGTAAAGAGTTTATCGCTCATGCCTTTATAACGCAAAGAACTTCTTTGTAGGCTGACAGGCGACCAAACCTTTATGCGGCTACAAGGAAGTTCCGTAATATATTGTATAAGAAAG
>DAAV01000051.1:17543-33573 GCA_001701295.1 Bacteroidales bacterium H10
ATTAGGATAAGCGATTGGCCGGACTAATCTTTGATATTGTGAAGCCCTTTATATTCTTTCGTTTGAATTTTAATGTTATCAATGAATGCCTGAATTTCCGCTTCATCACTGCCATCCGTCCTGAGGATATGGAATATATTCATTCCATATAACAAATCAAGTCGCCTGTTATTCATATTGCGCAGTTGATCACATATATCTCGTTTGGTTTCCTCATCTTTAGTAAAAATCGTAATCGTTTTTTTATCTGGATACTTCATATCCTCACGACTTTGCTGTGAGAATAATTGCTGAAAATAATGATAATCTATTTTACCTAAAGCGTGTCCAAAAATAACAATTTCCTTTGCTTCTTGTAAACAGTAATTTAAAAATCTTGTTCGATAATTCATATTATACTCTTTANNCTTTACAAAGGAAGCGATATGGAGGCATGAACTCAACCTGACTTTCAATGCCTAATATAATACCAGTGTCTAAATCACCATGCATATGTGTATACCAAAAATCACGCTCTATATCAATATGATTAGCGATTAGCTTTAGATCGGTATAGTTAAACGAGAAAATTCTGGTAAAATATCTGCTCTCTACAATTTCTCGTAGGACACGAGCAGCGACAGATGATTTTTTTAACTCATTAGTCTGAATAGATTTTAAATAGGCCGACAAAGAATCGCATAATAAATCAAACGTTTCTTTATCTGTTTTTGCATCTTCTAAATCATTGTCGGATATAGAGCATTTAGGGTTATATGCCCCTCCTATAGTTGCATAGTCTGTTAAGATTTGTTCTATGTCAAACCAATTTGAATCTAATGCTGCTTCATGTAAAGTATTATGTAACGACCTATGGCTGCAACCAAATGGAGTCGCTTGAGGAATATCAACAGGCTGACTAAATGGCCAATAACCGCTTTGCGCAAACTTCGCATATGAGGTAGGAAGGCCAATATCAATGTCAAATCCGTTGCCAAGTATAAAAACCGCCTCTCCGTTATGGGAGAAGATTTTATCTCTTTGAATAGACATATAGAAAGTCGTTATTAATTCAGTATTTCTCTATGGCTTCGATGAATGGCAGATCGTCTTCTTCCGAACTGCGAAGTGGGTAACGCTCGACAGGGGCACGTTCATTTTTGCCGTAGCCGATGCCTGCACAATATGCGAGGGCTTCAACCTCGGTGTCGAAAGTTTCCGGATCGTTGAAGTAAATGGTATCATCGGAGTCGAGGTATTCTTTGCAACCTTCGATGTCGCCGTCTTGAGCGAAGTCGATAAGAATGGGGTCTGTGAGGACGTAAACTTTGATTGGCATATCAGTTGGTGTTTAAGGTGTTATATATAATGGTGGCATGGAGTCGATGGCGGCTTGTTTGAGGGAATCGACGGCACGGGTGTATTTCTCGGTGTGGGCGAGGCCGCTGTGGCCGAGGATGCTGGCTACGGTCTTGAAGTTGGCTCCGTTGCTTAAAAGGTTTGTTCCGCAACTGTGACGAACGCAATGTCAGGTGATCATAGCCTTTCTTTATAGAAACACCGGTGAATGGATTTTATTTTGATTTGTGGGCGGAATGGTGTAATTTTGCATATTGACATCCACGGGACATGACATTTCGTGGCTTAAGTCGGTTGTCCGGAATTTATGGTAAGTTATTTGCAGATAGAGAGACTCACTAAGTCATTTGGCGACAGGATGCTGTTCGAGGATGTGACTTTCGGTGTGTACGAGGGTGATAAAATAGGTATAGTGGCACGCAACGGCGACGGTAAGACAACATTTCTTAATATACTTACCGGCAAGGAAGATTATGATTCCGGCAATGTGGTCTATCGTAACGGCCTCCGTGTAGGCTATCTTGAACAGTTGCCTCCCATGCCCGAAGGCATGACTGCCCTGGAATATGCGACTCCGGCTCCGCGTCCCGAAAGTGACGATCATTGGAACGGTGCCGATCTAGCACGTCAGATGCTTACGCAATTCCGCATTTCTGATCCTGACATGCCTCTCGAACATCTGTCCGGAGGCCAGGCGAAACGTGTGGCTCTTGCGAAAGTCCTGCTCACAGAGCCTGACATGCTTATACTCGACGAACCTACCAACCACCTTGACATAGATATGGTGGAATGGCTCGAAAATTATCTGTCGCGCCAGCGGGTGACGCTGCTGATGGTGACTCATGACCGGTATTTCCTTGACAAGGTATGCTCCCGGATAATAGAGATTGACAACAGACAGATATATTCCTATGACGGTAATTATGATTATTACCTGCGTCGCCGTTCGGAGAGGATGGAGGCCATGTCGGCCGAACTTGCGAAAGTGAAGAATCTTCTCCGCACGGAGCTGGAATGGATGCGCCGCCAGCCTCAGGCGCGTGGATCGAAGGCCAAATACCGTATAGACAATTTCCATCAGCTTGAGGACCGGAGCAGGGTCAATCTATCCTCGCGTGATGTCGCGCTTGACGTGAAGTCAAGTTATATAGGATCCAAGATCTTCGAGGCCGTGAATATCTGTAAGTCTTTTGGCGATAAGGTCATACTCGACAACTGGAACTATATTTTCGCACGTTATGAAAAAGTCGGTATAGTAGGTGACAACGGTGCCGGGAAATCTACATTCATAAAGTTGCTCCTCGGTCTTCTCCAACCCGATTCAGGACACTTCGACATAGGCCAGACCGTGAAATGGGGATATTACAGTCAAGAGGGAATGACCGGTTTTGACGAATCAAAAAAGGTTATCGATGCCGTGCGCGAGATAGCGGAGACTGTGCGCATAGATGAGAAGACAACCATGACCGCATCGGCTTTTCTATCCCAATTCCTGTTTACTCCCGAGATCCAGCAGAAATATATCTCGAAACTCAGCGGAGGAGAACGCCGGCGTCTCTATCTGGCGACGGTGCTCATGCGTTCTCCCAATTTCCTTGTTCTNNACGATCTTGACATCATGACGCTGACAGTGCTCGAGGATTATCTCGCGAATTTCAAAGGCTGTGTCATAGTGGTGAGCCATGACCGATTTTTTCTTGACCGTATTGTCGACCATCTTTTCGTCTTCAAGGGCAGCGGCGATGTCCGCGACTTCCCCGGAGACTATTCGACCTACCGTCACTGTGTGGCCATGGAGGAGAAGGAGCGCAAGGCTGCGGAAGCACAGAAGACCGCCGCTGCCGCCACAGCCGATACCGGCAATACATGGCGCAAGAAAGATGATAAACGCAAACTGTCGTTCAAAGAAAAGAGGGAGATGGAGGAGCTTGAAAAAAGAATCGAGTCGCTGACTTCCGAAAAAGAGCGACTCGAAACAGATTTATCATCAGGAGCCCTTGACAACGAAGCCATTGTAAAGTNNGTGAGGTCGTGTCCGAGCTTGACGAGGCGGAGATGCGTTATCTCGAACTCCTTGAGATCGAAGGGTAAGCAAAAGTCCGGTATTCAGACCGGACTTTTATTTCATACTTCATAATCCACGCAGGCCCGCGCCTCTTTATGGCCGGCAAGCAGACCGGCGGCTGCGACATGCGCGGGGTGTCGGGCATAGGTATCTACATCTGCCATAGTAGGCACGACCGCTGTCAATACTACATCCCAGTCTTCCGCCGGATTTTCGTTTATACCGACTTCCATCGACTCAAGCACGTCGATCTGTGCGGGAAGCGCCAGCAGGGCTTCTGCGAATTTCTTTGCGACAGAGCGGCGTTCTTCCGCTGATCCCGAGAGCTTGAATGAAACTATATGTTTTACCATGATCTATAAGGTTAATGAGGGTTATGCCTTTGGAGCCGGGTAAAGCCGTTCGCGGGCGGCTGCCACCTTTTCGTCTTCCACATAATCGTCGTAGTCCATCATCTTGTCGATTATGCCGTTGGGCGTAAGTTCGATTATGCGGTTGCAGACGGTCTGGATGAACTCATGGTCGTGGCTTGACATGAGTATCACGCCCTTGAAGTTCTGGAGAGTGTTGTTGAATGCTTGTATCGACTCGAGATCCAGATGGTTGGTGGGGGAGTCGAGAACCATTGTGTTGGCGTCGGCAAGCATCATGCGTGCGATCATGCAACGTATTTTCTCGCCTCCGGAGAGCACCGAAGCTTTTTTGAGGACTTCCTCTCCGCTGAACAGCATTTTACCGAGAAAGCCTTTCAGATATATCTCCGACGAGTCCGAACTGTATTGGCACAGCCAGTCGACGAGATTCAGGTCTGTATCGAAAAACGCGCTGTTGTCAAGCGGAAGATAGGCTGTGGTTATAGTCTGTCCCCATTCGAAATCTCCTGCATCGGCCTTGCGGTTGCCCATGATGATCTCGAACAGCGCGGTCATGGCGCGCGGGTCACGGCTGAGGAACGCGACTTTGTCTCCCTTTTCTATCTGGAAATTGACATCGTTGAAGAGTACTTCGCCGTCGACCGACGCCTTGAGACCTTTTACCTCAAGTATCTTGTTGCCGACTTCTCGGTTAGGAGTGAAGATAATGCCCGGATACCGGCGTGATGAAGGCTGGATTTCCTCCACGTTGAGCTTCTCAAGCATTTTCTTTCGGCTTGTGGTCTGTTTGCTCTTTGCGACATTTGCCGAGAATCGCTGTATGAATTCCATGAGTTCCTTGCGCTTCTCCTCGGCCTTTTTGTTGGCGGCCTGCTGCTGGCGCAGGGCAAGCTGCGACGACTGATACCAGAAGTCGTAATTGCCGGCGAATATCGATATCTTGTTGAAGTCGATGTCAAGTGTATGGGTGCTGACTGCGTTGAGGAAGTGACGGTCATGACTCACCACGAGCACGGTGTTCTCGAAGTTGGCGAGATAGTTTTCAAGCCACGACACAGTCTCGAGGTCAAGGTCGTTGGTGGGCTCGTCGAGAAGGAGGTTGTCGGGATTGCCGAAAAGGGCCTTGGCAAGAAGCACACGCACTTTCTCATTTGCGCTCATGTCTTTCATGAGCATGTAGTGTCGGTCTTCCTTGATGCCGAGACCGCTGAGCAGGGCTGCCGCGTCGCTTTCGGCGTTCCATCCCTCGAGTTCCGCGAATTTCTCCTCAAGTTCAGCGGCGATTATGCCGTCCTCGTCCGAAAAGTCAGGTTTTGCGTAAATGGCGTCTTTGCGCTGCATTATGTCCCAAAGCACGGTGTGTCCTCTGAGCACGGTTTCGATGACCGTACACTCGTCAAACTCGAAGTGGTCCTGTGAAAGAACGGAAAGACGCTCTCCCGGTCCGAAGGTAACTGTGCCGTGTGTCGGTGACAGCTCTCCCGACAGGATTTTCATGAGCGTGGACTTGCCGGCGCCGTTTGCGCCTATGATGCCATAGCAGTTGCCATGGTTGAATGTCAGATTGACATCCTGAAACAGCACGCGTTTGCCGAACTGCATGCCAAGATTGTTTACCTGTATCAAAACTTTATGACAAGTTAAAAGTGAAAGTTAAAAAGACTGTTAACGACGGAATTTTCCGGGATTCTGACGCATCTGCTTCATCATCTTCATGGGATTCTTCATGTTCGAGGCCATCTGCATCATTTTGCGCGTATCCTCGAACTGTTTCAGAAGCCTGTTGACATCCTGAAGAGACGTGCCGGAACCTTTGGCGATGCGTTGACGGCGCGAGCCTTTGATGATATCCGGATTGTGACGTTCATAAGGAGTCATCGAATTGATTATCGCCTCGATTCCTTTGAATGCATTGTCGTCGATGTCTATATCTTTTATAGCTTTGCCGACACCGGGAATCATGGAAGCGAGATCCTTGAGATTACCCATCTTCTTGATCTGCTGGATCTGATTCATGAAATCTTCGAAGTCGAACTTGTTCTTTTTCAGCTTTTCGGCAAGTTTCTCAGCCTCTTTCTGGTCGTAGACTTCCATCGCGCGGTTGGCGAGTTCCACGATATCGCCCATGCCGAGGATACGGTTTGCCATACCGTCGGGATTGAACTCCTGCAGATCTTCGAGCTTTTCGCCCGTACCGACAAGTTTGATCGGTTTCTCGACTACTGCGCGGATCGAGAGAGCCGCACCGCCTCGGGTGTCTCCGTCGAGTTTCGTGAGCACCACTCCGTCGAAGTCGATACGGTCATTGAAAGCCTTCGCCGTGTTGACGGCATCCTGACCTGTCATCGAGTCGACCACAAAAAGTGTCTCCTGAGGTTTGACGGCGTTCTTGATCCGTTCGATCTCGTCCATCATCTCCTCGTCGACTGCCAGACGTCCGGCCGTGTCTATGATGACAAGATCATAATGGTTTTCCCGTGCATACTCGATGGCGTTGAGCGATATCTGTACCGGATTACGGCTCTCTTCTTCCGTGTATACGGGTACATCGATGCTTTCGGCGAGAACTCTCAACTGTTCGCGAGCGGCAGGTCTGTAGACATCGGCGCCTACAAGAAGCGGTCGTTTCCCTTTCGTTGATTTCAGTTTACGGGCGAGTTTTCCGGTCAATGTCGTTTTTCCCGCACCCTGGAGACCGGACATGAGAATTACCGCGGGTTTGCCTTCTATATTAAGCGGCGCGGCATCTCCACCCATCAGGTCGGCAAGTTCGTCATGGACGATCTTTACCATGAGCTCCTTGGGTTTCAGCGCGTTGATCACGTTCTGACCAAGAGCTTTCTGTTTTACGGTCTTTATGAAGTTGTTGGCGACTTTATAGTTGACGTCGGCGTCCATCAGGGCCTTGCGGACATCCTTCAGGGTTTCGGCTATGTTGATTTCGGAAATTCGGCCTTCGCCTTTGAGAATCTTGAAAGAGCGTTCGAGGCGCTCGGATAGGCTTTCAAACATATGGAGGTTTTATGTAGGAGGTTAAGTGTTCAGGAAGAGAGACGGTTTGTACGTGTGTCGGGGAAGACCACAACCGGTTTCATCTCGCGTGCCTCTTCGGGTGTGACGAGAGCGTAGGTCATTATTATGACGACATCGCCGGGCTGGGCCTTGCGTGCGGCGGCGCCGTTAAGGCATATCACGCCGGATCCCGCCTCGCCCTCGATGACATATGTGTCGAAACGCTCGCCGTTGTTGTTGTTGACGATCCAGACGCGCTGGCCGGGCAGGATCACCGCTGCACGCAGCAGATCGGAGTCGATCGTGATGCTTCCGACATAATTGAGATTCGCCTCGGTCACAGTGACACGGTGAATCTTCGATTTCATCATTTCTATCAGCATATGCTATAGTGTTGTGACCGCAGTCATAAAGACGTGGCTGCGGTCAGATGTTTTTTTTGTAACAGATATTGTCAATCAGCCGGACTTCACCGCAATATACCGTGATGCATCCTACTATCCAGGGAGATTCTTCCCACTCCTCAAGGGGCAGGAGAGTGCGGCCGTCGACGATCTCGAAATACTCCACACGCATCTGCGGCACGGCATCGATGCGTTCCACTACAGTATCATGTGTAGCGCGGATGGAATGGTTTTTTGCATACTCCACAGAATCGGCAAGCGCGCGGTATATTTCCGGCGCAAGACGCCGCTGTTCCGGGGTCAGCAGAGCGTTGCGGCTGGAAAGGGCCAGCCCGTCGTCTGCCCGTTTGATGGGGCACGGCACAATCTGTACGCTTATGCCTTCGGTCTCGACCATATTGCGTATCACGGCGATCTGCTGGAAATCTTTCTCTCCGAAATAAGCCCGTGTCGGGCGGACAAGCCGGAAGAGCCGCGATACAACTTCGGCGACTCCCTGAAAGTGACCGGGTCGGTACTTGCCTTCCATTACGACCGCCGCCATGCCAAGAGAGAATTCATGTCTTTCGCGCCTTTCGACGCCTCCGGGGTACATCTCTTCGACAGATGGCGCGAACGCGACAGAAACGCCTGCATGCGCAAGCAGTCTGAAGTCCGATTCCTCGTCACGCGGGTATGTGGCGAGATCTGTCGGATTATTGAATTGTGTCGGATTGACAAAAACACTTGCCACCGTCACATCATTCTCTTTTACGGCACGTTCCACCAGAGAGAGGTGGCCTTCGTGCAGAGCGCCCATAGTGGGCACGAATCCTATGCTATGTCCTTTCTGCCGCTCGTTGGTCACGAATGTCTCGAGTTCGGCTACCGATCGTATAATCAGCATAATTGATGATTAGTAATTAAACGAATGAGGAGGGAATGAATATCTCGGCAAAATTACAATAAAATCACCAAACTATATAATTTTTCGCGATAAAACGTGCTAAATCCTTTCCCAGTCGTTAAAATTTGATAAAAGCACCCTGCTGTGGAAGCCTTAATCGGCGCTTTTGGAAAAATTTTATTAATTTTGCATTTTAAAAGACGCGCACACGCGAAACTTGTGTCGCAGCCTCTGTCTGCAATGCATGGATTCGGGTCAGGCGCATAAAATTTTGCAATGGCAGCACACAAGATCATTTTCGTCTCTCAGGAGATCTCTCCTTATCTTTCAGTAACGGCAAACGCCCGTTGGGGTTCTTCGTTACCGCAGTCGATCCAATCCCGTAAATATGAAGTCCGCACCTTTATGCCGGATTTCGGCGAGATCAATGAACGTCGCAATCAGTTGCATGAGGTGATTCGTCTCAGCGGCATGAACATCGCGATCGGCGACAACGACCATCCCCTTGTTGTCAAGGTGGCTTCAATGCAGCCGTCTAGAATACAGGTGTATTTCATTGATAATGATGATTATTTCCAGAAACTTGACTCTGATTCCGATTCGTTCGGCACGAATCGAGGTGACAATGACGAGAGACTTATTTTCTTCGCACGGGGAACTATGGAGACAGCTCGGAAACTGCGTTGGGAACCGGAGGTGATGCAGGTTTCGGGATGGATGTCGGCTCTGATCCCTCTTTATCTGAAACGTCTGTTCAATGACGGTCCTTCTTTTCATAAGACCGGAATCGTCTATTCCGTTCTTCCCGAGACGGAAGTGGATGTGATCGATCCGGCGTTCTTTGATAAATTGCTGGCCGAGGGTGTCAAGGAAAGCGATATCAGTGCCTTCCGCGAGATGACTCTGAATCACAAGCTTCTTCACAAGATGGCTATAGCGTATTCCGATGCGGTCGTATTTCATGGGTGTGAGCCTGACGAGGAGCTGGTGCGTTACTGCGAGGAGCTTGGCAAGCCCTGGAAACAATTTGACGGAGATGGAGATCATGTCGAAGAATATGACGCGCTCTACAAATCCTTAATGTCCGAATCCTGATGAATATCAAGTATCTTTTCGGCGCCGCGGTCTTGTCTGCGGGAATGTTGGTCTCATGTCAGGATGATGTGAGCGGCATGGGCGGCTCCCTTGTTCCCGGAGAGGTGACAATTACGGTAGACTCCATTCAGACCGCGCTTGAATGTGAGAGTGTATATTATGACAGCTTCGACGGACGCAATTCCACAAAATTGCTCGGTCGTATTAGCGTGCCTGAGTACGGCAGTCTCGAATGTTCGTTTGTGTCTCAGATGATGAGTGCCACAAAGATGAATATTCCCGATTCTATCGGGGTGGAGGACCTCGATTCCATGCGTCTTGTGCTGTCAGTGCCACGCGGATCGCTTACAGGAGATTCTCTGGCACCGCAACAGCTTAAGGTGTTCCGGCTCGACCGTCAGCTTCCCTCCGATATCTCGACCGCATTTGATCCGGAAGGATATTACGATGCTTCGTCTCCGATGGGAGTAAGAAGCTATACTCTATCCAACATCGCGAAAGGCGATTCTGCATTGAAACGTGATTCATATGTCCGTATCCCGGTCGAAATGCCTGTATCGTTTGCCCGGGATTTGTTTGAGAAATATCGTGCCGATGATCCGGTGTTCCAATGGCCTTCCTCCTTTAACGAATATTTCCCCGGTATATATGTTGAGCAGAATTTCGGTAACGGATGTGTCGCCAATATATCGCGTGCCGAGTTTTTCACCTATTGGCATCGTATCAACCGCACCTATGACATGCAGCCTGACTCGACTTATGCATATGTCGACCATGTGGTGCGTGATTCGGTCTGTCTTATGTCCTCGCAGCCCGAGGTGCTTTCAAGCAATCTCATAGACTATAAGGTCTCGGATTATATCAAGGGTCTCGCAGATGCCGGAAAGGCGGTAGCTACCACTCCCGGAGGATATATGATAAACTTTAAATTCCCGATCCGGCGTCTTCTCGATGCCTACCATGCCCACGGCGACGGAATGTCGGTAGTATCTTCTCTACGTATGTACATTCCGGCTCAGGCGATCGAGAATGAATATGGGCTGACCGCAGCTCCTTATCTGCTTATGGTCAAGAAGTCGGAAAAAGACGCTTTCTTTAAAGAAAACAAGGTACCCGACGGTGTGAATTCATTCTATGCCGCTTACAACAGCGACCAGAGAAATTATCAGTTCTCGTCCATGCGCTCATATTTCCTTCAGATACTTGAGTCCGAGAAAAAAGGGGAGACCATAGACGATGAAGATATGGAATTCACGCTTGTGCCTGTGGCCATAACCACGGAAACTGTTGAGAATTATAATTCCTCGGTGGTCTATGTGACCCGTTGCCAGCCTTATCTTACCAAGCCGACAATGACCGAACTTGAAATGGACAAGGCTACAATCTGCTTTACTTATTCTACCCAGCAGATCGACTGATTTCATCCGGACACCCGGACAAATAATTTTAGCCCATGAAGCTCCTCCTCTTCAGTCTTCTTTCGTTTATAACCGGCGCCGTGGCTCCTGGTGAGCCTCAGGGCGCCGATCTGCTTTTTGTCGGTGATGCCATGCAGCACCAGGCACAACTCGATGCCGCACGTGCCGCTGCAGGCAATAAGGGTTATGACTATAGTGAGTGTTTCACTTATATAGCCCCGACTGTCACGGAGGCGGATTATGCTGTATGCAATTTTGAAGTGCCTCTTGGCGGTGGTCCGGACTATACCGGCTATCCCTGCTTTTCGGCTCCTGATTCTTATGCGGCTGCGCTGAAAGATGCCGGTTTCGATATGTTTCTGACGGCCAATAATCATTGCCTTGACCGTCGTGACAAAGCGGCCCGGCGAACCATTTCCGCTCTTGATTCGCTTGGTGTAGACCATATAGGGACATTCCACGACTCTGCCGATCGAGAGAAAAAAGTCCCGTTTATCAAGGATATAAAAGGCATACGTGTCGGTTTT
This sequence comes from Bacteroidales bacterium H10, assembly GCA_001701295.1. Taxonomy (GTDB): domain Bacteria; phylum Bacteroidota; class Bacteroidia; order Bacteroidales; family Muribaculaceae; genus Lepagella. Next base: position 28,663 of record DAAV01000051.1, read on the forward strand.
CTGAATTATACATACGGTACCAACGGCATTGAGCCTCGTGATGGTGTAGAGGTCGCGCTTATAGATAAGGAGCGAATGGCATCCGAGATTAAGCGTACGCGCGAAGCCGGTGCGGAGATAGTGGTGGTAGCTATACACTGGGGAGTCGAATATGTTCTTCTTCAGAACCGTAATCAGGAAGATATCGCGGATTTTCTGGTTGACAACGGTGTTGATCTCATAATAGGGGGGCATCCGCATGTGATCCAGCCTATGAAGGTGGTACGTAATGAGAAAGAGGACAAGGATGTCCTTGTCGTTTATTCGCTTGGCAACTTCATATCCAATATGAAGACGGCTGATACGCGCGGGGGCGCTCTTGTGCGTGCGCGCATAGAAAGAGGAGAGGATGGCAAAGCGCGCTTTGTCAAGGCCGATTATGATACGTTTCTCAGTGCAAAGCCTACCTCTCCGGGCACTAATTTCATGGTGATTCCTTCATGGATGCCCGAGAAGATTCCGGCCGGACAGACCGGTCACTGGCAGTTGTTTGACCGGGGTGCTCAACGCATCTTCGACAAACACAACGTCAACGTTCCCCGCCGCCACCGGCCAATCAAAGAATAATATAGTGGGAACTAATTAAATTGTTAAAAAATATCCCGACAACATGAAGTGTATTGTCGGGATAGTGAGTATGAGATACGTATAGAATTTATTCGGAGAGCTTGCATTGCCAGGCCCAGGCGTGGCGCATGGTGTCGTCGATCGCGGCTTCTGCTTTCCAGCCCAGAACTTCATTGGCACGTTTGGGATCGGCCCATATTTTCTCTATGTCTCCTTCGCGACGGGCACCTATCCTGTAAGGTACCTTCACTCCGGTGGCACGTTCGAACGATGCTATGAGCTCGAGCACTGAAAGGCCGCGGCCTGTGCCGAGATTGAAGATCTCTATTGCATCGGTGTCTTCTTTTTCAAGCATGCGGCGCATGGCTGTGACGTGCGCCTTGGCAAGATCCACTACATCGATGTAGTCACGTATGCATGAGCCGTCGGGAGTGTCGTAATCATCACCGAATACGGTCAATTCTTTTCGGATGCCGGCAGCCGTCTGCGTCAGGTACGGCACAAGGTTCTGTGGGACACCGACCGGCAGTTCTCCGATCAATGCCGACGGATGGGCGCCAATGGGGTTGAAATAGCGTAAGATAATACTCTTTATGGGCGCTCCCGAACGTATGTAATCCTGTATTATCTCTTCTGAAATCTGCTTTGTATTGCCATAGGGAGATGTTGCCGGCTTGATCGGAGCTGTCTCGTCTATGGGATTATTGTCCGGTTCTCCGTAGACTGTGCAGCTCGAAGAGAATACGATTCCCTTGACACCGTGTGCCGGCATCAGTTCGAGCAGGTTTGTCAGAGTGTTGAGATTATTACGGTAGTAGAGCAGAGGTTTCTGTACGGATTCCCCTACAGCTTTTGAGGCGGCAAAGTTTATGATGCCTTTTATGCCGAGATTTTCGGTGAATAACCGGTTGAGTGTGTCGAAATCCGTACAATCACCTTCAACAAATGTCGGACGAATGCCGGTTATGGCTTCGATGCCGTCAAGTACATTGCGGTTTGAATTGGAGAGATTGTCGATAATCACGACGTCATAGCCTGCATTCTGGAGTTCCACCGTGGTGTGGGAGCCGATGTATCCGGTGCCTCCGGTAACCAATATCTTCTCTTTCATAAGCTGACGTTAAAAGAGAGGAGTCGGATAGACACCCTCGTCGACAAGTTTCTTGAACTGGGCTACTGTGGCATCGCGATCGGCCGCGAAAGTGACGCCGAACCATTTGGATGTGGTTGGTGCGACTTTCAGTGTGATCGTTCCGGCAGTGATGAGATCATTGACCACAGTCGGTATATAAAATTCGGATTTCAGTTCATCGCCATGCTCACCGAGAAACTCGATGAATGCCTTCTCGCTATAGTCGAAATAATCCGGAGTGAAGCCCCACATGTTCATCGAGACGCTTGCATCGTCGGGGAAAGGAACTTCCCGGCCATCCTCGATCTGGATAAGTTGGCCATTCTTGCGTTCGATGCCGTGACATTCCTTGACTCCCGTAAGATAGCCTTCGTCGTTGACAAAGCAGAGTCGCCGCGATACACCTCCGTTTTCACTAAGGGTGTTGTTGATATTGAACCCCACCATGCAATAGCAGTTTTTCTTTCCTTCCATCGAGCGCAGGAAATCAGCCAGCACTTTGAATGAATCACGGCCGTAATAGTCATCGGCATTGATTACGCCGAAAGGTTCCCTGATCGCATCCTTGCCCATAAGTACGGCATGTCCCGTTCCCCAGGGTTTTGTGCGGCCTTCGGGAGCCTTGAATCCCTCAGGCAGACTGTTGATGTCCTGAAAAACCACTTCGATAGGAACATGGCCTTCGTAGCGGGAGATTATTTTTTCGCGGAATTCCTGTTCGAAATCATGTCGGATCACGAAAACAATCTTGCCGAAACCGGCGCGCAGAGCGTCAAAAACTGAATAGTCCATAATTGTCTCGCCCGATGGTCCGAGGCCGTCAAGCTGCTTGAGACCGCCGTAACGGCTGCCCATGCCTGCTGCGAGAATGAAAAGAGTGGGTTTCATATTGTTTATGGGTTTCTGATTTTTATGAAGTTGTTTTATTTAGCCTTCCGGTGAAGGAGAATTATGATCATGAGGAAATAGTCAAAAAGCACGACCTTGGCATTGGCATTGCGTTCCACGTCGCGTCTGGCCTTGTCGGTCTCGGCCAGGAAATCCTCTACGTTGCCATGATTGATGAAAGGGGAGAAACGGGTGGAAAATGCCTCTTCGTCGGGAGTCAGTGCGGTCAGTTGCGGAATCTTCATGTTGTAGATGAAGTTTTCGCGTATCATGCGTGCCATATAGTCAAGAAATCTGCTTATTTTCTCACGTCCGAATCCGGCTGTCCGGTCCGCCGCCTGTCGGAGTCTGAGAACTTTCTTGGCATATGCCGAACGCATGATGTCCTGATAACAGGCCAGAAACTCTTCATTTTCCCCGGAGTGGGATCCGAGTTCATCGGCCCGTATCAGACTTCCGGCGCATAATGGCGCGTATTTCGCCGCCAGTTCCGGTGTGAATGCGAACCGGGAGATGAGATAGTTTCCGATATTCCCGTTGTCAAGACGGCCCACGTGTATGCGTCTGACCCGTGAGAAGATTGTGGGGAGAACCTGAAGCTCGTTGTTGCTGACCATGATGAATACGGTGCCTTCGGACGGCTCTTCGAGAACTTTCAGGAGTTTGTTGGCCGCTTCGATACGCATCCTTTCCGGAAGCCAGATTATGAAGATCTTATAAGGCGATGTATAAGGAGGAAATGAATCGGCGCGCACTATGTCATCAGCCTCGTCGACATGTATCGCCACTCGTGAATTGCCTGCTTCGAGTATCTCAAGCCACTTTTCCTCCGGCATCGAGGGGTGGTCGGTTATCATCCGGATCCAGAGGTCGGCGACGTCTGCCGAGACAAGACGTTTCTGAGTCTTGTTCTTGACTATCGGATAGATGAAATGAAGATCCGGGTGGTTGTTCTCGGCATGCAGACGGCATGCGGGACAAACGCCGCATGGTTCTCCCTCGATGGGTTGCGTGCAATGAAGCAGAGAGGCATATGCGCGGGCCAGCAGCATTTTGCCTGAACCGGCAGGTCCCGACAGCATGAGAGCATGTGGGATCTGACCTGAACTTACAAGCGAACGCAGGTTCTGCTTTACGGATTCATGTCCCGGAATGTCTTTGAAATTCACTTTGGTTGCGTGATATTTGTCTTATCAGACTTCAAAGTTACTGATTTTTATCTGTAATCGCAATTTTTTGAGTACATTTGCGCTATGAAAATTCAAGAAGAACGCTTAGCGGAGGGACACCCCTGCACATTTCTCGAATCAGTAGCCAAAGCCTACGCCGCACGGTATGATGAAATGTCCGATATCTGCTTTTTATTTCCTAATAAACGAGCGGGTACATTTTTTCTGAAGGCCCTGTCTGAAAGTCTGGGCCAGAGGACAATGCTGGCTCCGGAGGTAATGGGAGTCTCGGAATTCATGGCCAGAGTGTCGGAACGCGAGGTGGCTTCACGTATAGATATTATTTTCAGACTGTACAAGGTTTACCGTGGACTGATGGGGCGCGCCGACAGTCTTCAGACAGAAGCAGATCTTCTTGATTTTGACCGTTTCGCGCCATGGGCGGAGACTCTTGCCGGAGATTTCAGCGAAGTCGAGAAATATGATGTCGACGCGCCTGCGTTATTCAGAAATGTAAGGGATTACCGCAATATACAGTCGAACTTTCTGACAGAAGAGCAGTGTGATGTCATAGAGCGTTATTTCGGTTATCGTCCGGCATCAGAGAATGTAGAACGGTTCTGGAACAGTCTTGGCCCGGAGGAAGACCGCTCGGAGCTCAAGAGGAAATTTGNNAGTTGTGGCGTCTCTTGCCCGAATTATATGTGGATCTGCTTGCCAATCTCGAGGCCGACGGGCTGGCATTGCCCGGCACGACATTCCGCCGTGCCATGAATAAGGTGAGAGAAGAAGGGAGACAGGCTCTCCCCTGGAGCCGCGTGGTTGTAGTGGGATTCAACATGCTTTCCACCACGGAAGCGCGTCTGTTCTCGGAGATGCGCGACATGAAAGGTGATGACGGAGATCCCTATGCCGAATTTCTTTGGGATGCCNNGATGGTTCCGGCCCGCGCACGCGGGCAGCTGCGGCGATGCTTCGTAACATCCGTAATTTCCCTATGCCGGAATGGACCGCACCCTGGCTGGAGCTCAGCCGGGTGAGAGATATGCCGACCGCGATAACTGTTGCGGCTTCTCCATCGAATGTGGCACAGGTCAAGATCGCTGCCATGCGCGT
>DAAV01000086.1:0-12058 GCA_001701295.1 Bacteroidales bacterium H10
GGGATGACAATCAATTTTTTTTGCGCCTTACCATGACTTTCAGAAGTTGTTTGAAAAGTAGATTTGCAATAATACATCAAATGCGCTATATTTGCGGGAAGAATCATTATCGCATCCCATTACGACCACCTTATGACCTTTCTGCGACTGATACGCGTAAAGCAATGGATCAAAAATCTTTTTGTATTTCTTCCGCTGATATTCGGCGGGAAACTGCTGTCATCGCAAGGTGTGGCCGAGAGCATCGCGGCGTTTGCGTGCTTCTGTCTGGGTTCGTCGGCCATCTACGTCCTTAACGACATAATAGACAGGAAAGCCGACAGACTCCATCCTGTCAAATGCCACAGACCAGTCGCCTCAGGCCGCATGTCTGCAAAATCCGCGGCTTATATATCTGCGCTCCTGGCTGCAGTCTCAATCGCGGGAAGCATATTCTTATTTCCGGGCAACGCTGCGGTCTGCGGCATAATAGCAGCTTACCTGCTTCTTAACGTGCTCTACTCATGCGCGCTCAAGCATATGGCCATAATCGACGTCATGGTCATAGCTCTGGGATTTGTGTTGAGAGTATTTGCCGGAGGCGAGGCCTGCGGCATACCGGTATCGCCGTGGCTGACAATCATGGTATTCATGCTTACGCTTTTCATAGCTTTTGGAAAGCGGAGAGACGATCTGCTCAGGATGAAAGAAGAGAGACACATTACCCGAAAATCAGTAGCGGGCTACACTCTCGGCTTCGTTGACCAGGCAATGACGCTGCTCGCCTCGGCCCTGATAGTGGCCTATATAATATATTCGCTTCAGCCCGAGGTGGAAAACCGCTTCAACTCGCATTACGTCTACCTGACGACCATATTTGTAATAGCCGGAGTGTTACGATACATGCAGATAGCGATTGTAAAAAAGAATTCAGGACAACCGACGGAAATGGTCTATAACGATCCGTTTCTGCTGACATGTATCATCTTATGGATCGCCACATTCATATTTATAATCTATACCTGACATGAGACACCTCCATCTTTTCGACTTCGACGGCACTCTCACCCGTCATGACTCCTTCACAGGATTCATCCGTCACGTACACGGCATGAAGGGTCTCATACGGGTGCTGCTGCAGTCTTCATGGGCCATAATCCTGTGGAAAACCGGATTCCGAAACAATACCTACGCGAAGCTCCATATGTTCGCGGCGGCATTCAAAGGAATGGATGCCGAGGAATTCCGGAACTCAGGAAAGACCTATGCAGACAAAATCAACCGCATGGTTCGCCCCGAGACAAAAGCGAGCCTCAACGCGGCGGTCAGGCAAAACGAGGAGGTGGCCATAGTTTCGGCAAGCCTGGGCGACTGGATAAGGCCGTGGGCCGAAAGTCAGGGCGTACGCACAGTCCTGACAACCGAAGCCGAGACAGGCGGCAACGGGCGGNNGATTCTCGCGGCCAAACTGCCAGTGCGCCGAAAAGGCGAGACGTATTCTGGAGGCATATCCGGAACTGAAGAGCAACCGGTCGGAATTTTTTGTCACCGCCTATGGCGACAGCGACGGCGACAACGAAATGCTGGAGCTGGCCGATGAGAAAATACGCGTGACACATCAATAGTAAAACAAACTCTAACCTTTCATAATATGAAGAAACTATTCTGGGGCACACTGATAGGCGCCCTCGCTATCGGATCGGCAGACGCCGACGCATGCACGAATCTTATCGCGGCCAAAGGCGCGACAACCGATGGCTCGGTGATGATGACATATTCAGCCGACTCTCACAATCTATACGGCTTTCTGAGACACAGTCCCGCCGCACGACACGCCAAAGGAGAGACCCGCAAGATCTTCGAATGGGATACAAACAAACCTCTCGGCGAGATACCCGAAGTAGAACAGACCTACAATGTGATAGGCAACATGAACGAGCATCAGGTATGTATCGGAGAGTCCACATGGGGAGGACGCGAGGAACTGGCCGACACGACAGGTCAGGCGGTGATGGATTACGGTTCGCTGATCTACGTGACCCTCGAACGCGCGAAAACAGCACGCGAGGCCATCGACATAATGACAGACCTTGTCAATAAGTATGGATATGCTTCGGAAGGAGAGTCATTTACCATTGCTGACAAAAATGAGGTGTGGGTAATGGAAATGATCGGAAAAGGCGCTGAGAAAGGCGCCGTGTGGATAGCCGTACGCATTCCGGACAATGCCATAACCGGACATGCCAACGAACCGCGTATCCGCAAAGTCAATCTGAAAGACAAGGAAAACGTGCGTTATTCCAAAGACATGATCTCTTTCGCCCGCAAACGCGGCTACTTCACCGGGAAAGACGAGGAATTCTCCTTTGCCGACGCATATTGCGAGCATGAGCCCTCTACCCGACGCGGCTGCGACGCACGCGTGTGGAGTTATTTCAGACGTTTCAACAAAGATGCCGACAAGTATTTCGCCTGGTGCAACGCCGACAGCGACGAACCGATGCCTCTCTATATCGTTCCCGACCGCAAAGTCTCTCTGGCGGAGATGCAAGACGCAATGCGCGATCATTTCGAGGGCACGCCCTATGAGATGACTTCCGACATAGGCGCCGGACCTTATCATTCTCCCTACCGCTGGAGACCTATGGAATATGAAGTAGACGGCAAAAAATATTGTATGGAACGTGCCATAGCCACTCAGCAGACCGGATGGAGCTATGTCAGCCAAAGCCGTGACTGGCTTCCCGACGCTGTCGGTGGTGTGCTGTGGTTCGGAACGGACGACACCAACACATCGGTATATATGCCGATATATTGCGGTGTGACGGAAGTGCCCGCCGAACTCGCTCCGGGCGATATCAACACATTGTCGCTCGACGCCAACTTCTGGGTAAACAATATCGTGGCCAACCAGGCCTATAACCGGTATGACCAGATGATTCCCGATATCCGCAAGGTTCAGGGCAGACTTGAAAAGGGATTCCAAAAGGAGCGTCCTGAAATCGAAAAGAGACTTGTCGCGCTCGTAAACGGAGGCGATATGGAGGGATACCGCAAGGCAGTCAATGCCGATGCGGCAGCCGTCGCCAAAGACGCGACAGATTCATACAGGGATCTCGCAGGATATCTTTTTGTAAAATGTATGGACGGAAATGTCAAGAAAACTGACGAGAACGGCAATTTCATCAAATCGGAATACGGATTGCCGGTCTATCCGACTTTCCCCGGATACGATAAAAAATATTACGAAAATATCGTAAAGGAATCCGGAGACCACTTCCTCCTCAAGTAAACATCACATAAAAATTCAACTGCATGTCGCTTCCGGCTGGTGGATTCAGGAATCTGTCAGTCGGAATCGTTTTCATGCCTTTCGCGTATGCGTGCCTTTATTTTCTCATAGGCCACCCACCCGAGAAGAGCTATGAACATAAAGACGGCCGCTATGATGACCACCGCCTGGATAGCAACTTTAAGCATTCCGAGTATGACACATGCTATGAAGCCGACGACGCAAAGAGCTATGAACCACAGCACGGCCTTGATCATGAACGAGTCATGGGAATCGTCCCTGCGTTTCTGACTTTCAATATTTTTGTAATTATTTGCCTCCATAGTCTTTATAATAATTTAAGGTTTTGTTATTATAAAGACTATGGAGGCAAATTGTTCACCGTCCCGGTCCACTGATCAGCGGTTTCGGATCAGCGTGTATAAAGAAAACGTTTGATGGAACGTTTCGGGGTCTTCTCGAACTCGGTCGGCATCGGTATGATCCGGGAGATTTGTTCGTAAGGAGCGACAATCTTGTTGAGTTCCTGGCGGATATTCTCCATGGTCGGATCAAGATTGGCCGACGAGACGTCAAATTTGTCAAGAGCGTCGTAATCGGGATAGACAAGAGCCACGAGTCTGCCGTCGCGTTCCACTACAAGGCTTTCGGAGACAAACGGCATGTTGTTGAGTTTTGCCTCTATCTCCTCGGGATATATGTTCTGTCCGGAAGAGGACAGGATCATAGTCTTGGAACGTCCCCGCAGGAAAAGCGTGCCGTCGGGAGCGCGGGTCCCCATGTCGCCGGTATGAAACCATCCGTCGGCATCGAGCACCGCCTCGGTCGCCTCCGAATTCTTGAAATATCCTTTCATCACATTGACTCCGCGCACACATATCTCGCCGGGGATATTCTCGGGGTCGTCCGAAAGAACGACCGATTCCATGTCGGGCAGAGTCCGCCCGGAACTTCCGACCCCAAATTCGCGCCAAGGGGAGTAACTGATAAGCGGACCGCACTCGGTCATGCCGTAGCCTACCGTGAACGGGAAGCGGATCTTGTGCAGAAACTCCTCTACCTCATGGTTCAGAGGCGCGCCGCCGACAATGACCTGTTCGAATTCTCCGCCGAACGCATCGATGAGTTTCTTTCGTATCTTCGAATAAATATATGAATCGAGAAACGGCACTGCGAGTGTCCACCGCATGGTGCCTTTCGAAATCATCGGCAATATCTGGTTCTTGTAAATTTTCTCAAGAATCAGCGGCACCCATATCACAAGACTGGGTCTGACCTCTCCGAGAGCCTTGATAAGGATACGGGGAGACGGAGTCTTCCCGAGCAGAGTGACATGACTGCCTACGGCAAGCGGGGTCAGCATGTCGAAAGCACAGCCGTAGGCATGTGCGAGCGGAAGAAATGCAAGAGCCCTGGAACTCCGGAAATGCAACATCGTGTCCATTCCGAAACACACGTTTCCGGCAAGATTGCGTCCTGTCAGCATGACACCCTTTGAGAATCCTGTCGTTCCGGAAGTATAATTGATCTCCACAACTTCATCGTTGTCACGCAGAGGGTAACGGATATCCTCCGACGTGTAACCTTCGGGATACATGCGGCGGAAACGCCGGTTGAGAAGCCTGCGTGCATGCGATACCTCCGATCCGAAAGGCTCATGCAGCACCTGCATGTCATCGATGGCTATGACACCTTTGACATTCAGAAGAGTATCAGGTTCTATCTGCTCCCATATGTGGGGACTGACCAGAAACAGCTCCGCTTCCGAATGATTGACGATATGGGTGATGTCGACAGGATTGAAGTCGGAGAGAATCGGNNACCATAAGTGACTGTGGCCATATATACCAGCACCCAGTTGATGGAATCCCTCCCGCAAAGGGCGATCTTGACACCGGGCCTGAATCCCAGGCTGTCGAAAAGCGTATGTATCTTGGCTATGGTCGTGGCCATATCCGCATACGACAAAGTGCGCTTCGACACATAATCGGTAAGCGCCGGAAGGTCCCAGTTCTCTATGAAACTGCGCTCATATATCTTTATGAAATTCTCGACAACCATCACTGTCCGCACGCTATCCTGTAAATCTCCCGGCAGTCATCCATCGACAGAGGCACATAGTTGCCGAGAACGCTGCCGACATTGCGTTCGAGAGAAGCGACCATCCTGTCGATATCCGGGTCCGCTCCTATGAGTTCCTTAAGATTTGTCACCAGCCCAAGATCATGGTAGAAATTCTTCAGTTCGGAGATTCCTTCGTCAATGATCTCGTCGGTGGTCTTGCCTGACGGGTTTACCGACATCACATTGATGGCGAAACGCCACAGTTTATCAGGATTACGGCTCGCGCAGAACGTCATCCATGCAGGAATCATCACAGCAAGACCGGCTCCGTGCGCCACATCGTAGAAAGCCGATATCTCATGTTCAAGCCGGTGGGACGCCCAGTCCTCCACCTTGCCCACTCCGCAGAGTCCGTTGTGTGCAAGAGTACCGGCCCACATCAGATCGGCGCGCGCATCATAATTGTCCGGATCGAGTTTCACTGTAAGAGCCTGATCCATGACATCGCGCATTATCGCCTCGGAATATGCGTCCACAAGCTGAGTAGCGGTCGTATTGGAGAAATATCGCTCGTATATGTGCGCCAGCATATCGACCACGCCATAAGCCGTCTGATTCCAGGGGAGCGACATGGTGAGTTCGGGATTCATGATTGCAAAACGCGGACGCAACAGTCCGGGAAACCTCACGGAGATCTTCTGATGTGTCTCCTCATTGGTAATCACGGAGTTGCCGCTGCCTTCGGAGCCTGCGGCGGGAATTGTCAGCACGACACCTACAGGAAGTGCGAAACGCGGAGTCTCCTTGCCGGTGTAAAAATCCCAGAAATCGCCGGGATACACGGCACCCAGAGCTATGCCTTTGGCCGCATCTATAGGAGAGCCTCCACCGACGGCGAGAATAAAATTCACAGACTGTTCGAGAGCCACACCTATGCCTTTATATACACTCTCGGCCGTGGGATTGGGCTTTATGCCTCCATATTCCACAAAGAGGACACCTGCGTTGGTGAGTGCATCCTCTATCTGCTGAAGCAGACCGTTCTCGCGGATTCGTTCAGAACCGTAGACTATCATTACCTTGGATGCGCCGCGGCTTGCGAGAGCTGTTCCGACTTTGCTCTGGGTGTCGCGGCCAAAAATGAACTCCGTTGGAGTGCAGAATGTGAAATTGTCCATATATGCTGATTTGAGGATTATATACTACTGATATAACAAACCCGGGCCATCAATTATGATGCCCCGGGTTAAAAATATTGCTGTGACAGATGAATGTCCTTACGCTTCCGCCTCAAAAGCCGCCGACACCTTGTCGGCGATCTCGCGCATGCGTTCCGGATCTGGATCCGATATCTTATGGTGGAAGTCCATGTCTCCCTCCTTCTGCAGCGGCACAAGATGGATATGCGCGTGGGGAACCTCAAGTCCCAGCACCGTGACACCGATCTTGCGACATGGCATTACACTTTTGAGAGCCTTTGCGACTTTCTTGGCAAACACCATCATCTCGCCGAGATCGGCGTCGGGGATGTCGAAAATATAGTCTGTCTCCTGCTTTGGCACCACAAGCGTATGGCCCCAGTTGACAGGGTTGATGTCGAGAAAAGAATAAAACTTGTCGTTCTCGGCGATCTTGTAAGAAGGAATCTCGCCTGCAATGATTTTTGAGAAAATAGTCATGATGGATTTTTAAGATTACCGCAAGTTGCACGGCCGATCCGTGCAGCAGCGTCAATTAAATTTGGGATGAATTATGCCGTGTGCCCGAAAGCGACACGATTTGAAATGGGCATTGCAGAAAAGATCTCCTACAATCAAATTTCTATTTTCACAATCTCGAAGTCCATCATTCCGGCGGGAACCTGCACTTTCACGCGGTCGCCCACACGATGGCCGATAAGGGCCTTCGCGATCGGAGTTGTCGACGAGATTTTCATCTCCTTGAAATTAGCCTCGCTCTCGGTCACGATGGTATAAGCCATCTGCGCGCCGTTGGCGACGTTTCTGATAGTCACTTTATTGAGCAGCTGGACCACATCCGTGTTCAGCTGGCTGTCATCGATGATACGGGCGGAAGCCACCAGTTCCTTGAGCTTGGCGATCTTCATCTCGAGCATACCCTGCGCCTCCTTGGCGGCGTCATACTCGGCATTTTCCGACAAGTCGCCCTTGTCGCGGGCTTCGGCTATCGCCTGCTTGATCAGAGGACGCTGCGCCTCAAGAGCGCTGAGCTCCTCCATCTTTTTGTTGTAACCCTCCTGGGTGAGATATGTTGCCATTTCTTAATTAAGGCTTATTTCGTTAATTTTCTTTATGGAACCAATATCCGCTTCTGCAAATCCGTTCAAACGCAAGGAGAACAGGAATCGAGCGGACCGATTATGCTCAGACACGCGTCTATGTGTCTGGAAACGCGTAAAAAAATAACAGACCCTCATTTAAGAGTCCATTAATCCGTTCACGCGACAAAGTTAACGCTTAAATTCGGAATCTCCAAATTATTCTTAATAATCCTGTTCCTTTTAACGATTTAATTAACTTTTTTTATAAATCGCATCAAAAAAGAGCTGCCTCCCTAAATTTATCTGTGATATCTGAAAAAAAATGCTTATCTTTGACAACCAAACATCCGACATTTGTTTTTCAAACATTTTAAAAGACATGGCTACAGTCAACGAAGTTCAAGACGAAATAATCGAAGAATTCGACGGTTTGTCCGACTGGATGGACCGCTATGCATATATAATCGACCTGGGCAATACACTTCCCGATTATCCCGAAAACGAGAAAACGCCTCAGAATCTGATAGAAGGCTGCCAAAGTCGCGTATGGATCGATGCAAAGACCGGCAGCGACGGCACCATCAGTTTTCAGGCCGATTCCGACGCTCTGATAGTCAAGGGCATAGTAGCCCTCCTCATGAGAGTGCTCAATCACAGAACCCCGGACGAGATCCTTGACGCCGATCTCTATTTCATAGACAAGATAGGTCTGAAAGAACACCTTTCCCCCACACGCTCCAACGGCCTTGTGGCGATGATCCGTCAGATCCACGACTATGCCCGGGCCTTCAAGATCGTCGGCAGTCAGAAATGACAACTCCTCCAGTCCGACTCAGACAGACATAATCTCTAACCTAAATACACTATCATGTTCAAAAACCATCCCAAAGGTCTGATACCGGCGGCCCTTTCCAACATGGGCGAGCGGTTCGGATACTACATCATGAACGCAGTACTGGTGTTGTTCCTATGTTCGAAATTCGGACTTAAAGAGGAAACCAGCGCGATCGTCTATTCCTGTTTCTATGCAGGCATCTATGTGCTGAGCCTCGTCGGCGGTCTTATCGCGGACAAGACACAGAACTACAAATCGACCATCATCTGGGGTCTCATAGTCATGACGGCCGGATATGTGGTCCTTGCATTCCCCATCTTCGCTACTGCCGACAATCAGGCATGGCTGCTGACACTGACATGTTTCGCGCTGTTTATGATCGCGTTCGGAAACGGTCTCTTCAAAGGCAATCTCCAGGCCATAGTCGGCCAGCTTTACGACAATCCGCGTTATGCATCCCAACGTGACGCAGGCTTCCAGATCTTCTACGTATTCATCAACATCGGCGGTGTCCTCGCCCCCTTTGTGGCACCTATGCTCCGCAGCTGGTGGCTGGGTGAAAACGGGCTTGCCTACAACGCCTCGCTGCCGGCTCTCTGCCATGAATATCTGAGCCTTACCGACTCTATGGACACGCAGAACCTCAACAATCTCTACTCACTCATCACCGAGGTAGGAGGCAATGCATCGGGCGACATATCGGCATTCTGTACAAAATATCTGAACGTATTCAATACCGGTATCCACTATTCATTCATAGCTTCCGTGGCCGCCATGCTGATCTCGCTCTTTATTTTCCTCGGCACCAAGAAGATGCTCCCGACTCCCGCGCGCAAGGAAAAAGGAGAGGCCGAGAACTATTCTGCCGCCGAGAAGGCACAGATGGCCAAGGAGATCAAACAGCGCATGTATGCTCTCTTCGCAGTGCTCGGCATAGCGATCTTCTTCTGGTTCTCATTCCACCAGAACGGACAGTCGCTTTCACNNTCGTGAAGACGGATTCCGTCTCCCCCGAAATCTGGCAGGCTCTCAATCCGTTCTATGTGATAATCCTCACTCCGTTCGTGATGATGTATTTCTCCTGGCTCGGACGCCGCGGCAAGGAAATCTCGACTCCCCGCAAGATCGCCATCGGTATGGGTCTTGCCGGCATTGCATATCTCTTCCTGGTAGTCTTCTCGGCAGTCAAGGGTTATCCCTCGGCCGATGCATTCAAGGCACTTCCCGCCGCAACAGCCGAGGCCATGAAGACAGGACCATGGGTTCTCTTCGTGCTCTATTTCTTCCTGACCGTAGCCGAGCTGTTCATATCTCCCCTGGGACTTTCGTTCGTATCCAAAGTGGCTCCCAAGCACCTGCAGGGTCTTTGCCAGGGCCTTTGGCTCGGAGCTACCGCTGTCGGAAACCTTCTCCTCTGGATCGGTCCTCTGATCTACAACTCATGCCCGATATGGGTTGCATGGACCGTATTCCTCAGCGTATGCGCCATTTCAATGGGCGTCATGTTCGCAATGGTCAACTGGCTCGAACGTGTGACAAAATAATTATTACCACCATCCCATAAATATGATTGGCGCCGATTGTCTCGAATCGGCGCCAATCATTATTGTATCCTGTTTGTTATTGTATCCTGCAAGGTCTAATGAGGCATGGCGCGCGTGGCGGTTATGCGTACAAGAGCTCCTTCAAGTCCGTTGGCGGCGGTGGCGGTGCGCACCTCATACCGCAAATAGCCTCCTCCGAAATCATAGACTGTAGTCTCCGCACCTTCCGCTTCATTGTATTCGAACGAATCGATGATATTTGCGTCAGTCAGCTCAAGACTTGACGCGATATAACTCTCCAGATCATCAGGCAGAAGGTCGCCGATGTCGACATTGCGTATCACAATGCTTGAATCCGAAAGCACGTCTACATCCCATGAACCCGGCAGCCCCTGAAGATTTGTGTAAAGCGGACGTCCTATACCGTCGGTAAGCACTCCCTCGAAATTATAGCCGACACTGTCAAGAGTCTCGCCGACACGTATGGCATCGGCCACACTGCGCACAGTCATGGCGATATCATTGTCGGCATGAAATTCCTCTTCGGCATCGGGATATGCCGAATCCGTGCCGCCGTTACTATCATGAGAACCTGCTCCGCAGGACGTCATCAGCATTACCGCACAGAACGTGCTGCAATACAGAGATTTCCTATTTAGAATAACCTTGATCACAATCTAAATAACAAAAAACTCTGCAAATGTATCTAATTATTTTGAAAAAACGTCATAATTTGTTAAAAAATCTTTATGAAATGCTTTTAATCCCACTCAACCATACATAAAAATATTCAACCGATATGATGACGCATATACATCTCCCACGTTTAGCGGAATACAAACCAACGTGTAGGATCAAAACGGGGAAGGGCCATAAGCTGGACATCAGCCTTGCGATCAGAAACAGATTCCTCGGCATGACCGACCGTAATTCCTCTCTCGACAAGAGCGTCACGCACCTCTTTCAGAGCCTTGGCCGGCGTATTGTTGTCCTTGCTCAGATGGCACAGGAATATATATTTGAGCCGGGGATTGATTATCTCCTTCAGAAAGGCGGCGGTGTCGCGGTTGTCAAGATGTCCGTTTCCCGCGCGTATTCTCGCTTTCAGATACTCAGGATAACGTCCGAGTCTCAGCATGTCGGAATCATAGTTAGCCTCTATCACAAGATAGTTGGCCATACTCATATAATACCTCGCACGGTCTGTGACAGCGCCGAGATCGGTGGCAAGGACAAATCTATGGCCTTCGAAATCGATAGAGAAGCCCATATTGTCCGAACCGTCATGAGGCACATCGAAGGCAGTGATCTCCATATCGGCCACTTTAAACGGGATCTCCTTGAATATGGGGGTATGATATTCCTTTATGCGCTTGGATATGCTGTGGCGACGCAAAAGCCCGTTCAGAACGCGGGGAGTGCAATACAGTGAAAGATGCCTGTTGTTGCGCAGCAGACTGTAGGAGTAGCGCACATGGTCGCTATGGTCATGGGTAAGGACAAGAGCCTTGACGTGACGCATCGACACGCCATGGTCATGAAGTATATCCTCGATCTGGTCGGCGCGAATGCCGGCATCTATCACTATGCCGCCCCGGTCGTTGCCGACATAACAGCTGTTGCCGCTTGAGCCGGATGCGAAAGATATGTAGTGCAAATGTTTGCGCGACACCGCGTCCGCAGCCCTGTCCGCCTCGTCAATCGCAAGTTCCGTATGCGGCGCAGGGTCCTCCAGCAGCGGTGCGGAGAGACCGGCCGGCGTTTCCTCCCATTCCTCGAAAGGGAGTTCCATCTGCTGGCAGAATATAATTCTTTTTTTCGAGTTTTTCATATAATCCTTCACTGCCGGTGAATCAGAAATATCGCCGGCCGCTTGTCGTAGTCGGTATTGTTATTTTTCCATTTCGAGGCAGGGAGGGTTATTATCGACTCGCGTGCAGTATCTGTTATATCACATGCCACGCAAAGCAATGTGTCAGGTCTGAGATTGGAGGCGAGAAAGTGTATCAGACGATTATTCCGATAAGGAGTCTCTATAAATATCTGGGTCTGACCGAGACGGG
>DAAV01000086.1:12076-16158 GCA_001701295.1 Bacteroidales bacterium H10
TGATCGGCAGATAGCCGTTGAAAGCGAAGCCCTGACCATTGAATCCGGATGCCATAAGCGACATCAGAATGCTTGAAGGGCCGACAAGAGGAATGACACGTAATCCTTCGTGCTGTGCTATGGCTACGACCGAAGCTCCGGGATCCGCTACGGCGGGACAACCGGCCTCGCTCATGATTCCTACAGGCTCCCCTCTCCGTAGCGCTTCGAGAAAGCCCGAGACGGACTGTGCGGGCGTATGGGTGTTAAGCTCATGGAATTCACAGTCATCGATCGGGAAAGATCGGTTCCAGTGCCGCAGGCAGCGACGGGCCGTACGTAGATTCTCGACGATAAACGTCCTTATATGATTGACGATATGAAGATTACCGGCAGGAATAGTCATCTCTGACGGACCCTCGCCGATTTCCACAGGTATCAGATACAAAGCCGCTTCAATTTGCATACTACAAAATTAATCATTTTTTTGTAAATTTGCATCATGATACATCCCGATTTTCTTAATATGATCGCCGCCATGCCGGGTGTGGATGCAGAGGCATTCGAGGCATCAATGCATGAGGCCCCTGCCGTGAGCATAAAGCTCAACCGGCGCAAGTGTACTGACCCGGACATGATCGGCTACGGAGCGCTGGAATCTGTCAGATGGTGCCGCAGCGGCTATTATCTTTCCGAACGGCCCAAGTTCACTCTGAATCCGTTGCTTCACGCGGGAGTATTTTATGTTCAGGATGCATCCTCGATGATTTATGAGACTATAGTCGCCAGAATGGTGGGAAAGATCTCTCCGCGCCACGCGCCGCTGGTTCTCGACATGTGCGCCGCACCCGGAGGCAAGACTACTTCCATGATCAACGCCCTTCCCGACGGTTCGACAGTCATAGCTAACGAAGTCATGCCACAGAGAGCCAGAATACTTAAGGAAAACCTCCTGAAATGGGGCTATCCGGACATTATGGTCACAAATTCACGGTCTTCGGCATTTGCCGCCATGGGTGAGATATTCGACATTGTCGCTGTCGACGCTCCCTGTTCGGGCGAAGGAATGATGCGCAAAGACGAGGACGCCGTAAACCAGTGGAGTCCACGGCTTGTGGAACAGTGTGCGGCTCTGCAACGCGAAATACTTGCATACGCCGTGGAAGCCCTAAAGCCGGGTGGAATACTGATATACTCCACATGCACGTTCAACCGTCATGAAGATGAGGAGAATGTGGCATGGCTCGTGGAGAACAAAGATCTTGAACCGATAGAAACGGATTTCCCGGAGGAATGGGGTATCGGACGCGCCTCAGGCTCACCTTATCCGGCACTCAGATTCATGCCGCACCTGACACGGGGAGAAGGATTGTTTGCCGCCGTGCTGCGCAAGCCGGGAGAGCTCAGGGACATGGATCACGGCAAGATACTGCCGACGATACGCAGGAAAGCGAAAATATTGGCAGACGGAATCCCTACAGTGAACATGAAAGGTAAAATAGAGATTCCCGCATCGGAATGGACTCTCTCCACTTCATTTCCCGCAGAGCGGTATCCTTCCGTCGAACTCGACACGGAATCCGCGCTGCGCTATCTCAGGCATGAATCGCTGATACTCGACAACAACACTCCGAAAGGATTCGTTGTTGTGAAATACAAAGGGCATCCTCTCGGATTCGTGAAAAACATAGGCAACCGCGCCAACAACCTCTATCCTGCGGAATGGCGCATCAGAAACCTCTGAACGGTATGGAGAAAAACAAAATCAAGAAAGAAACATTTCCTGTGACGGGCATGATGTGCGCCGTATGCGCCGGGACCGTACAGAAGACTCTTGGCTCAATACCCGGGGTGACGGAGGCCGATGTAAACTTTGCCACGGGCAACGCGACTGTCAGCTGGAATCCGGCTCTAACATCGCCCGATGCAATGAAGCGAGCGCTCGATCAGGCAGGATACGGACTCATAGCCGAAAGCGACAAGGCCCGCGCCGTCGCGGAAAAGGAGAGACAGGACGCCCGTGAATATGCGTCAATGCGTAGACGTGTGTGGACCGCCTGGATATTGTCTCTTCCCGTTGCCGCGCTATGCATGATTCATGTCCACTTCCCGGGGGAATCATGGCTCTACATGATCATAACGCTCATAGTCATGTTCTACTGCGGCTCCGGATTTTACAAAAGAGGATTCGGAAGTCTTGTGGCAAAGGCTCCGACCATGGATACACTTGTGGCCGTCTCGACAATGGTCAGTTTCCTTTTTTCGGCGTTCAACACCGTTTTCCCCGAAGTCATGCTCTCGCATGGCTACAGCGCTAATCTCTATTATGAGGGAGCAGCAATGATCATAACGTTCGTGCTGACCGGAAAACTCATGGAAATGAGATCTCGCCGCAACACGGGGGCAGCTCTCCGCGCGCTTATGGGACTTCAGCCCAAGACGGCTCTTGTAACAGGCGATGACGGCAGGACACATGAGGTTCCGATAGAAGAGATTAAGCCGGGAATGTCAGTAATAATACGCCCCGGAGAGCGCGTACCTGTCGACGGGACGGTTACGGAGGGCCTAAGTTCAGTAGATGAAAGCATGCTGACCGGGGAGCCGGAGCGAGTTGAGAAGAGAGCCGGCATGAAAGTATCGGCAGGCACACTGAACGGCAACGGCACTCTTACAGTAAGAGCGGACATGGTGGGTGCGGACACCGAGCTTGCGCGCATAGTCCGCTCTGTACGTGACGCGCAGGGCTCGAAAGCGCCTGTACAAAGGCTCGTGGACCGCATAAGCGCATGGTTCGTGCCTGTGGTAATCCTGATCGCCATCCTTACTTTTATCCTGTGGCTGGCCATCGCGGGCGATCTGGCGCGAGCTCTGATATGTTCGGTATANNCCTGCCCGTGCGCGCTCGGGCTCGCCACTCCGACAGCCATAATGGTAGGCATCGGACGCGGTGCCCGGAAAGGTATCCTCATAAAAGACGCAACCGCTCTCGAACTTCTCGACAAGACCGACACTGTGGTGCTTGACAAGACAGGCACTATCACGACAGGACATCCGCGCGTCATAGAGACCATATGGAGCAAAAACCGCGACAGTCACAAACTTTCGGCAATAGCTTATGGAGCGGAACTCAAATCGACCCATCCTCTTGCGGAAGCTATCTGCGAGTATTTCAAAAAGCAGAAAATAAATCCCGACTCTCCCGACTCGTTCGATTACATTCCGGGGAAAGGCATGATTTTTTCTCTCCTCGGCAACACCTACATGATCGGGAGCATGTCCATGACAGAAAAAATAACCGCCCCCGCACTGCCCTCTGAAGATATTGACAGATGGCTCCGCAACGGCGACGGTGTCGTAGTCATGACTGAAAACGACAGCATTGCCGCCGTCTTCAGAATCGCCGATACCCTGCAGCCCGACATACCTGCCACAATAGAGAAGATCCGCAAAGGAGGCCGGGACGTCATTCTCCTTACAGGCGACCGGCAAGCCACGGCATCATATGTGGCTAAAGAGGCAGGTATCGGCAAGGTAATCGCCGAGACGCTGCCGGGTGACAAATACAAGGTGATAGCTGAATTGCGAGCCGAAGGGCACACCGTCGCCATGGCCGGTGACGGAATAAATGACGCCGAGGCTTTGGCCGAAGCCGATGTGTCGATCGCCATGGGAGGTGGCAGCGACATCGCGATAGAAGTCGCTCAACTGACTCTTGTGGGCGGACGGCTGTCATCTCTTCCGGAAGCGTTCGCGTTGTCACGAAAAACATTACGCATAATAAAAGAGAATCTTTTCTGGGCGTTTGTTTACAATGTGATAGGAATTCCCCTCGCCGCAGGAGCTCTTTCCGGCGCGGGATTCCTGCTCACGCCGATGTTCGCGTCGGCCGCAATGGCGCTCTCTTCCGTATGTGTAGTTACAAATTCGCTGAGACTTCAATGTTAAAAAACAAATAACGATTATGAAATTCAAGACAAATGCAAAATGCGGAGGCTGCAAGTCCGCGATAATGAAAGCCGTTCAAGACAGATTCCCTGATGCGGAATGGAGTATGGAACTCGAAAGCGCTGACAAGGTGCTTGAAGTGCACGGCTTGCCGGAGA
>DAAV01000086.1:16189-16375 GCA_001701295.1 Bacteroidales bacterium H10
CCGGCTTCCCGGCACAGGCTATTGAGGAAGTGGAAGAAAGATGGAATGACCGAACACGTCTGCTGTTGGGCGAGAGTGCAGCTGCGCGCCTCGCGGCGGCACGCGTGTTCATCGCAGGCGTCGGAGGTGTAGGGGGGTACGCGGCGGAAATGCTGGCACGCAGCGGCGTAGGCCACCTGACCCTCG
>DAAV01000086.1:16402-35114 GCA_001701295.1 Bacteroidales bacterium H10
GATATCGGCAAACCGAAGACCGACTTGTTCGAACGCCGTTTTCTCGACATCAATCCCGAGATCAGCGTCACACCCCTACGGGAATTCATATCTCCAGATAATGTAGCCGACATGCTTTCAGAAGGATTCGACTATGTCATAGACGCTATCGACACAGTCGCTCCGAAAGTGGATCTTCTCGCACATTGTCTGCGGGAAAAGATTCCTGTGATTTCCTCAATGGGTGCCGGCGGTCGTGTGGATCCGACAAAAGCCGGGTATTTCGACCTGTGGGAAACCCGCGAGGACGGCTTGGCCCGCGCCGTGCGCCAACGGTTAAAAAAGATAGGACTGCGCCGCCGTCTGGATGTAGTCGCAAGCTCGGAAGCTCCGCGCAGCGGGGCGGTGATCGAACTTGACGAACGCAACAAACGCAGTTCATACGGCACGATCGCCACCATACCTTCCGTTTTCGGCATACTGCTTGCCGCAAAAGTAATTAATAACCTGACATCAAAGGCTTAGTAACAAAGCCTGCCAAACGATTCCAACAAACCGTCCCGATGATCCAGTTAAAAAACATATACAAGTCATACGGCAACCTGACAGTGCTTTCAGATGTAAATCTCTCTATTGGCGAGAATGAGATAATAACCATTGTCGGACCGAGCGGAGCCGGCAAGACCACTCTGCTCCAGATCGCAGGCTCGCTTGACCGTCCCGACAGCAGAGAGGTGATCTATGATGGCTGCGACCTCGCCTCCCTTAAAGACAAACGCCTGTCAGAATTCCGCAACCGCAATATAGGGTTCGTATTCCAGTTTCATCAGTTACTGCCCGAATTCACGGCAGTCGAGAATGTCGCTATGCCCGCACTGATAGCCGGCATATCAAAAAAGAAAGCTATGGAGCGTGCCGGAGAATTGCTGGCCATGCTCGGTCTCGGAGAACGCCTCCGCCACAAGCCTGCAGAGATGTCGGGAGGGGAACGCCAGCGAACCGCCATAGCCCGCGCACTTGTCAACAGTCCCCGGGTGGTATTCGCCGACGAACCTACAGGCAGCCTTGACTCGCGCAACCGCGACGAGATACGCACGCTGATCTCGGACCTGCGCCGCAGCCTCGGCCAGACATTCGTAATCGTCACACACGATCCTTCTGTGAGCGAAATAGCCGACCGCATCATCAACATGGCCGACGGCCGGATAGTAGACGCGATATAGAAACAGTCCCGCTACACCACGGGAGGTTACAACCGATACTTGCCGGACCATATTTGTATTGAATTTGTCAGTTAGGAAAGAATTTTGTAAGTTTGCATTACTTTTTATCATGACGGTTTCGGCCGCCACGGACTTTTAATCATATCAAGTTAACCTACATTTATTTACCACCTGTGCAATGAAATCAGGATTTCTTTACGCAATGCTGGCGCTTTTGTTGCCGGCACTCTCGGTTTTTGCCGACGGATTCACAATCTATTATGACAATTCAGCCACACAATGGGAAAGTGTCGGTATCCATTACTGGGGCTCCATCCAGACCGAATGGCCCGGAGTGGAGATTGACCACGTCGACGGCGACATCTGGGCATACACATTTCCGTCAGACGCGTCTGGAGTGAAAGGCTTTCTTTTCAAACATGCCACCCTCACCGGCAATGAATATCAGACAGGCGATTTTTCAAAAGCGCCGACCAACGGACATCTCTACAAAGGAGCGGGAGGAGAGAAAGGAAAGGTGACTGACGAAGGCGTATACACCGGCAATCCGGCTCAGGAAACAGCCACAGTGATTGCATCTCCGCGCACCGGCACACGTTTCTCCGAGCAAATCACCGTAAGTCTGAGCGTCAATCCGGTTGTGCCTATACACTACACCACCGACGGCACAGTCCCCAACGCGTCGTCACCTGTATATTCATCGCCTCTTACTTTCAGCAATACCACTGAACTCCGGACTCTTACCGTGACGGACAAAGGTGTTGAAAAGACACAGACATTCATATATACCAAACGTCAGACTATCGAAGCGTCCGACGGACGGCTCAACACGGATTATTACAAAATCAATCCTGACGGCAAGACAGGCAGCAACCGCACGGTCAATGTCAAATTCACAAAACACCCCAACACCAACTATCAGTGTACTGCCGACAATGCCCTTACAAACTGGACCGACGATGATCTTATATGTCAGGGTGTGGCCCGTGACATCGCATCGGCTTTCAGAGGCAAGCATGAGTACCCCGTGATCGACTCATACGCCATATATGCCGCATATGATGCCGACAACCTCTATCTTGGCGTCCAGTACGTCTATGCCGTATGGGATGCGGGAGGCGACGGCAAGTCTGACAATGACCGTCACCGTCCCTGGATGATGGACGGCCGTATCATGCTTGCTTTCGATCTTGATCCAAACAAGGAATTCGAAGGAATACTCACCAATGGCAATACCGTCTGGGACGCGGACGGTCAATACAATGTGATGCACAACGGCACGGACTGCATATGGCTCGGCAATACGAAGCCGACAATAGGTGTTCCCGGCCTCTTTTTCCCCGATGCCAACGGTACGACAAGCTATGATCCACCTTACTGCGTGACTTTCGGAAGCGAACCGTTCTACGGAGTGGCCAACGGCCTTCTCCCGTGCATAGAACATATCTGGGGGCAGGCGGACTTCGGCTATGATCCTGAAGAGCTGCGCACGAACGACGGATTCGTAGATCTCATAAATGAAGTGGGCCGTGACAAGCATACTTTCTATGAGTGGAAATTCCCTCTCTCGAAACTCGGAGTGACCGAACAGTATATCAAAGACAACGGCATAGGCGTGATGGTGATCGACACATACGGACAGGGAGCCACAGGTTGCACGCCTTATGATCCTACCGTATTTGACAATGCCACCACCCCATATTCGAAAGAGGGCTCGACAAGCGCCGAAAAAGAAGACACCGATTACTTCACCTACAAACATGCGCGTATCGGCGGAAAAGTATGGGCGGGAGTCGATGAACTGTCCGTGTCAGACAACTCCGGCGCACCGGTCGAATACTATACGATCGACGGTCAGCGTGTGGCCAATCCCTCGCACGGTCTTNNCGGCAATGCGGTCAAGGTCATTCTTTAACCCGACTGTGAATAATTGTGAACCCGATGCATATTGATAAGACTCAATTTGGGAAATCCGATGAAAATCGTTATCTTCGCAATCGGAAAATCAGAAACGTGGCTTGCCGCGTATAATAATCAACCCTAAGAGTATCATATACCATACTCTGTAAAAACTCTATCAAAATGGAAAATAAAGAAAATCAGAACCAGCTTCAGATCCAGCTCCGTCCCGAACTTGCCGACGGCAAATATACAAACCTCGCGATGATCGGCCACAGCGGCAGCGAATTCCTCATCGACTTCATCTTCGCCGCTCCCGGCATGCCGCAGGCTCCCGTGGTAAGCCGCGTGATCATGAGCCCGGAAAACGCCAAGAAGCTTCTCTTCGCCCTCACCGACAACGTGAAGAAGTATGAGGCCCAGTTCGGCGAGATCTCTCCCCGCAACGGCAAGATCGGAAACAACTGATAATCAACCCATGAAAGAGCATTCACTCTCGCTTTACAACACGCTGACGCGCACCAAACAGCCGTTCCGTCCTGTTCAGGAAGGACATGTCGGCATGTACGTATGCGGCCCGACAGTCTATGGTGACGCCCATCTCGGCCATGCCCGTCCGGCGATCACGTTCGACGTACTGTTCCGCTATCTTCAATGGCTCGGATACAAGGTAAGATATGTCCGCAACATCACGGATGTCGGTCATCTCGAGCATGATGCGGACGAAGGAGAGGACAAGATCGCCAAAAAGGCCCGTCTCGAACAGCTCGAACCCATGGAAGTGGTCCAATATTTTCTGAACCGCTACCATCACGACATGGAGGCGCTCAATGTGCTTCCCCCGTCGATCGAGCCTCACGCTTCGGGTCATATCATAGAGCAGATCGAATATATCAAGAAGATCATTGAATCGGGATATGCTTATGAAAGCTGCGGTTCGGTCTATTTCGATGTCGCAAAGTACAACTCCGACCATAATTACGGCAAACTCTCCGGGCGCAACATCGATGACCTGATCAACACCACCCGCGAGCTTGACGGACAGCAGGAAAAGCGCAATCCTCTCGATTTCGCGCTTTGGAAGAAGGCCGCTCCCGAGCATATCATGCATTGGCCCTCTCCATGGAGCGAGGGCTTTCCGGGATGGCATCTTGAATGCTCTACAATGGGACGCAAATACCTCGGCGACACTTTCGACATTCATGGCGGAGGCATGGACCTCATGTTCCCCCACCATGAATGCGAGATCGCGCAGAGTGTGGCCGCACAAGGTCATGACGCCGTGCGCTACTGGATGCACAACAACATGATCACCATAGCCGGAAAGAAAATGGGCAAGAGCTACAACAACTTCATAACGCTCGAACAGTTCTTCAACGGCAGTCATCCGCTGCTTGAACAGCCCTACTCTCCCATGGTGATACGTTTCTTCATCCTGCAGGCTCAATACAGGAGCACTGTCGATTTCTCAAACGAGGCTCTTCAGGCTGCGGAAAAAGCCTTGCAGAAGATGCAGGACGCATACTCGCGTCTTCAGAATCTCAAGGCCGCGGAAAAATCCTCGGTTGAATTACCCGATTTCATGGCTTTATGCCGTGAGGCTCTTGATGACGACTTGAACACCCCGATTGTGATCGCACATCTGTTTGAGGCCGCGAAATATATCAACTCGGCGACCGACGGCAACGTTCAGCTGTCGCAGGCCGATATCGACAGACTCAAAGAGGTCTTTGACGAGATGCTCGGCAAAATCCTCGGCATCCGCCTCGGCCATGCCGAATCAGAAGCCGATCTCACACCCTTCGAGGGAGCTGTCGACCTGCTGATGGAA
This sequence comes from Bacteroidales bacterium H10, assembly GCA_001701295.1. Lineage (GTDB taxonomy): Bacteria > Bacteroidota > Bacteroidia > Bacteroidales > Muribaculaceae > Lepagella. Next base: position 21,335 of record DAAV01000086.1, read on the forward strand.
ATCCGCGCCAATGCCAAACAGAATAAAGACTGGACAACGTCAGACCTGATACGCGACAAACTCGCCGCACTCGGCTTCAATGTCAAAGACACCAAAAACGGTGTCGAATGGACCCTGAAATAACCGAATCATTAAATAAAGGGCTATGCCCTTCCACCGGACAAAACCGCCGCAAGCACACCGCCATGCGGCGGTTTTTATTAAGCGGACGCCCCCTTTTGTTCCCGTGCGAGGCCGAAGGCCGCAAGTATAATTAACCAAAATGTCATGGCCAAGTTTATGAAACGCAGATGCAACTCGCATGATTACTCAAGCCGTTGCATTTACATGATAACTATTTCAAAATTGCCTTACATAGCGCCATTCTCAGAAATAGTCAACATATCGCATGACACCGATATAAAGCCCAAAGTCAACCTGTCTCCATTGGGCTCCCTCATTTTCCGACAGCTGCACCAGCTTCCTGTGGATTTCCCGGAAGCCCGCATCCTACAATACGCAATAATGCCTGACCATGTGCATTTTGTAATCTTTATAACCTGCGCCACCGATTATAAACTCGGTAAACTGATAGGAAGATTTACAGGAAACTGCACGCGCGCCAATAATCTCAATCCGATCTTCGAAGAAGGATTCAACGACAGAATAGTCCGTAAAAAAGGACAACTGGACACTCTGATCAAATATGTGAAAGACAATCCAAGACGATTACTAATACGCAGGCGCCATCCGGAACTCTTCACCTCCCGCCATACAGTATTTTTAAACGGCAAACCTCTTTTAACCTACGGCAATATTCTTCTGCTGCGGGATCCGATGATGGAACCTGNNTGTGAGAATCAGTTCAAAATTCACAAAAGAGGAACTGGAAGCCAGAAAGGCCGTATGGAACGAAGTTATCCGCGAATGCGGTGTTCTGGTATCACCTTTCATAAGTTCCGCGGAAAAAGAGATTCGGAATGCGGCAATTGCAAACGGAGCCTCTCTGATATTAATCACGAATATCGCGTTTGGGGAAAGATACAAACCGAGCGGTTCCCTTTTCGAACTATGCTCGCAGGGACGGCTTTTACTCATCTCTGTCAATGAACAGAGCGATACAACCCAATCGATCACGCGCGCCGAAGCACTCCGCATGAACGATCTTGCGGACTCCATATGCACCCGTCTTCCGGAAAAACTGATCTCACGGATTTAGGCCTGTCTTTCTGACCGTATCAGGTCGAGGAGGGCGGGGAGGGCTTCGGAGGCGGGGATATTTTTAGTCACGAGTTCCTTCCCCCGGTATATGCTGACACGGCCGGGACCGGCGCCGACATAGCCGTAATCGGCATCGGCCATCTCTCCGGGACCGTTCACGATACATCCCATGACACCTATCTTCAGTCCTTTTATACCCAGCGCCGAGACGGCTTCTTTCACTTCCTTGAGGGTGCTTTGCAAATCAAAAAGTGTTCTTCCGCAACTCGGGCAAGCTATGAATTCAGTCTTGTAGAAACGAAGACGCGCGGCCTGCATGATATCAAGCGCAAGACATTGCAGTTCCTCATCCGTGAAATGCGGATCGACAACCATTATGTCAGAACCATATCCCGCCATAAGNNTGGCTCCGAAGTCCGCACCGGCACATACACGCAGTTCATCTATCGACTCACAGTCATAATTTATAACGATTCTCACCGGATTCTTTCCGCCGGAAGCGACATAACGGTCTATATCGGCGGCGAGGGTGCCTATCTCTTTTGAATCATCTATGGCAAATTCCACGTAAGGAAGAGTCTTGTCGGCATAATCCCGTGATTTTCCCGGCAGGACCACATCGGGGGTATCGACCTGACGCGCTGCGGCACGCCGCATGACGTGGTCACGCAACATGACAGCCACCGGTATTTCATTTTCCGGAGGCTCGCTCAGCGACACCCGGATAGTGTCTCCGAGTCCCTCATGCAGCAACGCTCCTATGCCTACCGCACTCTTTATTCTTCCATCCTCGGCATCTCCCGCTTCCGTCACTCCGAGATGAAGAGGAAAATCCATTCCCTCCCTGTTCATGACTTCGGCAAGCAGACGCACGGTCTCGACCATGACTACCGTGTTGGAAGCCTTGATGGATATTACTATATCATTGAAATTCACCTCCCGGGCTATCCGGAGGAATTCCATAACGGATTCGACCATTCCCGCCGGAGTATCGCCATATCTGCTCATTATACGGTCTGACAGAGAACCGTGATTCACCCCGAGACGGACAGCGGTAGAGTTTTCCCGACATAAATCGAGAAACGGCACCAGACTTTTCCTTATTCTCCCGATCTCTTCGGCATATTCCTCATCGGTAAATTCCAGTTTACGGAATGTTCTGGCGGCATCGACAAAGTTCCCCGGATTTATCCTGACCTTGTCAGAAGTCCTGGCCGCCTCGAAAGCAGCCTTAGGATTGAAATGCACGTCGGCGGAAACCGGTACGCCGCATCCCATGGCTTCCAGTACACGCTTTATGTCTGCCATATTGGCAGCCTCGCGGACACCCTGCGTGGTGAGACGCACAAGTTCCCCTCCGGCATCGGCTATCGCCTTTGCCTGACGGGCGGAAGCCTCGGTATCGAGCGTCGACGTATTGGTCATGGACTGTATAAGCACAGGTGCGTTCCCTCCGATAACGGCGTTGCCGACTTTGACCGGACGCGACTTACGGCGGATATAATTATAAGCGAACATAAAAAGATGTTAAAAACATAAATTTTGTCAGAACGACATCATGAAAAATACACTGCAGAATCCCACGGCATATCCGGCGAGAACCTGCATCAGAGTGTGACGGCCGAGCCAGATACGGGCGGAGCCGAGCATTCCTGCCAGTCCGATGGAGACGATAAGCCACCACTGGGTGGCGGGAGACATATAGTCGCCGGCCATAAACATGCGCAGCAACAATGCCACGATTCCGGCAATTCCGGCCGCATGCACGGAGATTTTCCACCAACGGTTGACAATGACTTCAATGATACCGGCTGCGGCACCTCCGAAAAAGAACATGACAAGCCATGTCGGAGCTCCCTTGAAATGCATGAAAAGAGCCGTACCTATAAGACAGGCTATACAGACTATGTAGGGTATGAAACGTTCCTGCTGCCCGTTGAGTCCTACATCCTGCACGAGTCCGAGTTTTTTAAGCAACAACACGAGCAGCGAGGGTATCACAACATTGAATCCGAGTACGATTGCCGTGAAGGTAAGCCGCACACTGAAGTCAGTGAACGAAAGGATCGAAAGTCCGAAAGCCAGCATTATGCCGTAGACCGGCATAAGCAACGGCACAAGCACCCATGAAAGGAAATGAGACAGCTGCGTGATTCCGGCTTCCAATTCAGATGGCGGCAGATCCGGCTCATGAACTGCCTCGGACGACGGTTCAGGGCACGACTCCGGAGATGAATCCGCAGCGGTGCTTTCAGAAAATACGGGGGAATCATCTCCATCATCATCAAGATGAGATTTGGGATAGTATGACGATGTATCAAGTTTCATTTCTGATCAGACATTTTTTTTGCCTCCACGCAAAACCCGTGTAAATTCACGTGGTACGGGCGACACAAAATTCATATCTTTTTTAGTCACGGGATGTGCGAACCGCAATGTCTGAGCATGAAGGGCAAGACGGTTGATCGGGCTTGTCTGAGCTCCATATTTGCGGTCACCCGCTATCGGATGGCCCATATCCGAGGCATGGACTCGAATCTGATTTTTCCGGCCTGTGTCGAGCGAGAAATGAGCAAGCGTATATCCGTTGCCGCGTGCCATGACTTTATAATGCGTGACTGCAAGACGCCCCTCGCCCGGCACATCCGTGGAATAGACCACAAATCTTGAATTCTCCGTCAGACGGCTTTTGACATAGCCTTTGTCCTGCTCGAGATAGCCTTCGAGAACAGCTACATAAAGCCGTTCAAGAATTATATTGTTCCAGTTGTGGCGCAATACCTCGTTGGCGCGCTCGCTTTTGGCAAACATCATAAGTCCGGTAGTATGCCGGTCAAGACGATGGACCACCCACAGCTTATTGCGAGAATCGACGCTTTTCACATATGCGCGCATTATGTCATATGCATTCTCCTCACGTTTGTGGCTGTTGGTAGCGACCGACAGCATTCCATATCCCTTGTTGATAACCAACACATCGTCATCTTCATAGACAAGTTCTATGCGCTTGTGGCTGAATACAGGGAAAGGACGGGAAAGATTGACTCTTACCTCTCCTCCGGGAGGCACCGGCGCATCGAACGCTTTCGACACATTGCCGTCGACCATCAGATGGCCGTAGCGCAACCATTTCTTGACATCATTGCGCTTGACGTCATGCATTACCGAGATTACAAACTCCATCAACGGAGTCGTCTCCACGCTTCTGTTCACATATGTCAGAATCCGGTCCTCTATGTACGACCTTTTCTTATCGTTGCTGTTCATGTCTGCGTATGATCGCGGAATCCGCCATGCGCGGCATCCGCCAATTATTATGCAAAGTTAATAAACTATCAACAAATAACTCTGCATTAAGTCAATTTTTATTGCACTAATTTATGAAAGGAAAGCCTCCTGCCGGATGCTTCTCTCAGCAACGCGTGTCCGAAACGGCATTCGAGACACCGGTGACGGTCGCAATATTCACGCCTCAGCTGTAGCAATGCCTGTGAATCCGTGGCGCATGAGCACCGGATACCTGCTTTCTGCCACTTGCGTATGACGGAATTGTTTTCTGCCTCCAGCCCGCTCCATATGTCAAGACCTCTACCGGCGGTGTCCGCATCGCCCTGATATGCGCCATAGGCATAGATCAGAGGTGCTGCAAAATTTATCAGCAGCAGGTCAATATTGTTTTCTGACAGTCCCGCAGGCAGATGATTACCCGGCACATCGAAATCAAAATGATCCAGCCAGTATCCGTCGAGCGTCCAGTCAAAACATTTTCTCATCTCTTCAATACGGCAATTCCGGTCAATGACACGCGACAACAAAGAGAATCCGCCCTTTAGCGCACGTGCAAGCAAAGCGATCCTTCGTGTAGGAAAATTCTGCGGTCTTGTTCTTGCGAATTTCCATATATCCCTTTTCAGAGGCCGGAGTCCATATTTGCGGGCAAGGAAAAAATATTCCCGACAAAGTCTCTGATAATATTCATCAAATATGTGGATCGATGTATCGAGCATACCCGCCTGACCGAACAATACTGCCTCAAGCTGCATGATATCGTCGGAATGCCTGGCCATGACGCGCAATGGCACCGAACGGCCCAGCATCTCAAACGGATCGCTGTTGAGGCCGAAACCCAAAGCCCGTGCCAACACCACGAAGCATACCCGTTCCCAATCGCCGTCAAGATAGTCTAATGCATCAAGTATTCTCCGCGATTTAGTCTGCATACGCTCCACAGCAAGAGAATCAAGCCAGTCGGTCACTAAAAGAGAAGGGAGAGCGGAAAGAAGAGCCTCGCATGCACTATCGTTTATATTTTCCGAAAGCCGGGCATATAACTGTACGAACGATTCGGGAAAAGTCGCTATGACCTGCGGTATCCTCTTACCGTTTTTATCAGTGATTACCGAATCGTTTATTCCTACCACATGGAGTATCACACTGTCATATGCCGCATCGCGGTCATGTCCGTGCCGGATCCAGTCAGACGCCCGCACATGAATCTCGACATTTCCGCACCATTCCTGACCGTCGACACGTATTCTGGCGGCCGAGAAGTCGGGACCCGCGTCATTATTGTGAATTCCGGGACAGACAACCTCTATTTCACGACCATCGACAGTGACGATATTTTCGCCAAGCAGACGGTGTTTCCAGAGATAGTGATAAAGCAACTCCATAAAGAGAGATTAAGAAGACATATTCTTTCCCATCAACAAATTTATTCAAAATGTTTGAATCAACAAAATATCGGTAAGACTATTTTAATTTGCATTTATATTCAACATTTTAACTATATCCTTAAAAATGTTAACTTTAAATATTCTGTCTCGACATAATATTAAATAATGTTAATTTTTCTAATTTTGCATAATTTTCATACAATTTATAAGCGGATTTTTCCGTATATTTGCAGTGTGTTTTTCATAGTATTAAATTAAGATTAAGGTTTCGGTCTACTTCTTTGGGAAAAGGGGTAGACTTTTTAATTTGCACATATACAATTAGTTACGCGGCTCAAAATATTTATTTCAACCAAATTGCCTCCACAAGTGTTTAAACCTGTGAAAAGAGCGCATACCGGCTGTCTTCTGACCGAAGTTTCAGCCCGTCATACGTTCTGATAATACTTAAACCTTATATATAATTAATATTATGGCTACACAAAAAAGTCTTGTGGGCACGAGGACTCAAGTTAATCTGGCCAACGCATATGTCTCGGAATCGTGCGCCTACACACGCTACACGTTCTTTGCCCAGGCCGCGCAGAAGGAGTCATACTTCCAATATGCCAACATACTCAACGAGACTGCGGCAAATGAACTGAGACATGCCAAGATTTTCCTTAAATTTCTTGACGAGGGCGGCTGCAAAACCGATCCGATTTCGATCGATGCCGGTGTGATCGGCAAGACTGTCGATAATCTGAAAGTAGCTGCTGAAGAGGAAAGAGTCGAGGGAGTCGAACAGTATACCGAATCTGCAAAAGTCGCCGATGAAGAAGGCTTCTCAGAAATTGCCAAACGCTTCAAAGAAATCGCGGAAATAGAGCAGCGCCACAGAGACCGCTTTGACAAGATGATCAAACGCATCGAAGACGGTACTGTATGGAAAAGCGACAAGCCTATAAAATGGCAGTGTCTGGTTTGCGGATATATCTATGAAGGCACCACTCCTCCCGAAAAATGTCCTGCCTGCCAGCATCCGTATCAGCACTTTGAGCGTGAGGAAGACAACGTCTGACGATGCACGACAGAGACATGTTTCCATTACAGAATATGATTCCTGTCATTCCTCTATTATAAAAACTGTTTAAGAATTAGATAGTCTCCTTCGGGGCAGGCATATCCGCACGATACGCCTGCCCCTTTTCGCATGTTGTCCGACAATAAATCCCGACTCTTATCATAAAATTGCAATCTCTCCTTCACCGTCTTGGAAAGACGCTGCTCCGGGAGAGAGGGCGGGGCTGATAATTCAACGGGATTGTACAAATGCGTGTCGATGGCGCGTTAATGTAATATGGCTATAGAGAAGATAACCGGGATAGTGACCGATGTGATCAAGTATTCGGACAAGCACAATGTCATTACTCTGTTCACACGCGACCAGGGGCGCGTGTCGCTACTGTCGTCTGCCGGAAACAGCAAGTCCGCGCGTATGCGCAACGCTTCGCTGATGCCGCTTTCCGTTATCTCGGCCGACATAAATTTCAACCCGACCCGCGATCTGCAGTTCCTCGGCAAGTTCTCGCGGGAAATACTCTGGAAAGATATTTATTTCAATCCCGTAAAGAGCGCAATCGGAATATTTCTTGCGGAGTTTCTTAATTCCTACCTCCGGCAGTCCCCTCCTGACCCGCGGCTATGGGATTTCATAATTCATGCAGTAAATTGCCTTGACCGCAGAAAGAAAGGACTCGCCAATTTTCATATCGCATTTCTCATAGACTTTCTCAGCTACGCCGGCATACGTCCCGACCTGTCGGACTGGCGCGACGACGCATGGTTCGATATGCAGGGCGGATCAATGACGGTGTTCCTTCCCGCACACCGCAACTATCTCACCCCGTCGCAGGCGTCCGTTCTTCCTATGCTCGCACGGATGAACCTGCGCACTTCTTCAATATTTAGATTTTCCGCGTCCCAAAGGCGGGAATTGCTCAGCCGTCTCCTTCAATATTATTCACTTCATTTTCCGGGCCTATCCAACTTGAAATCACCTGCCATCCTCTCAGAAGTCTTCAACAGCTGACTCTCTTTCAGTTTTTTATGACTCCATCGAGCCAGTCGGCTATGCGGCAAAGAGTTTCCTCCGACGGCGACTGTCCGAGACGGGCATACTCCGTCACCAGCCCGGATGATGTCTGCTGGAAAAGATGATTGTGATTTTCAAGTTCACACACCTCGACAGCCGGATTCTGACTTTTTATGGTCAGGAGATTAGCCGGAATCACCTGAAGGTCTTTCGAACCGTTAAGCGCCAGCCAGGGGACACGCACTTTCCTGATATCCTCTTCCGGATTATAACGGAGCATCTCTCTGTAAGACGGCGACAGCAACACCTCTGTCTGTCGTTCTATCTGCGACTGCACCTGAGGATATTTCATCATCTCGCCCATAACCTCTCCCATCGCATCTCTGATAACGGGTCCGGCTTCCTCTGCCGGCATATCGGATTTCGCGATTGCCATCAGTCGTTTCTGCAACGCCTCGCCGGGCCACGCGCCGCTCATGGCCATCGACATAGCCCTGCATTGCGAGATTATAATTGAATCGCCCTCCCATGACGGCGCGGCAAGAGTCACGATAAAACGGCACGGCACATTTTCAGAGGCAAGACGATAGGCGGTCTGGCCTCCTTCGGAATGTCCTATCGCTCCGACCGGGACTTTACCTCCGAAACATGAGTCCAGAAAAGAGAGGCAACTCCGGGCATCGGAAATCAGATCCGCCCCCATTACCTGCGCGGGATCTCCTTCACTCCCGCCCACACCCCTGTCGTCCGTACGCAAAACCGCATATCCTCTCGACACAAGATAATCGGACAATACCTTGAACGGTCTGTGTCCGAACACTTCCTCATCACGGTTCTGCGATCCGCTGCCCGAAAGGAGAAGGACCGCACCTTTGGGCGCTACAGAATCAGGCCGGGCAAGTGTACCGCCGAGCGAAATCTTATCCGCACCGTTACGGACAACGACTTCCGATTCTTTCGCCAAAATGATTCCTGAGACGGCAATCATACATAATAAGACAAGACAAAAACTTCTCTTCAGAAAACTTCTCCAAACATGCGGGATAACATGAGCTGCCGACATAATCATCATAATTTTATATTACTCCGGCAAAGATAACAAATTTTCCTGCAACCGGTCAGCGAAAAGTTAAAAAGTTAAATTCGTATAAAGGATTTTGGAAGTTCGATTAAATAGATTATCTTTGCAGGCGAAATGGTTTCCGGCTCCATGAGAGGAGCGAAGGAATCAAAAGGGAATCCGGTGAGAATCCGGAACAGTACCCGCTGCTGTAAGTCCTCGGGAAATGTCGGCGACACATGCCGTCAGATCCCCATACAGCGTCGCAAGGCCATTGGGACACCAACACCCGAGAAGGCGCGGCGCCATGGACAAGTCAGAAGACCTGCCGTTTCGCCATAGATGAAGACGCCTACGGGACAATGGGCAGCACTCGGCAGTTTACCGCAAGGTAATCGGCAACGGTCATATGTTCATGACGCTCACGCGTCTGTGAACGCGCCATAACTCCCGTCGACGTATCCCCGGATGCGCAGACGGGATTATTTTTTTGCGCTACCGAACGATATGACCTACCGAAAGATCCTGACTNNCTGACATCATTGGTTCTGGCCGTCATTCCTGCGGCCGTATATGCCGAAAAAAAGGCCGTCCCTGACAGCACCCGCAATCTCGACGAGGTGGTGGTGACGGCCTATAAACCGGGCAGTGACATCATTCCGGCCCAGACCCTTACCGGCGACGAACTGAAAGGACTCAATTCCAACAGCGTGGCCGACGCCCTGCGGTATTTTTCGGGCGTCCAGGTAAAGGACTACGGCGGAGTGGGCGGAATAAAGACTGTCAACATCCGCTCGATGGGAACCAATCATACCGGAGTCGTATACGACGGTGTCGAGCTCGGTAACGCCCAGAACGGCCAGATCGACCTCGGCCAGTTCTCGCTCGACAACATAGAGGCTCTATCGCTCTACAACGGCCAGAAAAGCGAGATTCTGCAACCTGCAAAAGATTTCGGATCGGCCGGCACCATCTACATGCGCACGCGCACGCCCCAGTTCGGCGAGGGCGAGACTTATCATGCCCGTCTCACACTGCGCGCCGGATCATTCGACCTGCTGAACCCTTCTGCTCTCGTAGAGGTGAAACTCAGCGAGACCGTCAAGGCTTCGCTGAGTGCGGAATGGGTCAACTCAAGCGGAAAATACAAATTCAGATACCGCCGTGTCAATCCGGCGGGAGAACTCGCATACGACACCGTGGCCACTCGTCAGAACGGCGACATCAACGCCACGCGCATAGAGCTCAACACCTACGGTTCCCTGCAAAACGGCTCATGGATGGCCAAGGTCTACAACTATAATTCCGAACGCGGCGTACCCGGAGCAATTGTCAACAATGTGTGGCGGCGGGGAGAACGCATATGGGACACCAATTCATTCGCACAAGGCCGCTACAACGGTTTCTTCGGACGCTTCTCCACCCTCAACAACATAAAATATTCCGCCTACCGCACACATTACGTCAACAACGACGACAAGCAGGTCAAGATCGACAATCTCTACCGACAAAAGGAAATATATATATCATCGGCCAACGAATATGAGATATTCGACACGTGGCGCGTCTCGGCAAGCTACGATTTCATGTGGAACACGCTCGACGCCGATGTCTACGGATTCGTGAAACCGGACCGTTTCTCGAACTTCATATCGGTGGCCACCGCGCTCGATCTCGACCGGTTCAGAGCGCAGGCAAGCTGTCTGGCGACATTCATTCACGACCGCATAGAGGGTCAGGAGGCGCCCGCCGACAAACATGTCTTCACTCCGGCAGTCTTCGCCTCGGTCTATCCGTTGCGCAACAGGGATTTCTCCGTAAGGGCATTCTACAAGCAGTCATTCCGCATGCCCACATTCAACGATCTATATTACGCCGATATGGGCAATTCCCAGCTGAGTCCAGAACGTGTCACACAGTATAACGCCGGCATACTCTACGACCACCATTCCTCAACATCGGTCATAAGCGGAGCACGCGCGAGCGTCGATGTCTATTACAACAGGGTCAAAGACAAGATCGTCGCCTATCCCAAAGGCCAGCAGTTCCGCTGGACGATGCTTAACCTCGGGCTCGTGGATATCCGTGGAATAGACGTAAGCGCACTGATCACGCTCAATCCCATACGCGATCTGTATGTCACAGCAAGAGCGCAATACACGTTCCAGCGGGCCATAGACGTCACGGATCCCTCCGACAACTATTACAGGGATCAGATTCCCTATATTCCGCGCAATTCCGGAGCCGCCGTCGTCAACCTGCAATGGCGGGGATGGGGCCTGAACTATTCCTGGATATATGTCGGGGAGCGCTACAACCAGCAGGAAAACATACGCTATAACTNNGTACACTCAGCCCTGGTACACTTCCGATATCTCCATAAGCAAAGATCTGCGGCTCGGACGCGTGTCGCTTCGCGGCTTGCTTGAAGTCAACAACCTTCTCAGCCAGGACTATGACGTGATTCTCAATTACCCCATGCCTAAACGAAACTACAGAATAACCATAACAGCCGAAATCTGAAATGAAACCTCTGAAAATATTTTTCTTTTATTTTTTGCCACTCCTGTCGGTCGCCACAGGTTGTCGTGAGGACGAACTTGTGGTCCCGACGGAGTATGACATTATCCCCGAGCATCCGGCGCCCGACACCCGGATACGGGGCTTCTATCTGGTCAATGAGGGGAACATGGGATCGAACAAGTGTACGCTCGACTGGTTCGATTACTTCACCGGACTGTATGCCCGCAATTTTTACGCCGAGCGCAACCCGAACGTCGTCAAGGAACTCGGAGATGTCGGCAACGACATCGGCATATACGGCTCTAAACTCTACGTAGTGGTCAACTGCTCGCACAAGGTCGAGGTGATGGACGCGCGCACCGGCATACGACTCGGACAGGTCGATATCCCAAATTGCCGGTATGTGCGGTTCCACCGCGGCAAGGCATATGTCAGCTCATATGTAGGCCCCGTACTCATCGACGCCAACGCGCCGAAAGGCGCGGTCTACGAAGTCGACACCACATCGCTTGCCGTGACACGCAAGGTCACGGTGGGATATCAGCCCGAAGAGATGGAAATTGTCGACGACTACATGTATGTCGCGAACTCGGGCGGCTACCGCGCCCCCTNNCGCCTATGACAACACCGTCTCCGTCATACAGATGGTCGACTTCAAGCAGGTGCAGCAGATCCCGGTCGGAATCAACCTGCACCGCCTGAAGAAAGACCGCTACAACAAACTGTGGGTGTCGTCGCGCGGAGACTATCAGACAAGACCCTCGCGCCTCTACGTGCTGGAGAAGCAGAAAGGCTACAACCGCATGCAGGTCAGCGACACCATCCCCGTGGCCTGCTCCAACATGGCCATACATGGAGATTCACTTTTCTATTACGCCACGGAATGGAACAACTTCACAGCCTCCAACACGATCAGTTACGGCATAATAGACGTGCGCACGCATGAAGTCGTGTCCACTAATTTCATAACCGACGGCACGGAGAAAGAGATCACCATACCCTACGGTATCGCCATACATCCGGAGACCGGCGACATATTCGTGACCGATGCCAAGAATTATGTATCGTCGGGCACGCTCTACTGTTTCGACCGCGAAGGCCGGAAAAAGTGGAGTGTCCGCACCGGCGATATTCCCGCACACATAACTTTCATGCAACGATGATGAGACTCCGCGACTATCTTACAATTCCGGCTGCCCTGACAGCTATCTGCCTGCCGCTGGCATCATGCTCCAACGACATCCCGACCGTCAGCCTCGGCATAGATGACGTGTATCACATCAGCCGGATGCAGAAACTCGATCTGCATCCCGCACTGACAGGTGAGTCCTACCGCTGGACGCTGACGCGGCCCGACGGCTCTTCAAGTGTAGTGGCGGATACCCGCGACTATATCTTCATAGATGCCGAGGAAGGGTCCTACCGCCTGCATTTCGAGATAATAGATCCGGAGACGCCTTATGAATATGACTTCACGGTCAATGTCATGCATGAGGAGATCGAATACAGTCCCTACATATCGAAAGTATATGAATACCGCCCCGCGCCAGGCCAGTTTATCAACGAGATGCCCAAATATGAGGAGGGAGATTCATATGCCGACATTCTGCAGAAAGCCGAAGAGTCGATATCGGGGACCAACGACATAATGATCTCGCTCGGAGGCTACGGAGGTTATGTGACTTTCGGATTCGACCACACGGTTATCAACGTACCCGGTGAGGCGGATTTCCGCATATGGGGGAACTGCTTCTACGAACTGACAAATCCGGATAAAAAAGGCGGTTCGGCGGAACCCGGCATAGTGATGGTAAGCTACGACGCGAACTGCAACGGCATTCCCGATGACGAATGGTATGAACTGAAAGGTAGCGAATACAGTTCGTCCGGGACCGTACACGGCTACTCGCTGACTTACCACCGACCGGATCCCGACCGGGAAATAATAGCCGATGACGACAACAGCATCGACGATCTCTATTACATCCGCTGGACCGACAGCGAAGGCACGACAGGCTACCTTCCGAAAAACATATTCCACAACCAGGATTATTTCCCCCGCTGGGTCACGGACGACACTCTCAGTTTCGAGGGTTCTCTGCTCGCACCCAACGGTGAAGACATCAGCGGCACGGGCACATATTATGTGCTCTACAGCTATCCCTGGGGATATGTCGACAACCATCCCAATGAATTTGCCGATCTCAACTCCTTCGACATAGGCAATGCCGTCGATGCCGACGGAAA
>DAAV01000086.1:35148-38314 GCA_001701295.1 Bacteroidales bacterium H10
TCGGAGAGACATCGACGGAACTCAGCCGGTCGCAAGACCTCCACATCGAAGTCTCAGGCTGGAAATTCGACTGAAAGCCGGAACCGACAGCCGGACCGATAAAATAAAAACACATAAAATTATAATCAACAACAACCAACCGACTTCTTATGAGAATCAAAACGATGAAATGGGTGGCGGCGATCCTTGCCTTGACATGCACCATACCCGCCCGGGCCGTCTACACGATCGAGGACGGCGATCTCGAGTCCTACGGACTTTTCAGTTCGGGCGACCTTAACTACCGTATCGTTTCGGAAACGGACAAGACCTGCGAGGTGGCCAGTGTAGGCTACGTCAAGGCCGACGCTCCCGATATGATAGCCTGGAAAGTCACATCGCTGACAGTACCCGCCAACGTAACAAACCTGGAGACAAACAAGACCTACCGGGTGATCGGTATAGGCCGATACGGTATCTATGGCAACCAGCAGACCTCTCAGAACAAGACCAAAACTATCGTCGTGTCCGAAGGCATCGAATACCTCGCAGACAACGCCCTGACCTATATGGTGAGCGCGACATCGATTTCATTGCCATCCACTCTGAAGACTATCGGCACGTCCGCTCTTTTGAAGAACAGCGCCCTTACGTCCATAATGATTCCGGACGGTATAACGGAACTTCCACAGGGAGTCTTCCAGAATTGCACGAAACTGCAGTCCGTGACAATACCCTCCTCCGTTAAAAGCTTAGGTATAAGCCTTTTCAGCGGATGCAAGGCTCTGAAATCGGTCACTGTTCCCGATGGAGTGCCGGAGATTCCCAATTATTGCTTCCAGAACTGTACAAATCTGGCATGGCCCGAACTGCCCTCTTCCGTGAAAAGAATAGGTAAAGACGCGTTCACCTCATGTTCAGGACTGGGAAAGATAATTCTCCCCGAGGGAGTGGAGACGATCGACGATTATGCATTCAACCGCACCGGAGAATCTTCGATATCCCTGCTCTCTTTCCCGGGAAGTCTGAAGACAATCGGAGCCAAGGCATTCAACCGCACCATCAATCCTATGAGGATCTCCAAAATTGTGTTCAACCGGAGTGACGACAATGATTCGCCGCTTGAGCTGGACGCCTCGATTTTCCCTATGGATATAAACGGAGTGGAACTTGAGTTATACCGCGACATAAAGACAGTCAATCCGACCGACGCGCTTCCCTCCGCTTTCAGCCGTATGCCGTCGCTCGGGTCTCTCACCATAGGAGAGAAAGTGACGATGCTTCCGTCGTTCGCGAAGAATGCGGACATATACAATATTCGTTGTCTGGCCACCGTTCCCCCGACAGGAGCAGAATTCAACGATAAGGTCTACGCAAACGAAAATCTGATGTTTTATGTTCCGGAAAGCAGCCGCAAAGCCTATTCTCAAACGGATGGATGGAAACAGTTCTTCACCGGCGAGGTCATTGTGGAACCGTCTCCGGTAAATGCCTATGTCGACTTTGACAAACTCGGATATACAGTCGGCGACGGATCGCTGAAAGGTGCGCTTGTCATCTCATGGAACGACGAACTGCGAGGTGTCGACCATCTTGTGTGGGGTGTGAACTTCAACGAAGGCACATCTGCGCGACAGCTTATCAATATGGTGATCGACGCCGACAGCCGTCTCTACAGAATAGAGGGGGGATATGCCTACGACAACCTTGACAAGAAATCGCTCAGCGAAAAATATGACCACTACGGCATCAACAGCGGCGACCGCAGATGGCGTGTATACAGTGACGACAAATTGATCGACGGCAGTGTCGTATACCTGAATTATACGGACGGCGACGCCTCCGAAATTCCCGCAGCTCCGGAATATACATTCTATATCCCTGAAGAAGAGAAACTCGGTGCATGGATACCCGACGGCTACAAATGTCCTATAGCCGACAACATGACTTTCCCTGTATGGGCACGCTCAGGCGACTACGGCACAGACTATGTGTCAGTCACTCTCAACCCTTCGCGTCCTTTCGTAGAACAGAACAAAGGCACCTTCAAAGGTGACAAACAGGACGGCTATGCAATGATAACCCTCGCGCCTCATGTGGAGAGATTCGTCCGCATGGAACCGGAATGCTATGACGTCAAGGTGTTCTGCAGCCTCTGGCCGAAAGAACATCAGCTCGGCGACGATGACAGTTATCATCTGACATTCGACTCAGGCATATGGCAGACGATGTCGATCGTACCTCCGGTGCGTCCTCTCACCAAGATAAACGACAAGATGATCTATGTGCCTGGTAAACTCGACCGGACAGAACTCAAGGATCTTGTGGATTACGAGCCCAAAGACGCGACTTACACAGGATTCATATTCGAGGATTTCGAGACAGGCAGTACTGTAAATACATATCTGGATGAAAATATCGCCGGATATGATTTCTGGGTCGAGGCACTGACCGTAAATTCGGGTGCCAAAGACAGAATATTCGTTGTCAAGTCTCTTCTTGACAATAAGATCGAGGGGCTGCTCGGTTTCACCATCAGCCACAATCCCGTAACCGGCGTGAGTCTGGCGGGAGTGGAAGGTGATGAACTGACTCTTGATGTCCACGACATTCTCGCGCTCCGCACCGAAGTCACTCCGGCCAATTCCACCAATCAGGCCGTCTCATTCAAAATCGAGAACGCTTCCACCGGGAACATAGCCACCACCTACAGTGTAGGCGGAGCCGAGAAGTTTACAGAGCTTGTCACCTACCGTCCCGGCACATTCGATCTCGTGCTCACCGCAGTGGAGAACACGGCGGTCACCAGAAGATATCATGTGACGGTCAACCCTCTGCTTCCGGCCGATGACACCGGCGACTACACCGAAGGCACCTTCTGGCTTAACGAAGAATGGTTCACACATAAAAACGGCTCCATATCATATCTGAGAAATCCGTTGCCCACGGAAGAAAGCGAGATACTGTATCACGTCTACAGCCGCAACAACGATGACGCATGCTTCGGCGCCACGTCGCAATACGGCATGATCTTCGCCGACAAACTCTTCGTAATGTCCAAGCAGGAGAATGACGCGGGCGACATCCGCGCCAACGGCGGCGGACGCCTCGTAGTGGCGGACGCCAACACCCTCAAACGCCTCGCCTCTTTCGACGAGATAGGAGGAGACGGCCGAGCCTGCGTAGG
>DAAV01000043.1:0-9766 GCA_001701295.1 Bacteroidales bacterium H10
CATGGTTGAATCGATCGACGGCCGCATAGACTGCGGAATGGTCGATAAAATCAGCGGCGACGAATATTACACCACTCTTGAGACTCTCGACTGTCAGGCATCAGTGGAAGGGCGCGTGACGATGGAACATTACTACGCACTTCCCGGCCACTTTGACGCTCACGACCAAACGGCACTCGGCAAAAAGGATGTTTTCAAAGCAACTGAGAGCAAAGATTTCCACATTTGCCCCGATACACATGGCTCCCTTCTTTGGGAAAGCGGAACAATGGAAGACGGGCGTCCACTTCTGATACTCACCACCGAGGACGTACCGGCCGAATATATTTCATACCTCCGGGACAAGAACATCTCATATATAGCTACAGGCAAAAGCCATATTGATCTTGTCAATGCAATGGAAACTTTATACGGTGAATTTGATGTCGAACGTCTGGCGGTGCTTGGAGGAGGCCTCATCAACGGAGGCTTTCTTGAGGCAGGGCTGATTGATGAAGTGAGTCTGCTTCTCGCCCCCGGCATAGACGGCCGCGAAGGGTGGAGAGCAATGTTTGACGGTATTTCAGATCAGTCCAGACTTCCGACCCGGCTGAGCCTACAGTCGGTAGAACGAATGGATAATGATGTCCTCTGGATAAAATACATGGTAAAATCATAATTAGACAATATGGAAACTGTAAAACTTAGAAACGACGTTATAATGCCAATAGTCGGCTATGGAGTATATCAGGTTGATCCCGCTGAGTGCGAGAGATGCGTCAGCGACGCACTCAAGACAGGCTACCGGATGATTGACACGGCACAGGCTTATAACAATGAGGAAGGTGTCGGTGCCGCGATTGCCAAAAGCGGTATACCGCGTGAAGAAATCTTTATCGTATCAAAAATATGGATTTCCAACTACGGTTATGAGAAAGCCAAGGCATCTATCGACGAAAGCCTCCGCAAATTGCGCACCGATTATATAGACCTGATGCTTTTGCATCAGCCATTCTGTGACAGATATGGAGCATACCGTGCTCTTGAGGAGGCATACAAAGAGGGGAAACTTCACGCTATAGGCGTAAGCAATTTCTATCCGGACCATCTGATCGACATTGCATGCAATGTCGAGATTCCCCCTATGGTAAATCAGGTGGAAACACATGTATTCGACCAACAGACCGAGGCTCAGAAATATATGGAGGAATACGGCTGCCGGATAATGTCATGGGGACCGCTCGCCGAAGGACGCAACAATTTCTTCACAAATCCCGTGCTCGAGAGAATCGGAAAGAAATATGGCAAATCAGTGGCTCAGGTAGCATTGCGCTGGCTCATTCAGCGAGGAGTCATCATAATACCCAAGTCTGTGCACATCGAACGCATGGAGCAGAACATCGACATTTTCGATTTCACTCTCAGCAACGAGGATATGGCCGAGATTGCGGCCCTTGATACCGGCAAGAGTCTCTTCTTCGATCACCATGACCCCGATGTAGTAAAGATGTTTATGGGCTGGCGTTAAGTAGCTGCTTAACAATTTATTTCAAACCTTCAATGGCATAGTCCGGAGAAAAAGACGGTTGATGTGTCTACTTTTCTCCGGACTATGCATGTAGTTTGCCACGGCATTTCATTTACTTGTATCAAACCGTCTCAATATACGGGCGGGCACACCTCCGATCAAACAGTTGTCGGGAAATGATTTCGTCACCACAGCACCCGCTGCAACTGTGACATTATCTCCGAGAGTCACGCCTGCAATAAGAATAGCGCCGGCGCCTATCCAGCAATTATTCCCTATAGTGACCGGTAGTGCATAAGTCTTACAAAAATAGGCTTGCCAATTGTTTTCAAAATCAGGATTGTTTCTATCTACCCATTCTGTAGAATGCAAGGCGGTGTTTATCTGCACACCGGGAGCTATCAGCACATTATTGCCGATGTGTATTTCATTGCAATCTATCAGAGTGCAACGATAATTGACTGAAACATTATCGCCCATAAAAATATTGCATCCGAATCCACAAATAAAGCCATCTCCTACAGAACAATTGCTTCCCACACTTCCGAACAGCTCTTTAAGCATGGCATAACGTTCAGACCGTCGTTCATACGATAAAGAATTATAACGTTGCATCCATCGTGTGGCGACAGCTTTCATATCAATAAAAATCTTATCATGGCAGTCATACGGTTCTCCAGCCATACATTTCTCAAGTTCAGTCATCGGAATTGTATTAAGAGGGTGTTCCAAAATAATCTAAAAACTTTTATACCGGAATTTACAGATGACGCCACCAGCGGCGTTGAGGGCGGGGAAGATCGTTGTAAAAATCTTTTATGCTTTCGTCAAGACGTTCGAGACGCAATCCATATAAGTCTTCGAGGTCCGCGCTTTCGATATAGGTCCGCGCATTGTCACAGGCCCGTCTCACAGCGGTCTCGCACTGATTGAAGCCACTTCGTTTACGAGTCAGCAATATATATTGACGTTCGGCTATATGGACCAGCAGATCGGCGATCTTCTCGCTGTCGAAAACGATAGTTGAAAAATGATTTACCAGACGCTTGAGATCATTGACCGCAGGTTGGGATCTGTTCTTTCCGGTAGAATAAAAAAACATCTTGTCAACGCGCTCCTTATAATCTTCCAAGGCCTTTTCCGGATCGGGATCAAGCCAATAATCAAGATATTCCCTGGCATCCTTACGCGAGTCATAAAGTTCACATACGACACCGATTATCTCCTCTTTAGACAATTCGGAAAGACCTTTTCTCAAACCTGTTTTAGACATGATCAACGTTTGTTTATGACAACCTCGCGATAACTATAAACATATAACGCTGTGGAAGCATCAAGATTTGAAGCTGATAAGAATATTTCAAATTTATGTTAAAAAACATATGAAAAACCGATTGTGGATTCATGCTAAAATTGTAAATTTGACGCGTAAACGACATGAGAGCCATACGGCCGGTTTCGGACGTATTTGACCCGAATGAAACGGAGTTAAACTGAGACACAACAAATCTAATACAAAAAGACATGAAAATCGGAATTCCAAAAGAGATCAAAAACAATGAGAACCGCGTGGGTGCCACCCCGGCTGGTGTGAAAGAACTTGTAGCTCACGGCCATACTCTGTATGTACAGCACACGGCTGGTGAAGGAAGCGGTTTCTCGGACGAAGAATATATAGAGGCAGGCGCGACAATCCTTCCGACAATTGAAGATGTATACGCCACAGCCGACATGATCATAAAGGTGAAAGAACCGATCGCTCCCGAATACAAACTTATCCGCAAAGGTCAGCTCCTGTTCACATATTTCCATTTCGCATCAGACCGCGAACTCCTCGACGCAATGCTCGAGAGCGGCGCCACCTGTATCGCATATGAGACAGTGACCGACCGCGACAATCGTCTTCCGCTTCTTATCCCGATGAGCGAGGTGGCCGGCCGTATGTCTATCCAGGAAGGCGCACGTTTCCTTGAAAAGCCTCAGGGCGGCCGCGGCGTGCTTATGGGCGGCGTACCGGGTGTGAAACCGGCAAAAGTTCTTGTGCTCGGAGCAGGCGTAGTCGGACGCAACGCAGCTCTTATGGCAGCCGGCCTCGGTGCCGACGTGACCATCACCGACGTGAACCTGAATGTGCTTCGCCACTGTGCGGAAGTGATGCCCAAGAACGTCAAGACACTTTACTCTTCACGCCACAATATCGAACAGGAACTTCCGACCACCGACCTCGTAGTGGGTTCAGTCCTCGTGCCGGGAGCAAAGACTCCGCATCTCGTGACAGCCGACATGGTCAAGCTGATGCGTCCGGGTTCAGTCATGGTCGATGTGGCCGTTGACCAGGGCGGATGCTTCGAGACAACACATCCTACCACACATTCCGAACCGACATACGTTGTTGACGGTGTGGTACAGTATGCAGTTGCCAACATCCCGGGTGCCGTTCCTTATACTTCCACCCTCGCCCTCACAAACGCCACAATGCCATATGCAGTACGTCTCGCTGATCTCGGCTGGGTAGAGGCATGTAAGCGTGACTGCGGACTGGCCAACGGTGTCAATGTAGTTGACGGCAAGATCACATTCAAGGCTGTAGCCGAGGCTTTCGATCTGCCTTACACTCCGCTTGAAATCAAATAATTATAAAACCAACCCCTAACCTACTTTCACTTTACTGAAGGCTCTTGTCCCGCGCAAGAGCCTTTTATCATTTATAAGCAAAAGCACATGATTCAATTTTTAGAGTCCAACCACCGTTTATAGTAGGAATGTGGCAAATTTTTTTGTAAATTTGCATTTTGATGAATTTAAGTAAGTGATCAAATTAAAAAACTGTTCGAAATCACTTGAGCTTCCGATATATATTTAATCTGATCACTTATTTACAAAATTCTGCATATTATAAAATTTAGAAAGTTATGAGCGATACAAACATAGAGAAAAAAGGTGCGGGCCGTGACGGCAAAAAAATAGTGCTGAGCGGCATCCGTGCGACCGGAAATCTTCATCTCGGCAATTATTACGGAGCCTTGAGCAAATTTGTCAGAATGCAGGATGACTATGACTGCCGCTATTTTGTGGCGGATCTACATGCTCTGACCACCCATCCCGACCCGAAGATGCTTCATGAAAATGTAAAACAGATTCTCGCGGAGTATCTTGCTGCCGGCCTTGATCCTGAAAAAAACACCATCTATGTGCAAAGTGACGTACCTGAAATTGCCGAAATGTATCTGCTGATGAACATGCATGTCGGCATAGGCGAGCTCATGCGTACCGCATCTTTCAAAGACAAAGCCCGCAAAGCACTCGGTATCAGCGCCCCATCCTCAAACGGAGAAGAGGGATCCGTCGACAACGAGGCTGACGACGAGGGCATAGAGAAGCAGATAATCGGCAATCAGACAAACCAGCGCGTCAATGCGGGCCTTCTGACCTATCCTACTCTGATGGCTGTCGACATACTTATACACCACGCCGATTTTGTTCCTGTAGGCAAAGACCAGGAACAGCATCTTGAGCTGACCCGCCGTTTCGCCCGCAGATTCAACTCGTTCTACAAGACTTCCTATTTCGGCGAGCCCGTCAATTTCAATTTCGGTTCACACGCCGTCAAAGTACCCGGCCTGGACGGCTCGGGAAAAATGGGAAAAAGCGAAGGCAACTGCATATATCTGATCGATGACGAGAAGACTCTCCGTAAGAAAGTGATGCGAGCCGTAACCGACGAAGGCCCGAAAACACCGAATCAGGAAGTATCCGAACCGATACGCAATCTTTTCACCCTCATGGAACTGGTCTCCACTCCCGACACGCTCCAACACTTCAAGGACGCGTATGCGGACTGCTCCATACGTTACGGGGATCTGAAAAAACAACTTGCGGAAGACATACTCAAAGTCACTCTTCCGATAAGAGAACGTATACTTGATATCCGCGACAATGACGAATATCTTTCGAAAGTAGTGCGCCAGGGAGCCGAACGCGCACGCGAGGCCGCATCCAGAACTCTCGCCGATGTCCGCGAGATCATGGGCATACGCAAATTCTAAACCCGATTTCCGTCCGACATGGTTCTAAACTGGATCTGGATAGCATTCTTCGCGATAGCGTTTCTGATGGCTATAGGCCGCACTCTTATCGACGGAGATTTCCAGGTATGGAGCGACATAATGAACGCGTCGTTCGATCAGGCCGCGTTCGCTTTCGAAGTTTCGCTCGGACTGACAGGCGTCCTTACGCTGTGGCTCGGCATAATGAAAATCGGAGAGCGCGGAGGAGTTATAGAATTTTTCGGGCGACTTATCAGCCCGTTCTTTTCCCGGCTGTTTCCGGGCATTCCCAAAGGCCATCCGGCCATGGGGGCGATATTCATGAACATATCGGCCAACATGCTCGGTCTTGACAATGCAGCGACTCCCATGGGCCTGAGGGCAATGCAGGAAATGCAGACCCTTAATCCGAAAAAGGACACAGCCACCGATGCCATGATAATGTTTCTGGTACTCAATAGTTCGGGGCTGTGTCTGATACCGATCAGCATCATGATGTATCGCGCCCAGGGAGGGGCAGCCAATCCGACCGACATATTCATACCGATCCTGATTGCCACCGCCGTCGCAACACTTGTTGGACTTGGAGCGTTATGTCTTAAGCAACGCATCCGGATGGACCGCGTCATATGGAGCTGGCTTCTGGGCATAGCGGCTTTTGTAGCCGCCGTCACATGGTTCTTCTCCAGTCTTCCGGCAGAAAAAGTACAGCTTTACAGCACGTTTGCCGCCAATGTCATACTCTTCTGCGTGATAATAGCTTTCATCACCTCGGGAGTCCGCAAGAAACTCAGAGTCTATGACGTGTTTATCGAAGGTGCGAAAGAAGGTTTCAAGACGGCAGTCATGATCATACCTTATCTCGTGGCAATTCTTGTGGCGATCGGTATGTTCCGCGCCTCAGGCGCGCTCGACATATTCACGTCGTGGGTAGAAAGTTTCATAGGATGGCTCGGGTTCGACACCCGATGGGTCGGAGCGTTACCGACAATGCTCATGAAACCCCTCAGCGGAAGCGGCAGCTGCGCCATGATGCTCGACGTCATGAAAGCCAACGGACCAGACGCTTTCGTCAGCAAACTCGCCGCGGCCGTAAGAGGCTCCACGGACACGACATTTTATATTCTGGCTGTATATTTCGGATCTATCGGGGTCTCCAAGACCCGCTACGCGGCAGGATATGCACTATTGGCCGACGTGACAGGCGCGATTGCGGCTGTGATTGTAGCCTACTATTTTTTTGTTTAATTCATCATTTTCGGGTATCATGAAATCAATCAGAGAACTATATCGTATCGGCACCGGGCCGTCGTCATCACACACCATGGGACCACGCAAAGCGGCGGAAATGTTTCTTGCCGGCCATGCCGGTGCAAAGGGTTTCGAAGTGACCTTATACGGCAGTCTTGCGGCTACTGGCAAAGGACATATGACAGACGAGGCCATCATCGATGTTCTCTCACATGCCAACGTGCCTGTGAACATAGTCTGGAAACCTGATGTGTTTCTACCATACCATCCGAACGGCATGAAGTTCGCATCGCTCAATTCCGTGGGATTTCCTGAAGATGAATGGACTGTATATTCAGTCGGCGGAGGTGCCCTGGAATACGAGGGCATGCAACATGAGGGGAGCGGCGAGATCTATAATATGAACTCGATGACCGAGATCAAGAATTATTGCGAACGCACGGGCCACAGCTATTGGGAATACGTGGAACACTGCGAAGGACCGGGCATCTACGACTATCTTAGAGAAGTCTGGGAGGCGATGAAAGCCGCTGTGGAACGCGGCATAAACCGGGACGGCAGACTCCCCGGCCCGCTCAACCTGAAACGCAAGGCTCTCAACTATTATGTAAAAGCCGGAGGCTATCGCGACAATCTGAAGAGCCGCGGACTCGTTTTTGCCTATGCACTGGCAGTCAGCGAGGAAAACGCTTCGGGCGGCGTAATAGTCACGGCGCCCACATGCGGATCGAGCGGAGTGGTGCCCGGCGTACTGTATCACCTCTGGAAAAGCCGCAATTTCTCTGAGGAACAAATGCTGCACGCTCTCGCCACAGCAGGTCTCATAGGCAACATAGTCAAGCACAACGCCAGCATCTCAGGCGCAGATGTAGGCTGCCAGGGAGAGGTCGGAGTGGCATGTGCCATGGCCGCTGCCGCCGCCAGCCAGCTTTTCGGAGGCAGTCCGGCGCAGATAGAATATGCCGCTGAAATGGGACTTGAGCACCATCTCGGCATGACCTGCGATCCGGTGTGCGGACTCGTGCAGATACCCTGCATCGAAAGAAACGCATATGCCGCCGCCCGCGCGCTTGACGCCAATATCTATGCGAGCTTCACCGACGGAGTGCATCGCGTAAGTTTCGACAAACTTGTCAAGGTCATGAAAGAGACAGGGCATGACCTTCCTTCACTGTACAAAGAAACCGGCACAGGCGGTCTCGCAAAGGATTACGAACAGATGTGACGCTCCAGCACCTCGGGAGTGAGAAGCGTGTGTTTGTCTGTAAATTTTATCGCATTCAGATCCATTGGTCCGAGCTGACGGGCGTCTTTAAGATCCGGATGCGGAATCCGCTTTGGTTTCATCATTGATTTCTTTGTTTGTCATCAAAGGCATAATACGGTTCAAGCCGAGCAATACGAACGCATAGGCTCCCACCAATACAAAAAACTCTATTCTCAACGGGAAGATATCTCTTATCCACCCTCCGGTCAGGAAACATATGAAGAGAAGCCAAAGTGTAGCCTGCACACTGACACACAGCGTGCACCATGCCTTGGCACGGAATTTTTGATACCATATGCTCCAGAGCGTAAAAGGAAGACAGCACACATTGCATGCCGCTATATATCCTGTCCATTGCGGGAAAACGAGCAATGCCAGAAGACTCACCGAAAAGTAGCTGAAACCTACCTCGCTCCAGCTGAATATGCCGTAAAAGCTCGAGGCCCTGGTCTCAAGCACGGAATCACAGCCCCCTTCCTGCAAAACTCCGCAGACACGGTCGGCAGCCCTGCTTTTGATACGCATTGATTTCTGGACAAGCATAAAGGTAAGAGCCAGTCCGAGAAAATCGCAAAGCGTGGCAAGGATCAAAGTGACATGCCGGTATATTCCGTTGGAAATGAACAGATACAGGAACAAAGCCACTCCAAGAACCCACAGCATCACTTTTTTTGCCTTGGAAACAAAAATCATCCTTGCATGTGAATGATAGTCCGGCTCCATCGCCGAATCAGAGGGAAACGCAAGCCAAACATTTCCATCCCAGGCCTGTCTGAAATTGTCAAGAGGCATTTTTTCGGCTACCCCCTGCGTAAGATAATCGACCGTATCGTCTCCTATCCCTGTGACTATCACAAATCCCTGAGGAGTATGAGCAAGAAAAGGAGGTGTTATTTTTCGGATTTCCTTTCGGTCATCAAGTTTAAAGCCCTGACTTGACACCCCATACTTGTCAAGCAGTTTCGAAAGGCCGAAAAGAGACTTGAAAGGCATAGACTCGAACTGACGGTTCGTATAGTCTGCCGTGTGCGGCACCGACAATGCAGACAGGAAGTCGGACAGTATGAAATTCGGAGTCATAAATAACTGTTCAAATTGATTTAAGTCATCTTATCTGGAAGTGATTTAATGTATTCACCGTCTCCGAAAGGCGTTGCTCCGGCATTTCAGATCTGTCGGGGCCACGTCTGTCCAGGACGGTGAAGGCAAGTCATATACCGGAGCAACCAAGCTACGGTACGGCAAAAAAATTACATTCCTTTCTCAATCTGGGAAAGCAGGAAATCGCCTTCCATCTCTCCGCTCTGTCGCCAGACTTCCTTGCCATCCTTATATACGATAAATGTCGGTACGGACTGCACATCCGCATCCTGAGCCGCATCCTGATTTTCGTCTATATCAAGCTGAACGATGCGCGCACGGTCTCCGACAAGTTCCTTAACCTGTTCGACAACCGGCATCATACGCTGGCAATGAGGGCACCAGGTGGCAAAAAATTCCACAACTACGGTCTTCTGACTATTTACCAATTCTGTGTAATTCATAATATAAAAATTAAAAGATTAATATTAAAAGGAGTTTGACATCAAGATATCACACACCGTGATTGACATTGTATACTTCCGTAAGCATCTCACGAAGGTCGCGGGTGTCACGGAGATTGACATCGCCGTGAGTCATCAACATCATCTCTAT
>DAAV01000043.1:9776-12287 GCA_001701295.1 Bacteroidales bacterium H10
AGCCTGTCTGCTCCGCACTGTAAGGAGGCTGAACATAATTGATATCCTCTCTCATACGAAAACCGTTCTTTTCATAAAAGGCAATACGCCTGCGCGCTTCCTCCGTCTCCGGTTTCTCCACTTCTATAAGCACATCGNNGGGTATAAGCACATCGGGGCCCGCGATATCAAACAGATGGCTCAACATCTTTCGACCGATATTTTTCGAACGATGTGCGGGATCGACAGCAAAGTGCTCTATGTATACAAATCCTTTGAAGACCCAGTATGTCAGGAAGCCGACAAAATCGTCTCCACCGTCATCATATACAAATCCTTTGAATTTTCCACCCTTTTCCTTTACGAAACTTGCAACATGCTCCGCACTTTTGTACAGACGCCTTTCATCTGCGGGAAATGTCTCGTTGTATAGTTTGAGGAAGGACGGATAGTCCTTTACCTCGAGTTCTCTGAATTCCATATTTTTTATTTTTAGTTACCAATGTGAAAACGATCCAGACACCGCATTGGTTTATTTATATCCGAGTCAATGGTGTTTCTTCCGGTCGTTACGTAATTTGATAAGAGTAATTATCACACAACAGACTGTAGTGATGACATTTGTTATGACAAGAGGTATATTGGAGGTGAGTATACCCTGTAATATAAAGAAAAAACCGCCGAAGCCCATCAGCAGGAAAGTCGGCAACGCTATTCCGTCGGTATCGCGAGTGCGGATAGTATATACAGCCTGAGGCAAATAGCCGCAGACCATGCATATTGCAGCCAGATACCCGACTATCGTCAATATAATTTCCATAGCATTAAGAAAATGTTTGAATTTAAAACGTCTTGACATAGAGAATGAATGAATCTGACTTCAAACATTCTCCAAAAGAGTTTATTGTCATAAGACAATCGATTCTGTCTTTTAAACTGTTCTTAATGCAAATTTACACTTTTATCCGAAACCGGACAATAAATACTTAAGTAGCTACTTACAACTGACGTGTAGCCTGAAAAGATATCTTTGGCAGCATAAACATGGGAATAGTGGCTCCGACAACCATGGCAAACAGAATGAAAAACGTAGTCAGCCCATTATTGGCAAACAGATAGAAATAATGCAGAAACTCTTTCTCGCCTCCGTAATACATACACATGACCAGCGCACCAAATGTCTTGTAGGCGTATATGCCTGGAATCATAGGCAGAAGTGCGGGATATAAGGAAGTCTCGGCCGGTATCTTGGCATGTGGAGAAAAAAGCACGGCCAGCAGACCGATAAGCAGTGATGCACAGAAACTGGAAATGACTATATGCCATTCTAAAGTATGCATCAGACAGAACCGGAGTGAGTGCCCTGCCGCGGCGATCACCGCGCAATATAGATAAGCGCGTCTCGGCGGATTGCTGATGGCCGAGAAACCTATTGCGGCAACCGCCGCAAATAATGCATCCTGTAATAATTCAACTACCATATAAACAAAGATTACCGGAAGTTCTCAGAACATAGCCATATGCATGACAGCCATCCCCGCACATAACCCGAGAGAAAGACAGCATAACAACATGACAGCGTTCATCGCACGTCCGAACGCACATAAATAATGACGGTCTAACAGATCGCAGAACGAATTTATAAACGGAATTCCCGGCACAAGATAAAGCACGCTGGTCGCCACGGCGATCTCGGGCGTCCCCCCTATCCCAAGCAGGGAGCCTGCGGCGGCTATCATGGCTGACAGGAAGGAGCAAAACAACACGGTCAAGCGGATATCCATATGGCGGCGCACAAGAATCTGTTTGACAAGAAAACCTATGAACGTCGCGATAAAGACTGTGGCCATTGCCATGGGATCGCCACTGAACAGTCTGCAGAAAGAGGCATTCGCCAGCGATACCAGCAGAAGCAAAAGCCATGGATTGACACATGCGCAGTTGCAGATACGTGGCAAGACACTGCGTGCGGTGAGGAAATCAATCTTGCCGTCGGCCATCTGCCACGACAGTCTGCTCAGATCTGTGATACGCGAAAAACTTATCGGCAGATCGCGGATGCCGATTACTGACGTGAAATCGGAATCGCCTTTGGATACAGTGATATGAATATGTCTCGGCAATACGCTGAACTCCACATTCATGCCGAGTGACGCGGCGATTCTTTTCATATTTTTCTCCAGCCGGATGCAGGTGCAACCGCTCCCGAACAGCTGAACGGCATATTCCGACAGAAAGAGACACGTCTCCCTGACACCGGGATATCCCTTATCATTCTCTCCCGATCGTGCCCCGACCTCCAAAGCAATAATTTCATCACACTCCATAGTGAAATCATAATCATTCTTATTATCATACAACAACCGAAACCTGATTTTTCATTATCATTATCATTATCATTCCTGACGATCAGAGAACCCGGATACAATTTGCCGCTTAAGTACATTTTGATTAAGAGGGTGTTTCAAAATAAAAGTTAATTTGGGCGGAAGAGAGCCGGGCAGCGGCATTTTTTATTGCAATACATTTCAA
>DAAV01000023.1:0-11230 GCA_001701295.1 Bacteroidales bacterium H10
GTTTGTTGAGGTCGAGACCGATTCCGAGAGTGTGGTAGTCGGCCAGGGGGAACATGAAGTTCATGCCGAGTCGCAGATTGGTGGGCAGAAAGGCGTTTGTCACACCGTTGTCGTTGCTCACTTTCGTACCTATGTTCGATATGTCGAAGCCCCATGAGAACTGACATTCGTTCCGGCCGATCATGGGGAAAGTGGTGAAATATCCTGACAGGTCTACCGAGAATGCGGAAGCGGCCTTGAACTGTTCTCCTGTCTGAGTGTCCTGATAGGAGAGGTCCGAGAGGATATACCGGAGCACGACGCCCATCGAGAATTTCTCCGACAGTTTGCGGGAGTAGCCGAGATCGAATGCGAATTCATAGGGATTTATGGTCTGCACGTTCGAGCCGACATCCTCATAGGCGCTTGTCGTCACCTCGCCGAGCGAGAAATAGCGGAAAGATGCTGAAAGAGCCTGGTTGTCGCCGCTTCCGAGTTTCCAGTATCCCGACAGATCCGCGAGAAATATGTCGTTGACGATTTTACGCAGCCAGGGGGTGTACGAGATCGCGAGGCCTCCCTGTGAGTATGCGAAGGCATATTTCGAAGGATTCCAGAACTGGGAGTTTACGTCAGGATCCGTGGCGGCTCCGAGATTACCCATACCGCTGCCCCTCGCATCGGGCGTGATGCTCAGGGTGGTCACTCCCGTGTTGACGGGATTGAACTCGTTGTCTTTGATGTCGTTCTGGGCGTATCCCGCCGTAGAAACCGCCAATAGGGCGGCAGCCGATATTTTTAAGTTGAGTCTCATCTTCTTAGTCGATTACTGTGAATTCCACCCAATTGGAATATATTTTTGATCCCCTTGCCGAGTTGCTGCGCACGGCTGCGCGATAGGTGCCGGGTTTTATTCCGGTGGTGTCGCATTCGGCATCAGGACCGGTTGTCTCGGACTCGGCTACGATATTGCCTTCGCTGTCGCTTACTATGAGCTGCAGAGTCTCGTTTTCATTGCCTGCGATTTTGAAGTTTATCGTGTCGATGGCCACTTCACGGTCGGCGGTGAGTCTTAGCGGAGATTTGTCGGTTATGGCGAACTGGAGTGACTGCGGGCGGCAACTGTTGCCTGCGATGTCGGTGGCGTAATAGGTCGCGGTGTGCAGCCCGGCGCCGAGACGGGCCACGCTCACTGCTGCGGAATATTCCGGCACGGTCACTCCGTCGCTGTATTCATGGGCGATCTCTATTGCGTTGCCGTCTACGTTGAGGATCGTACCGCACGACTGGCCTATGCCCGGAAGCATGGCTGTGTCGTCGGCCGATTCGATCTTGAGTACCTGAAGGCCGGAGTCGAATGTCACGCTGACAGTCGGCGCTTCGGTGTCTTTCTCTGTTTCGGGAGCGGGTTCCGATCCTGCCTGGGCCAATGATATGGATCCGATACCCGACATGCCGAGCCGGCTCGACGGATCGTAGGCTCCTGCCATTACGGGTAGAGATGCGGAGCCCCCGGCGGCGGCCAGATAGTTGTCGCACTCTTTAGGCATCACAAGACGCACGCTGAACTCACCTCCGGTTACCTTCGATTTTACGGTCTGTAGACGCAGATCGTTGTATTTTATCTCTTCGCGTGTGATCTGTGTGTTGCCGTTGTCATCCACATATGTTATGGCCGGTACGCTTCTGACAGGCTCCATCAGCTTGACGGTGACATATCCGTTATAGTCCGACAGGGTCGATTCGCCGCTACCGGTCACACGGCCCTTGATCTCCACCACATCGCCTGCGCGGTAATTTCCCGGAGCGACGGTGAGTTCGATATTGCCGAGGGCCACGGGGATCGGAAGACCCGGGTCGCCGATAAGCATGTAATCGATCTCTGTGTCATTGACCGAACGGTCTTTGGCCCGGGCATACGCCTCTCCGATAGAGGGAGTGACGGTGCGCCTGCTGTTGTTCGAGTCTAAGAACAGAGAGTTGACTAAATTGCGTGCCAGATTGTCGTTATGGTTCGACAGTACGGAGCGTGTCGCGCAAATGGATCCCATAAATCCCCGTCTGGAGCGTATCACTGCCATGTCGCCTATGCCGTGTTCGCTGTTGTCCGGCCTGCACAGATCGCAGGCTGCGAGGAAAAGAAATCCGAGTTCGGGATTTGTGACTGTCACTGCGTCCGTGACACCGAAGCCCGACATGCCTCCTGTCCCGGCGTGTCCGTAATATATGGAGAAGAGTTTGCCCATATTGAGGGTCGAGTGTATCTGTTTGTTGGCAAGATCTGCGCCGAGAGCTTCGATCCATATGTTGCGGTGGGCGAATTCCGAGTTATAGCCGTTTGCATAGGTCTGGAAAAGCTGTCCGAGGCGTATGGCTTGGTTGTCATGGAGATATGAGTCTCCGGCACATGATATCGCCATTGTCTCGTTGACCAGACCGGAGAAATCCTCTTTCTCGAGATATTCTTTTATCTTTGCCACGGCGAGTTCCCCTTCTTCAGAACTGTTGATCGGAAGAATGCCTACGCCCACTGATACCGGTGCGTTCTCAAGGTTGTCGGGATATGTGACATAATCCGACATGACTCCGTAATAGTCCATCACGCAGTGTCCTTCGGCGCTGAGATTGGGTTGCAGCTGCTGATAGGCTATATGGCCCTCTTCCTTACGTCCGGAATTGCGGACATCGCGGTAATCACCGTAGATCGGACCCATGAACAGCACGTTTTTCAGTCTGTGCGATTCATTCTGGTAGAGCATTTTGGTCAGCATGCGGTATGCCATGGGGTCCGGTGTGCCGGACGAGAATTCATTAAAGAGGGCCTGTGGCTTCACCACTTCCACGCGCTCTCCCAGATGAGAGGCATGAAGATCGGCGATACGTCGGGCGTAAGGTTCCATGTCGTCCGTTGTGAAAATCAGCATGTCTATGGCTTCGCCGCGGAGGGCATGAAGGTTCTGGTTTTCTATGGTGACGTAATCGCTGTTGATGGCTTTCAGCGTTTTTGCCGGGTTGAACACCACGGTTTCGCAGCGGCCCGTATAGTCATGGTACAACCATCCGTCTTCTGTGTCGAGCGCTTCCGGAGCGCCGTGATCGGTGATGTCCCATGCCAGGGAGCCGGCAGGCACCGGGTGTTTCCATACAGGGTTAGAGGTTGATTTGAAGGCTATGTACTGCTGGGTGAAATTGGTGTCGTCCAGAGCATATTCGAGTGATATCGGATATGTGACGGTCCAATAGTCTATCCCTAACGGCTGGGAGGTGGAGTATCCTCCTGTAGCCGTGTAAGTGAGGGTGCCGCTACCTGTGTTGTCCGCACCGACCGTAAGTTTCATTGAGCTGATGGTGTTTTCGAGCGTATAAAGTTTGCTTTCCGTACGGTTGAGGCTCCATGTGCGTGAACCTCCGAGTCTGATGGTGAGATTGCCGGTCTGCTTTTCCATGATAGCCACATCGGTCGTCACGGTACACTTGTTTGTGGCAGGCATATATGGAGCCTTTATCTGGAATTGTATGGGAGACCCGGCCTTGATGTTCTCGCCCCAGAAAGTCTGCCCCGAGAGATGAGTGCCTTGTGTGAGATCTTTTTCATGATACAGATAGGCATAGCCGCTGCTTATGTTTCGCGCGCTCTCTTTCTGTGCTACGGGGTGTGAGGGGACGGTAGCGGCAGGGTAGGAGTCTGTCAGAAAATAATATGCCTTGTCGCTGTAGACATTTTTTGATTCTCTGAAATGCTGTGCCGACAGATTGCTGCCGTAGCCCGATATCTTGAAATTTATTTTTGCTGTGCCTTGTCCGTAGAAAATGATTTTGTCGTTGGAGTGCATGATGCGCACGGGCATTATATTGTCTTCCACGAGCCGTTCGCCGTTTGCGCTCATGAAGTTGACAGGGAGCTGATAGCCGGAATTGCCATATACGGCCACGGCGGCCGGATTGCTGAATCCCATGGCCCGGAGCTGGGCGTAGGTTATCTCGTAGATGCCGGTATCTCCGATAGAGAACCGTACCCATTTGCCCGATGAGAGGGGCGAGTTGTCGGAAAATTGATATGAGGTATAAACCGGAAGATTTGCCGCGTCAGCCACGGGCGCGAGTGATCCGAGCAGAAGCGGCAAGGTCAGTATGAAGTTTTTTTTCATCTTATGTTTATGTCAATCAGTTTCATGTTTTGGTCAGGTTGTTCGGCCGTTATTTTTGTTTCCGGAGTGAGAGGCATTCCTTCGGGGGAAAGCGCGGCCAGAATCAGATCTCCGTTTTTCAGGGTATTGTCGCTGCTTATGGCTTCGATTATCTCTCCTGCCTGACGGTGCATCAATGTCAGATCATATTGCATGACGCTGTCTCCGCATTCGATCTTTATGGCCTTGCATTCTATAAACGTATCGGGAGGCGCCAAATTGCCAAGCATGCAACTTCTGTCGAATGCTGTTGCCTGGGTCCAGGGCATGCCTTGCTCCCGAAGTTCCCGGAGCCGGTTTGACGCCACCACGGCCACGGCTGCCGTTACCGAGTCTATATAACGGTCCGCAAACCGTCGCGCGATGCTTTTGCCGAGTCTTCCGNNTCCGATACGATAGCATATGCTCGGAAAAGCGAGAAATTCCGTATCGAAATCCGGTACGAAAAAAGGATTGCCTGTTCTGAGTATCGATGAGTCGGGCATTTCATACCATGCCGGCTCGCCTGTGCCCATCGGTGAGTCTTTGCTTGTCTTGCCGTAGTTGTGTATGACCGCGAATATTTTCATTTTGGCGTTATTGCTGGCTCAGTGAGTCCAGTCTTGTGAATATGAGCGCGAGATGCGCGTAGATTGAAGTGTTGGCCATTACCACGCCTTCGGCTACCTTTACCCGGTAGGGCGTGAAGTTCCAGATGGCCTTTATGCCGGCTCCGATGGCTATGTCGGCTGATTCCTGCGCGACTTCGGGAGGCACTGTCAGTATGCCGATGTCGGCCGGGGTGGTGCGCATGGTGTCGTAGATCTCGTCCATGTGCCTTATAGGCACTCCGAGATCGGTCCGTGATATGATGTCGGCGTTTACGTCAAACCCGGCCACGATCTCGAGGCCGTAGTTTGACAGTCCGGAGTCGCGTATCAGAGCCTTCCCGAGGCTGCCAGTGCCGATCACGTAGGCTTTGTGCGAGCGTGAGAACCCGAGAAACTCGCTCAGGGCGCGTGCCAGATCCTCCACTTCGTATCCGATGCGGGTGCGTCCTTTCACTCCTAAAAACGAGAGGTCTTTGGCGATCTGCGACGCATCGACGCTCAGAGCGCGCGATATTTTTGTCGATGACACATACTTGACGCGTTTGTGTCGCAGTATGTCGACATAGGCCAGATACCAGGGCAGACGTCTCAGTGTCGGCTCCGGCAATATGATGTTGTGCAGCTGGTTCATTGTGCCGTCACTGCGATTTTCTTCGATTTGGAACTGCATGTGCCTTCCGGAGATTCGAGAGTCGCACGGTAGATGTATATGCCGCGGGGCACGCGGTTTCCTCCGGTGTCGGTAAGATCCCATCTTGTGCTGATGATGCTCTGCAGGTCGCTGCTCAGCGTCTCGTCGGTTTCCCACATCTTGCGGCCGTTGAGGTCATAGATCCCCAGGCTGCATTTCATGGCCGTGTTGGGACGGTCTGTCAGAATGCGGAAGTCAACCGATTCGGAGGCTGCGCTTGTGCTTGCCGTGATGTCGTAGATAGTCGGCTCCACAGATGCTCCGACATTGATTTCGATCGATGCCTTCGACACGTTGTTGGCGTTGTCCCATGCCGTAAGTGTCAGGGTGTGGCGCCCCGGCTCGACGCCGTCAAGGGGATAGACTATCGTTCCCAGATCAGGATCTGTGGCGTCCTGCTCGAAATATGCGTTCAGTCCGTTGTGGAAATCCGTGTCATCCACTGTCAGAAGGAGGGAGTGCCCTATGCCCGACTGTGAGATGTTTATGCCCGATTTGTCACGCAGCTGCGCGAATACCACGAGATTGCGGTTCACCACGCTTTCGGGTCCGACATTGGGACTGTTTACATAGAAGTATTTTATTTCCGGTCCTTCAGTGTCGTCGGTCGCAGATTCGTCATATCCGTACACATATAGTTTCTCGCATGCGCCGTTGGCTTCGGTGCCTTTGTCGCTCCATGCGTAGCCCGATATCAGGGCCGGTGTATAGTTGCCTTGTATCTCTGGTGGCACGCGGAGCACCGCCTGCCAGCGGCCTCCTTTCACTTCGGTGTTGGTGGCGGCCAGACGGCTGTCACGGTCATTGTAGCTTTTGACTTGTCCGTTCTTCCCTTGTCCCAGAGTGGTTATGACACGTTCCGCGTCATAAAGCTGGAGATTAAGCGTGCCGTTGAAGTCTGTTGCGAGATTTCCTTTGGCATCGGTTATCTCTCCTGCGAGCCGAACGGTCGACATTGCTGGGAGTTCAGGATAGTTTTCTGCTGTAGCTGTCGATATATCCGTGTCGTTTATGGTCGATACGCTGACGTTGTGTGTCGCGCTCGGTATTCTTATGGCCGGATCGCCGAGAAACGCGTAGCGGCGTCTGTTGCAGGGACTGCCTGCGTCCGTGCAGTTGTTTTTGCCTCTTACGTATACGTCTCCGAATGTTCTCGGACCTCCGTCGGTGTCTCTGGCGAAAAACTCGGACATGGTGGCGAAGTTCAGATCGCCGTTGGGAGATATGTAGACAGTACGTGTGGCGGCCATCAGTCCGATGACGCCTGATTCGGGATTGAGAAGCAGATGTTCGGCGCCGCTGAACGACGGTTTGTCCCAATAGGCGAATCCGCAGGTGGCGGCGTAAATGAAGGTCAGGTTCTTGTTGGTCATCGATGTGATGCTTTCCCATTCCCACAGATGTTCGTGGCCCCATCCCACGGCGCTTGCGTGACCGATGTAGTCGGTCATCATTACGCCGTCGTTGTAGTTGCGCATCATGCGCTCCGTGGCTTGCGGATAAGTGGCTCCGACGCCTGTCATGACGCGCGGATAGGAGTCGAGATATACTCTGTCATATAGAAACGCCGCTCCGTTGCCGCCCGACCGCAGGTTGTTGTAGACTTTCTGTGCCTGATTGAAGTGCTGGGCGTTGTCGTCGTCGTCGGCTATGAGCATCACCTTGTTTCGCCAGGATCCGAGGTTGGGCTCCTTGACATATTTCTCGACTTTGACCGCCATGTCGATGGCTTCCTGTGCGGAAGTCACCGGGAAACGTCCTACAGCCACGCGCAGCATGGCTGTGTTCATGTTGAACCCTGTTTCGGTGACATCGTCGAGCATGGCTATGATGTCGTCCGTGCAGTATGAGTCTGCTTCCATCAACCCCGTGTAGCTCTGCCATATGGGCAGCGGAGTATAGCCGGCGCCTCTTACGGATGCCGACACCATCTTGTTGTCGTAAGAGGGCTTGCCCATCAGTATGCAATACTGCAGTTTATGTCTGTCACGGCTTTCTCCGCGGTCATACCACATCTTCAGCATCCGGCGGAATGCGCCGACATCTTTTTTGCCGCCGGAGAATTCGTTGTAGATCGCATCGGCGTCGAGCACAGCGACTCTCATGCCGTCATGCTCGGTGTGCAGGGCTGCCAGTCGTTCCGCTCCCTGGCGGTATTCGGGCAGCGTGATAATCACCATGTCGGGCGTCTCCATGCCGTGTATGTCCTGGTTGGCTACGTTTCCTACAGTGGTT
The DNA here is from genome assembly GCA_001701295.1 of Bacteroidales bacterium H10. GTDB lineage: Bacteria > Bacteroidota > Bacteroidia > Bacteroidales > Muribaculaceae > Lepagella. The sequence continues at coordinate 7,683 of DAAV01000023.1, forward strand.
GTCGCCCGGTTGACCGACTCCGGATTGAAGGCCACAAACTCACGGTAGCCGCTGTAAGTGCAGGTGAAGGACGCCTTGTCGCCGTCGAGCGCATAGTCTACTTTGCGGGGTGCGACAGGATCTGTCACATCCCAAATTACGGTCTGGTCGGAACAGCCACTGACTGTGAAGCCTTCTCCCGGTTTAAGATTCCCGTAGAATNNTAAGTGCAGCTCGCCCTGATTGATGGCGGTGCGGCGGTCGTAAAATAGTTCTATATAGTCGAGACGGGCCTTGAACAGGACGCCGCTGTAGGTGTAGTCTATTCCGAGGTCAAGTTTGCCGTCGAGTCCGCTTATTTCTTTGATGGTGCCTTTCTTGCCGCTGGGGCCGTTTATGGCGCAGTATACGTTTATGTCGGTGGTGGCCTGGATTTTGTCGCGCTCGGTCGACGGCAGCTGGTCCCCGTTGGCAGTGAAGATCAGCGACGATGGGCCTGTGGCCTTGGCGGCGAAGCGCACGTAGGCCTTGGCCTTGTCATCGGCCATGTCGGGGAGTGTGAATGAGAATGTCTGGTTTTTCTTCGACCGGAAATCTTCTCCGTAGATCTGACATCCGGATTCGCCGGCAGGTTCGAGTTCCTGCTCGTGTACCAGACGCTCGGTGAAGACGGTGCGGCTGTTTTCAGCTGCCGCCGCCGTCGTCGGCGCCGCTTCCATTTCGGTGCTTTCTACGGGTATGTCGCTGATGAAGTAATATGTATTGTCATCGAATTCATGTATGGAATGCTCATAGGGTGTCTCTTTTGATTCAGCCCAGCTGTAATGGTCTGCGGCGAAAAATACAAGCCCTTTTGCGGTGCGCACGCTCGGGATGAGGGGCAGATCGTCGTGATCCTCTTTCGTCAGCCCGTATCCGAGCTGGCGGCCGCCGCGCCCGAACACGTGTACGTTCTGGGGATTGGTAAATCCCGCCTGACGCAGCTGGGCGTCAGTGATGACGTTCATTCCTCCGGCCGAAACCTTTATCTTGACCCATTTTCCCTGGGCCATCTTTGAGTTGGCCGCGTAAAAATCAGCAGGCAGCCCGTATGCAGTCAGTGCCGGCAGCGTGGCGGCGGCCGGCACTAATATCATTGACAGTGTATGTAATGCTTTTTTCATCCTTTACTCCCGGATAATATTTATCTATGAGTAAACGGATAATATCGCTGTTTTATTGTGGGTGGAAGGCTCTTTCGGGGGTGTGGATCACCGTGCGAATCCGAGTGCGTCGTATATCCTGTCGGTCGCGCCTATCTTAGAGCGGATATACTCTCCGGCGAGTCTTCCGCGCCTTTCTCTCTCGGCGGCTGACAGGAGGAGAGAGTCGGCGGCTCTTATGAATTCCTCTTCCGATGACACAGGCACGCCCCCGCCGCATTCGGCAAGTTCATGCGCTTCGATAAACTTCTTATTGTTGGGTCCGTAGATCACAGGTATATCATACACGGCCGCCTCGTTTATGTTGTGGAGACCGGCGCCGAATCCGCCGCCCACATAGGCGGTGTCGCAATATGCGTAGGCTGACGACAGCAGTCCGAAACAGTCGATTATGAGCACCTGTTTCCCCTCTGCCGCTTCAGGATTTTCGCGCATCTCGCTCAGCAGCACGGCTCCGTTGGCGAAACGCGACCTCAGGATGTCGAGCCGGTGGGTGTCGAACTCGTGGGGAGCTATGACAAGTCTGACTTCGGGGTGGCTGTCGAACCAGTCGGAGTAGATTTTCTCGTCGGCAGGCCAGCTGCTGCCGGCCATCATGACAGCGGGGGCATTCTCTTCTCCACGGCGCGTGAATGCCTGGAGTTCAGGTATCTCCTTTCGCATGGCGCGAATCTGCGACACGCGGTCGAAACGTGTGTCGCCGCATACCTCCACATTGTGTACGTGTATGCTTTCCAGAAGCTCGCGGCTTCGGCGGTCCTGCACGAAGATGCGGGTGTACCATTTGAGCCACATGCCGTACCACGATCCGCGGTGACGGAAGAAGTACTGGTCCGGACGGAATGCCGCGCTGATAAGATATGTCGGGATGCCTCTCGCGTAGAGCTCGTGCAGATAGTTGCGCCATATCTCGTATTTGACGAATATGGCCATTTCGGGCCGCACCGTGTCGATAAATCGTCTTACTCGCGCCGGGGTGTCGAAGGGCAGATAGCACACGCAGTCTGCTCCTTCGTAATGGTTCCGCACCTCATAGCCCGACGGTGAGAAAAACGTGAGGAGTATCTTGAATTCAGGGTGCGAGGCACGGATCTTCTCTATCAGGGGACGTCCCTGTTCGAACTCTCCGAGCGATGCGGCGTGTACCCATATCACTCTGTCGCCCGGATGGAGATCTGTCTCCAGCCGGTTCCAGATGTCGCGTTGACCCTTGTCGAGTTTGCGTGCTTTCGGATTGCTGAGTCCGGCCACGCGCACACCGAAACGGTATAACGCGATTCCGGCCGTGTAGAGCGGGGCTTCCAGTATCTGACGGCTTGCCTCTTCCGCTACTATCTTGAAATCCTTATACATTGATCTTCTCGATGGCGCGGCGTATGCGTGCTGTTACTTCCTCCTTGGGCATCAGTTCTGTTATGTCGAACATGTGCGGTCCGCGGCATGCGCCGACCACGGCCAGACGGAACGCGTTCATCACATTGCCTAAGTGATAGCCTTTTTCCGCTATCCAGTCGAGCACGATTTTCTCGGCATTGGCCGATGTCATGTCTTCTATGCCCTCAAGTACGCCGATAAGCTCTTCCATGATGCGCGGGGTGTCTTCATTCCAGCGCTTGCGCACATCTTTCTCTGCATATTCCTCAGGGGCGGCGAAGAAGAAATCTCCTTGTTCGAGAAGGTCCCCGACAAGATTGGCGCGTCCTTTTACCATTCCGACTGCTTTTGCCACATATTCCGGCGCGAATCCGGTCAGGCCTTTCTTTTCGAGCATCGGCATCAGCAGCGCGGCGAGTTCTTCGTCGGGCATCTGCAGCATGTATTCATGATTGAACCACAGGCCTTTCTTGTAGTCGAACTTGGCGCCCGATTTGGAGCAGTGCTCGAACGAGAATTTGTCGATAAGCTGCTGCATGGACATGACTTCCGAGTCGTCGCCGGGATTCCAGCCGAGCAGGGCGAGGAAGTTGACGACCGCCTCGGGCAGATAGCCGTTCTCGCGGTAGCCCGCCGATATTTCTCCAGATTTCGGGTCGTGCCATTCGAGGGGGAATACGGGGAATCCGAGTTTGTCGCCGTCGCGCTTCGACAGTTTGCCGTTGCCGACCGGTTTGAGGAGCAGCGGCAGATGTACGAACTGCGGCATCGTGTCTGTCCATCCGAACGCTTCGTAAAGCAGCACATGGAGAGGAGCCGAAGGCAGCCATTCCTCGCCGCGGATCACGTGTGAGACCTCCATCAGATGGTCGTCCACGATGTTGGCGAGGTGGTATGTCGGAAGATCGTCGGCGCTTTTGTAGAGCACCTTGTCGTCGAGTATCGAGGAATTGATGGTGACTTCTCCGCGGATCAGGTCATTGACCTTTACTT
>DAAV01000023.1:11258-17466 GCA_001701295.1 Bacteroidales bacterium H10
GAGCCTCTTCGGCGGGAAGGGTCAGCGAATTGTTCATGTTTCCGCGTGTGGACGCGTCATATTGGAAATTGGGTACTGCCGAGCGTGCAGCCTCGAGTTCTTCGGGTGTGTCGAACGCTATGTAGGCTTTGCCTGCGTCGAGAAGCATCTTCACATGCTCGCGGTATATGTCGCGGCGTTCCGACTGCTTGTACGGACCATATGCCCCTCCTTCGCGCACGCCTTCGTCGATGCCGATGCCGAGCCATGCGAGCGACTCGTTGATATATTCCTCGGCACCCGGCACGAACCTGCGGCTGTCAGTGTCCTCGATGCGTAGTATCATGTCGCCGCCGTGCTGGCGTGCGAATATATAATTATAGAGGGCCGTGCGTACTCCGCCGATATGAAGCGGGCCTGTAGGCGACGGTGCGAATCTTACTCTTACTTTGCGTTCCATCTCAAAAATTTTTTGCAAAAATACAATAAAAAAATTACATAAAAAAGCGCGGTCTTATCGAGGACCGCGCTTTTTTAAATTCTATAGGTAGTGTAAGGTGGTTTAGAATATCACTTTGGTGGCTTTGGTGCCGCGTACCATGATGTAGATGCCCTTTTCGGGATTGTCTACACGCTGGCCCTGAAGATTGAAGTAGACGGGCGCCGCTTCCTCGTCCGATACGATCTCGTCGATTCCTGTCCAGGTGTAAGGCTCCAGACGGGCTGTCTTGTCCGGCCAGTCAACGACGATAGTGTATTCGCCGTTGGGTGCGGATAAGGCCTTGGCATTGTTGCCATCGCTGCAGGCGACAAATCCTTTTGCCTGACCGAGTGTCGCGAGAGATGTGTCGACTGTGGGAGCGAAACGGTTGCCCGATGCGTTTAATTCATTCCAGCCGCCATTATCACCGTCTTTGCTGCTGAGAGATTTGGCAAACGAGAAATACCCTTCGGTAGCCTGTGCTCCTCCTCCTTTCACGGTGACATGGGCGTAGAAAAGATTGTCTTTCTTTGTCATCTCGACACCGTCGTTGGGAGCCCATGTCTTGCCGTTGACCTCGCCGATCACGTAGAATTTCGCAGGCATTGTCGGGTCGATGATTGGATCGTCGCCGCCGCCCTGATTGGTGCCTATTGTCAGCGTCATATTGGAGAAATCGGCAGTCAGGTCGTAGGTGCCCGGCGCGATTGTCCATGATTTGCAGCCCGAGGCATCGACACCGTTGAGATATGCGGTTATCGCTGTCGAGGTGTTGTCAGTGAGTTGTGTACCCTCCACGGCTGCGCCGTAACGGTTGGCTGCCATGTTGAGCGCATCCCAGTCTTCGGCGAGGGCGTCGGAGAAGTTGAAATAGCAGACTGTCTCGCCTGCAGCCGCCTGAAATGTGGCCGTGATGGTGAATTTGTCACCCGATTTGGTCATCTCCGGACTTGCCGAAGTGCTCCATTGCGCGGATTTTACATTGCCGAGAAGATACAGTTTCGCAGGCGTTGTGCCGGGAGTCGGATCATCACCGCCGCCTACATCGGTTTTTGTCCATACGCAGTAGTCGTTGCCAGATGCCTTGATGTCGGAGTTGGTGTAACCGTCGGGAGATACCTGCGCCGAACCGATCTTGACTACTGCCTTACCTTTTGAACCGGTCATCTCGGCCATGTAGCAGTCAGTTGTCGATCTGAGCACTTTTACCGCCGAGTTGTTGTGGATGCCGACGGCGTTGCGGATCTCTATAAGTTTCTGTATTGCGGCTTTGTTGGCCTTGTAGTGGGGGAGGAACACACAAGGTGTGCCCGGACTCATGAGTATGAACGCGTTTGCGGCCACGACATTGCCGTTGAATTTATTATAGTTGTCACGATATGTGTCGTGGTTGTCTACGAACGTCACCGCATACTGCGAATAGCCGAAGTGGATCATGCCTGCAGGCTGGTCGGTGGTGCCGTTGGCTTTCCACACGAGGTTTGTCATGTCGCCCGATGAGAAAGCCTTGTTGATGGCATATTTGCAGGGGAAGTCGAAAGCCGCCGACGTCTTGCCTGTGGCTTCGATCCATCCGGCTACTGCATCATAACTTCCGTCCCAGTATTCGCCTACGGAATATTCCACATTGGCATACTCGTTGTAGATCTTGTTGTATTTGCCGCTGTAGCCTTTCACCATGTCGTAGCGCATTCCGGCATATCCGTATTTGTCCTGGAGGCACTTCACATAGTTCTTGCAGTTGTTCTGCACGTTGGCGTTGGTGTGGTCCAGATCCCGGCAGCCGTCGAAGTTCTCGCCTGTGTCATAGTTGCCCGTAGGATTGGGCTGCCCGGATGCGCTGGCCATCTCGTCGTTTTTGCAGATACCGTCAAGACCTATCGACCAGGTCTGGCCGTTCCAGGTCTCTGTCGGGAAGTCATACCAGTTTGTCACGCCGTTGCGGTGGTTGATCACGCAGTCGGCTATGAACCCGGTGCCTTTGGCCTTGTATGTCTGGATCATCGAGAGCAGTTCCGCCTCCGTACCGAACCNNCGAGTTGTGGTTGGTAAACCAGTACTGCGGCATGTAGCCCATGTTGTTGCTTGAGCCGCAGTGTCCTGAATTAGGTATCCATATGAGTTTGAAATACTTTGACAGTTCGTCGGCCTGGGCCTCGAGATTTGTCCATTTTGTATCGGTGTATGAGTCCCAGTAAAACCCCTGGAGCATCACGCCCTCATAGTTCGCGGGCCAGCCTATGGCCAGCGCGTCGGCCGACACCGTCAGTGCCGCGGCGGCCGTCAGTGAGGCGACCGTCAGACTTGAGAATAAATTCCTCATGGTCTTTATGATGTTTAGTAGGTTAATCAAATGCAAATTTAACCAAAATTTCAGAATATATGAAACCTTGTGTGTTATATAAATACAACGGTCCCGCATCTTGAAAGATGCGGGACCGTATCTGTAGGTATTGAGTGTCTGTTTAGATCACCACTTTGGTGTTGGCTACGATATAGAAGCCCTTGGGAAGCTCATAGTAGTTGTAGCCTGCGGTGACGGGAAGTGTTCTTAACTTACCGTCGATCTTGACAGCCTGTACGGTGCAGTCCTTGTCGGCGTAGACTACAAGCTGACCGCCTTCGGCGAAGACTTTGATTCCGTATTCACCACGGATGTCGCTGACTCCGGTTGCCGAATAAGTGCCGACAATATTGCCTGAACAGTCGTAGATGGCGTTGTTTTCGAGTTTGAGATTTTTGGTCTGACCGTTGCCGTTGAATATGATCATGGGGTTCTTGAGACCTTCTGCGGGCAATGTTAGTGCGTAATGATAGAGGCTCTTGCCCTTCCATTCCAAAGTCTCGGTCAGAGTCTTGCCGGGCCATGCGCCGGAGAACGCGTTGTCTCCCGTGTGGTTGTCGTCCCAGCAGTATGCGTTTACTGTCGGCCAGTTGTCAGTGTTGGAGAAGTATGCATGCCATTTGTCTTCTACCGGTAGATCCGTCTTGGTGTAGGTGAACGCCGTGCGGGTCTCGCCGACTTCGTTCTTGGCGTAGGCGTTGATCGTGGTTGTCTCTGTCAGAGTGATCGGGCCGGTGTAGCGTGTGCTCGAAGCCGATGCCTGGGTGCCGTCGAGAGTGTAGTAGACGTCGGTGGCGGGCGATACGCTCAGGGTCACGTTCAGAACGTCGTTGAACTGCTTGCCGCTTGCCGGATCGGCGGAGATGCGCGGAGCTTTCGGACCTGGAGTGATGTCGAGTTTAGTAGCCGATGAACCGCCGTCGTATTCATAATATGTATCTTCGGTAATGCCTTCTATATTGCCCGTCTGGGCTCCGTTGCGGTTTAGGATGATGCTTACGGGGTCTGAGGTGTCGAACGTATAGTAGTAGAATGTGCGTCCGTCCACTTCTGTTGTCTCGGTCAGAGCCGTGCCTGGCCATGCGCCGGCAGGTTTTCCTGCATCGTTCCATGCATAAAGGTTGGTGCCGCTGATGTCGGCGCCGTTCTTACCGGTCACGTATATAGTGATTACGGCGTTGGGATCGACTTTCTTGTAAGTCACCGAACCGGTCTGAGTCTCACCTTCGCCTGTTGCGCTCCATGTCACGGTTACGCTCTCGCCGAAGCTCATGCCGTTTCCTATAGTGAACTGCTCCGGCTGGCCGGCGGTAAGATCGATGCGTGCGCCGCCTGCGATCTGGAACCAGCCTGTCTCGGCGCCTTCGTTGAGTGATGCGGTCACTGTCAGTGTCTCGCTCTTGAATGTTCCGCCTGCGGGATCGAATTTGACAGCTGCGCGTTCGATCACGTCGTCGATTGTGTAATAGTCGGGTGTGCCGGGATCCTCGAACTCTACGCTGCCGCCCTTGGCTACGGGCGCCGACGCATAGATGAACTTGCCGTCTTCTCCGACTTTGCCGCCTGTCCAGTCTTTTACGAGAACGCGAAGCTGGCCTTGGGTCGAGGGTGCGGTCACGGTGATCGTGCCGCCGCCCTGATATGTCTGGCCTGTCACGATGTCGGTGTATGTTCCGGCGGGAACGTCGCTGAATGTCGCGCCGCCGTTGATGGCCACGAGGGCGTAGGAGTCCTTGTATGCGCGCTTGAATGCATGGCCGCCATCGGCCTCACAGCCGTCGAATGTGTACTGGCCCTTGCGGAGCGCGGGAACTGCCGCGCGGATCTGGTTCAGACGTATGATGTGCTGTGCGAGATCGGCGTTAAGTGTCTTCTGTACGTTGCCGGAGGCTGTGTAATTACAGAAATCATCGGCTGTTACGGAGCCTTCGAGGTATGCGCCGTAGTATGCGCGGCCCGAGTTTTTGAGGGCGAGGTCGGGGCCTTTGTCGATGGTGACGCCTTTCTGGAATTCGACTTCCGAGCCGTAGTAGATACAGGGGATGCCGCGGAAGGTGAACATCAGCGAGAGGTTCTCGGCCCATTGGGCTGTGCCGCCGTTGAAGCGTATGCCGTCGTTGGGGCCGGGACAGTAGTCGTGGGAGTCGACATATACGACATTCCACGAAGCGTCATTATAGAAGTGGTCGCCTTCATTGGCGATGCGCACGGCTTGGTCGGCGGAGTTGAAGTTGTAGTGCATCGGGAAGTCGATTACGTTGAAGCCCGAGGCCTGCGAGTAATCAGGTTCGTGCCATGCGCCGTTCTTCATGAACACGTTGTCGGAGTTGTACACCGTGCCGGGGTCCTTAAGGCAGGTGAGCATATTGCCGAGGGGTGCGGCGCCTTCGCTGACGTTCTGCTGTGCCCACCAGTCGGCGGTGAATGAGTTCCATTCGTTTACGAGTGCGGCGTCTGATTTCCATGTGTAGTAGTGGCTGGAAAGCAGATGCTGGTCGCGGTAGATGACGCCGCCGAATCGGGCGCAACATTCGCCGAACATGTAGAAGGGAGCGCCGTTGAGGCGTTTGTTCTTGTACTTTTCGCCCAGTTCGATGAAGCGGGGGATGAAGGCCGAGTTGAAGGTCAGTGGGGCGATGTGGCCCGTGGTGTCGATACGGAAGCCGTCAACACCCATTTCGATGAATTTGCCGTAGCACTCCACGAGATAGTCGACAACGGCGGGGTTCTCGGTGTTGAGGTCGACGCAGTCGCCGGCAATCTGACCCCACCAGCGCGAGGGATCGTCCCAGTTCCATGCGTTGGCCACGTGGTGCCAGTAGTTTTTGTTGTCGTGGTTCTGTCCGTCGGTGTTCTTGAGGTATTTGAAACGTTCGCTATACTGGGTTACCTGACCCTCGTTGGGCAGATCCCAGTAGCTTGCTCCTCCGAGACGCTGGTCGTCGGGGATGAGGCAGGCGGTGATATCGGCCTGATTGCGGATGTTCTGGTCGCGGTCGAAGAGGTGGCAGAAGTAGTTCTCGCCGAAGTTGCCGGTATGCTGGAGCACAATGTCGAGGATGATTTTCATGCCCTTTGAGTGCGCGGCATCGATAAGGTCTTGGAAGTCCACGTCCTGCGCCGAACCCCATTCCTTTCGGCTTTCGTAGCGGAGGTCTACGCGACTGAAGTCCATGGCGTGGTAGCCGTGGTAGTCGAAGCCCGATCCATTCTGAACCACGGGAGTAATCCATACGGCGGTGAAGCCTAGTGCCTTGATGTAATCGAGCTTTTCGATAAGGCCGGCGAAGTCACCGCGCCAGCATGGGTCGTTGTTCTTAATCTGGTTTTCCTGCCCGTCCCAGCACAGCATGTTGTTCTTGGGGTCTCCGTCGTAGAAACGGGTCGTCATCGCGAAGTAGATG
>DAAV01000023.1:17497-17787 GCA_001701295.1 Bacteroidales bacterium H10
CCGCAGGCCGCCACGAATCTTGAGATTTTTTTCATGGAGAAAAATTGTTGATGTAGATTATATGATTAAAAGTTGTTACACTGCACGGTTCAGAGTCCGGTAAATATGACTCTTCAGAGTAATTTTCAATGCAAAATTGGCAAAAAAAATATATGCGCACAAGGAAACATGTTGCACAACATATTTTTTGAATATATTTCCGCGTCAGGAAACATTTTAAATTCAAACCCTCTTAATAGATTTTCCCGATTATCGTTACATCCAGTTCCTCTCCCAATCGTCGCGCGAGC
>DAAV01000023.1:17885-19579 GCA_001701295.1 Bacteroidales bacterium H10
AGGGAGAAGGTATTTTTCATAACCGGCGCGGTTTGAGTATAGCGTGACCCGGTGGCCGCGAAGGTTGAGATATTCGATCATAAGCTGCAGCCGCGCCTTTATGGAGTCGGCCGGCACGCCAGTAGCGTTCCCCTGGTCTTCCACATCGATTGCCACCCCTAACTCGAGCGGGCGCGGACCGATGACGCGCAATAGGTTTTTTGCCTGTTCTATACCGTCGCGGTCGAAACGGAAGAAGTGATAGGCACCGGTTTTCAGTCCGGCGTGACGCGCTTTCTGATAATTCAGCACGAAATTCTCGTCGCGGAAATTCGCGCCTTCCGAAGCCTTGATAAATACAAAATCGTAACCCGCCGCCGCTGCCGCGTTCAGATTGGCATAGCCGTTATGCGACGATATGTCGAAACCGCGTACGGGAAACCGCTCCGGATCGACATAGGGCGGCGAGGACATGTAGTGGTGCCATGCCCACCATGCCGCTGCAGCGAGAAGCAGAGTCACAAGCAGGAACCATCCGGCGACTATTATGTCTTTCTTAGGTCTCATGACGGTCTGTGGTCCGGTAAATGAGTCTTGTTCACGGCCGGATCTCTTTTAAATAACGTGAAATCTTCCGATTCGATTACGGGAAGATAGCCCTTTTTTTCAATATATCGTGTCATGACTTCCGATTTTCTTGGCGTGTGGAATCTGTTGGCTGCCATTCCTTCGCCACGGATGAATTCAGGTGCGGGTTTCCCCCATTCGGCTCCGAGGGTCTTGAATTTCATCATCATTATATATGGTGGCGGGGTGTGCGTTTCGAGTTTTTCGGAAAGCATGGCGGGGGAGAGCAGTTCGGGCCAGGAGCAGCCTATGGCCGGAATGGTCGCGGTGAGGTGGTTGATCATTGGAGCGGAACCATATACAAGAAGTGTGTCGCCGGGTGAGACATGTTTTCTAAGCTGTCCGAGCATGGTGTTGACACGGCGCGCACGTGCGGGCGATGTCATTATGCCGCGTGCGGAAGGTGATTCTATCCTGCCTTTCATGCCGCTCAGCGGGGTGTCGTCGAAATATGTTCCTCCTCTGACGAGCCCCGCCACGCACGATGCCGCGAGGATTGCGGTTATCGCCGCTGCCGCGACTGTGCCGTGTCGGCGGCATGACAGCGTTAGAGATACCGCAAGAGCATACCATAATATTATTGTGCCGGCGTTGTAGATGCCGTTGTCGGACCCGAGCGGAAGTATAAGGATCATGAATAGCGCGGCTGCAGCTGCCGTGCGCAGTCTTGTGTCGAAAAGGGCGCTGCAGCATCCCGCCAGGGAAATTGCCGTAAGCGATGTCATGATATCGGCCCTCGCAAGCATCCATGCGGCGATTATGCACAGAGACGTCCCGATGATCCTGCGTGCCGCCGGCATGACGCGCGGATATTCTGACTCATATTTTTTCGTCAGACGGGCGGTCATGCCGTAGACCACCGCCAGACCGACAAGTTTAAGTGTCATTCGGACTATAGTCGTCCATGACGATATCTGCGCTTGTATCAGACTGGAGAGCCCGTGGCTCGATTCCGTGCCGGGCGTGGCGGCAGTGGCTGTCAGGTCGCGTATGGTCGCGGCCAGTATGGGCAGATGGCCTGCAAGGAGGGCGCCGAGCAGGACCGCTCCGAGTCCCGACAGCCAGCCCGCGAGCCACAGCGCCGCGAG
>DAAV01000022.1 GCA_001701295.1 Bacteroidales bacterium H10
TAGCTCAGTTGGTTAGAGCACCTGACTGTTAATCAGGGGGTCGTTGGTTCAAGCCCATCCTGAAGCGCGAAAATCCGCCGAAGTGATTCGGTGGATTTTTGTTTGTATTCATTTTAATGTTCAAGGAGAGGGGCAGGACGGACACAGGGACAACTGCCTCTATAAAGCAAGCCGCGTCATGGCATTCATGACGCGGCTTGATGTTTACTGCCGGAATCTCGGGTCAGCGGATTCCGGTTTATCTTACTATAATCTTTTCAGTGGCGATATTGCCGTTGTTGTTGCGGGTCAGTATATATATACCCGGTGTCAGACGTTGCGGATCATTTCCGACATTTCGGCCCGAAAGATCGTATATATCGATGCGGCTGTTTGCTTCTTCAGTCGTCATTGCCACTCCGACAGTCCCCAAAGAAGAAAGCGGAAGCCATGTCGTGTTTCCTACCTCGCAGTTCACGGGGTCGGTGCTGTCGAAATTCGATATAAAGGCCACTACCTGCATATCCTCGGTCTTGCAGCCTTCAGGATATTCAAGCTTGCATGTATAGGTGTAGGATGCGCCATCCCATTCGGCAGGCACGCCCCATGTGGCGTTATAAGCGCGTTCCAGATGGTTGTGATAGAATATACGTCCGCCCGAGCCTTTCTGGCCCAGACCGTCTTTGGATGCAAGGACATTGTCTTCGACAAGATAGACTGTTATTCTCGGGTCATCGAATATGGGAAGCATCTCTTCGCCCGATATCTGCAATTCCACGGTGCGTTCTCCGACATTGTGCATGCCGGTCATGGCTATGGAGTAGAGCGCAGGACGGTTTTGTTCCTGTGTCACTTTATATGCGAACGCGTTGACAGGCAGATTCTCGAAAACAGGAGTCTTCACGGAACTTCCGGTTTCCGGCAAGCGGTCGAGCATAAATGCCGGGGCATATATGGCTCCCCCATTATTGTAGAACCATTCATATTCCCTGTCGCACTCAAGAGTGAAGTCATCCTTTGTATAGCCCGAATGGTGGCATACCATGGCGAAACGTGCACGTTCATCATCGCTGAATGACTCGATCATGTCATGGATTGTCTCGGCTGCGGCCGGGCAATTGGAGCAGTACTCGGTGGTGAATTCCTCAAGGAGTACTGTCCGGGGGAAGACTTTGGATATTACAGGTATCTCATCTATGGTTACGGAATTGTTTTCCGGTGTCTCGTCGGTCTCTCCGTTGGGAGAATCGATGGTTATAGTGAAGTTATATGCCTGTCCGGCTTCAAGGCCCGGCAATGTCAAGGTCTCAAGATAGCTTCTTGTCACACCGTAATTGATCGTATTGTAGATTGTACGTCTCACTTCCATGTCGGTATCTTCGGCCCGCACGGTAAGAACGTAGGAATAGACAGGTTCAATTCCGTTGTTGCGCAGTTCATAGGAAAGGGTGATCGGTGCGTCCGTCACATAATAGAAGTCCGAAAGAGAGGCACCGAGAAGGGAGAGATCTGACTTAGGCAGATTGTCTCCTGTTATAAGTGCCTCGATGCTCAGAATTCCAAGATCATCGCGCTCAGACCATGTATTGTCGGTTTTTATCCATGCGGCTCCGGCATGAGATCCTTCCACGAAAGATATGATCGATGCGGTCTTTGTCTGGCTGACAGTATATCCGATATAATATCCCTGACCTGTCTCTATGTCGACGGTTGAGTCGAATTTTATACTGTTCCATCCGTCTCGCGGTTTCTGAGAGGTATGGATATCTATGGTTGTCTCGGCAAGATTCTCTCCGTCAAGCTCGGAGCGTACCCATACGGTTATGGCGCGCACATTGAGTTTTGTGGCTATGCCCGCGTTGACTCCGGCAAAAGAGTCGCCGCTGAAGCGTTCCATATCAGACGGCGACAGATAGATCGCTGCCTCGATATCAGCTGCTCCCTCTACACGTAGCCCGCTTTCTGTAGCGACCTTACCCTCGCAGAAGCCGAGTTTGTAAAGAGTCTGGGCTGAAGACACGGCTCCGCCGATGGCGAGAAGCAATGTCAAAAATATAAATTTGATTTTCATTGTGGTTCAATAGATGCGTGAAGCAAGACAGGCATTCACCCGTCCTGCTTCATGAATTTATTTTACGGTTACTTTCGCACTGTGGTTGCCGGCTTTCACTACATAGATGCCCGGCTGGGTTTCGTAGAATGCGTTGCCGGATTCTATCTTGCCGGATGCTACAGTGATGCCGTCGGCCGTGGAGATTGTCAGATTGTCACCCTCATGACCGGATATTCTGATACCCCCTGCAGTCGGGATTATGGCTTTCTGTCCGTCGATTTCAGTCAGGCATACGCCGCTGCCGTTGTTGACGGCGGCTCTGGTCATTGCGAAGAACGCTCCTTCTGCAGAGATTTCAGGCTCGATCAAGACTTGTACCCAGTACTTGCCGAGAAGAGACGCCGGAAGCTTGAATGAAACGGTATTGATGCCGTTGCCTTGATTTACGGGAAGACTGCCAAGGGGCGTAAGAGTGTTGTCGTTGCCTGAATATGCGTATATATTCACCGCTGTGGCGAGGGAACCTGTATACACATCGAGCGAGAGTGTGGCGTCATCTTCATTGAGTGTCGAGAACCTGGGCATTGATACGCGTCCTACAGTCCCTTCCACTCCGCAGCAATACATGGCGACTTTATCGTTGTCCGAACCGAAGATGTCTGAGTTGATATCTTTCAATCGGATGAAACTCCATTCGGCATTATATCCGTTTGTAAAGATCTGCCATGGCTTGGTCTCGTATATCGTGCTTGAATTGCTGAAATTGTCAGAGTAGGGGAGAGTGTATGCCGGACCGGCCCATGCCGAACCCGATACCATGGAGCTTGCACCTGCCACGTTGACGGCCTCGATCGCAAGACGATAGTAATCCTGCTCTTCGGGACGGAACGTGTATTGGCAGTCAGTCAGACCTTTTGTCACAGGCACCCAGTTTGTCAGTATGCCGGTCGGATCATATACATAGATGTTGTATGTGAGTTGAGAAGGATCGATATATCCTCCGTTGGCGCCTTCTGTAGGAGCGTCCCAATAGAGAGTGAACTCGAGCATGTCATCGGAGATCATGCCTCTTACGTTGGTGACATAAGCCGGAACGGTCTGGCCTGTGAATACTTTGGCTATTGCGCGGGGACTGTTCTCTCCACGGTCGTTGGAAATCACTATGCTGATTTCATTCTCACCCTGAACGGTGGCTACTGTCACGGTAGCTGCCGTGCCGGGCATGCCTTCCGCGGTGACGGTTTGTTCGCTTGTGGATATTGTGGCCGTGAGTTTGGTGGAGGTCGGAATCTCGTCGCCTTCTACTGTCTGACTGGGGAAGTTGAATGTGACGGTAGCTTGCAGCACGCCGTCGGAAGCAGGTGTCGCTGTTATATTTTCGGCTACATCCGGGCTTGTGTTCAAGACACCGCCGTCCTCTACATTGATATTCTTCACGAGAATGCCGCTCATGTTTGCTTCGGACGAACAATGTATACCGATGTAATATATACCAGGCTCGATTACGCTGAAGTTTGACTTGAGGTTCTGGTAATCCTTCACGAGATTGCCTCTCAGGTCATATGAGCATGCTATCTGGGTGCGGTCCGCGATACTTTCGATCACGCCGTCATAGTTCGGTTCGGTGGCAAGTACCACATCGAGATATTCTCCGCTGAAGTTGGGCGACCACGCCGATGCGTCGAGCGAGAATTCATAGATGCGTTCCGCGCTTGCGAAATACATGGCAGGGAGGAAGAGATAATCGTCCATGGCCTTGGTGTCAGAATAGCCTGCAAGTATGGCGTTTCGTTCGCTGTTCCAGCTCCATCCGATGCCATCGTTGTTTTTGTCAAGCAGGGTCATGAGACCGAATTCGGCTGGTGTCGGAGCGAAATGCACGGGAGGAGTCATTGCATCGCCCATTACAAGGCCTGCCGAATTTGCTTCCGCACTCACGAGTCCGTTGCTCTCGGCCGTGACAACCGCCGTATATAAAGAAAGCTCTTCAGGATTGTCAAGAGTGTAGGTGAGGCTTGTGTCGGAAGTGGTCTGGCTGAATACGGTGTTTCCGAAGATATTTATAATTTTTACATTATATTTCATTACAGAGAAATCCACATAGCCTGCATGTATGCCCGCAGTGGGTGCTTCCCAACTGATACCGGTCTCGGTGAGTGTCACGTTGGCCGGAGCCATCGGTGTATCATAGCCTATCCATATGCGGCGTGTGACGGGATCACAACGGAAGGCATCGATACTTGCTGTTATTCCGAATTCATGGTTTCCTGTTGTCAGATCGGTAAATTCGACTTCAACTTCGCTGCCGGGAGAGGCCGCGCCTGACTTATAGTCTTCTCCGTCAAGCGTTACAGCCCAGCTGACGGAAGAAGGCAGATCGTTGCCGTTCTGCATCTTGAGGGGCATTGTGAAAACAAGTTTGCCCGACAAAGCACCGGCGGGGAAATCGATGGCACTGATTACCGGACTTTCAGGGGCTGCCGGAATGAACTTTACATCCGGAGTCACGAACCAGTCGAAGCATGAACCGTCATCAAGCGTGCATTCAAGATTGAAAGTGCCTTCACGGGTTATTGTATATAGATTTGATACGGAAGGATATCCATTGTCAATATAATCCCAGTAAAACACGCTTTCTCTGGGCGACCATGTCATGGCTGCCTGATAGGTGCCGTGGGATCCTTTGTCGGGGATATCGCATATAGGTGTCACAGTGCCGTCTGTATCTATGGATATGAATTTATTATTCACATTGATACGATAGAATCTCTTATCTTCAGGACAATATGCGAGAGATATAATGTTGTCAGAGGTGGAATTATATTGTTTTACAATTTCGACAGCAGACGGATTGGCTATTGTGGCGCGGCATAATTTGAATTCGTTTGAACAGAAATAAAAATATCCGTCTTCCGGATTATATGCCGGAGGTGAGACCCATGAGCCATTCCATATATCCGTGGCCTCGATATCCATGCTTTCGATCACCTGGCCTGTCTCGAAATTTACTTTGAGAAATTTAGGGGTGCCTTGATTAAAATTCTCATCGAAATATGCATCTGCATATCCGTAAAGATATCCATCCAGCAGAAACGCACACGTGAATCTGTCTTTTAATGATGCAGCCGGATCCGTATATACTTTTGTCACTTCGCCATATTCTCCGATTTCATAGACTCCGCGGTAAGACCTTATCCAATCCTCAGGAGTGGCTGTCCAGTCAGAAAGAAAACCGAACAGATTGGTTCCTCCGGATGTGGTGCGCATCGGCAGATTGTCCGGTCTTGTCACCACGACGGTGGGAAAATCGTTCCCTTCGGTGACTGTGGCTCCCTGTGGCTCGACATTTTGGCCGAAGGGAGTCGCAATAGCAACGCCGGCTCCTGCGGCCAGAAGCGTTGCGGCAGACGTAAGAAGTTTTTTCATAATGTGGAAATATTATGGCCCGTTTCAATAAAATTACAATACCATCCCGGACCTTGAGACTGGTATGTCTAAGGATTCGAAAGCAAATATAATCATAGTTTGAATAAAACCAAAGTAAAAATATAAAAAATCCGGAAATTTTTCCGGATTTTTTATATTGAAGGAATATCTGATAAATAATACAGGGAGGCTGGAAATTAAGCCTCCCTGTGTTGCGAATGGTGAAATCTGTCTGATTACTTGCGGATACCGAGCTCTTTCTTGGCGATGATGGCGCGGTAACGGTTGATGTCCTTGCGGATGAGGTAGTCGAGGAGGCTGCGGCGCTGACCTACGAGCGCTTTCAGGGCGCGTGCCGTAGTGTAGTCCTTATGGTTCTCCTTGAGGTGCTCGGTGAGGTGCTTGATACGTACCGAGAAGAGAGCGATCTGGCTCTCGGGGCTACCGGTGTCGCCGGGGCCGCTTCCGTAAGTCTCGAAGATTTTCTTCTTTTCTTCTGATGAAAGATGCATTTTTGAGAGAATTTAATTGGTTAATTATAAAACCTTTCGTGGAAAAGCCGCCGCCGGGATGCGTATCCGGACAAGCAGGCTCTCTCCGCCTGCGGCACTTTTCCGGGAAAAGCACTGCAAAATTACTAATTTATTTGGATATTACAAAATTTTACGCTAATTTTGCAATCGCAATTATGCCGTGCAGGCAGAGCAAGTGCTCCGCAATGGCGCCGCCCCACGGTCAGATAAAATATATTTAAATAAAATGTACGCAATCGTAGAAATCAAAGGACAGCAGTTCAAGGCAGAAGAAGGCAAATTCCTGTATGTCCACCATCTCGGCGACGAAGTGAAGGAGGGCGACTCTGTGTCGTTCGACAAAGTGCTTCTTCTCGATGCCGACGGCGACGTTAAAGTCGGTGTGCCTGCCGTTGAAGGCGCTAAAGTTGAATGTGAAGTTCTTCTTCCCCTCGTAAAGGGCGACAAAGTTATTGTCTTCAAGAAGAAACGCCGTAAAGGTTACCGTCGTCTGAACGGTCACCGTCAGCAGTTCACTAAGATAATGATCAAGAAAATAGTAACCGCATAAACCAAAATAGAAAATGGCACATAAGAAAGGTGTCGGTAGTTCTAAGAACGGCCGCGAATCAGAAAGCAAACGACTTGGTGTGAAAATTTTTGGTGGTGCGAACTGCAAGGCCGGTAACATCATCAAACGTCAGAGAGGTACAGTGCATCATCCCGGTCTCAATGTAGGTATGGGCAAGGATCACACTCTCTTCGCTCTTATCGACGGTGTGGTTGTGTTTACAACCGGTAAAGAGGGTCGCAAGTTCATCAACGTGCAGCCCCACGCCGCAAAATAAGACAGGATATAGAAAGACTTCTCAGGCGGATTTACCGTAACGGTAAATCCGCCTGATTTTATTGTGGACATATCTCGGACAGTAATAAGTTTTTTACATTGCTAACATTATTCATATATTTTTGTTTAATATTGTAAAAAACGTTAAATTTGTGTTTCCAAAAGGACAGACCGGATGGCAGAAAATAAAGAACTTAACAAAGATAAGAAGGAAGAACAACCAGGCTCGCCCGATCCAGAAACTGTTTCATCTGATGTGGATAAGACATCGGATGCTATTGGTGAACTCCCTGTCAGAAAGAAAAAGCATATGATCCGTCCGACGTGGCTGCGGCGATCGGTCAAGACACTATCTGTCATATTACTTGTCATACTGCTTATTCCGGTCTTGCTTTATATACCTCCCGTACAGAAATTTGCGGTAAAAATAGCATCGGATCTCGTCGAGAAATCCACCGGCATGAAAATTGGTATCGGAAAATTCCGTTTGTATTTCCCTCTTGACGTCCATTTGCAGGATGTATATGTGCTGGAGGCAAAAGGCGATACCATGGTCAGGGCTCGTGAAGCTGTGGCGGATGTGAAATTGCTTCCGTTGCTTGCGCTTAATGTCAGACTCAACGCCCTGCGTCTTAATGACGGCTATTACAGGATGATTGCCCCGGATTCTTCCATGGTCCTGACAGTCAGAGCCGGAATGCTGGAAGTGGACGACAGGAGCTCGGCTAATATCCGGACTTCGGAAATCATACTCAACAGGACACGCCTTCGCGACGGGCATCTTTCTCTTTATATGAATGTATGGAAGAAGAAGCCGACACCCGAGGACACGGCCGCTTCTTCGGCTCCGTTCAAGATAAAGGCAAATGATCTCGAAATGGAGAATTTCACATTCGGGATGTCAATGCTTCCGACCATCGACACGATGAATGTCGAACTCAAACGTGTGGCCATTAAAAAAGCGCTGGTAGATCTTGGGGAGAATGTCGTGAAGTGGAATCTCGCGTCGATAGGTGGTGGCAATATCACGTATCTCACTCCGACGGCAGAATATATCAAGACACATCCCGCACCGCCTTCCGAACCGTCAACGGGCCCTCCGATGAGGATAATGGGCGATAGCATTGCGGTGGATTCTATCTCCGCGCTCTATGCTGTTAAAGGCGCCACGCCAATGCCCGGTTTCGATGCCGGTTATCTGAAAGTCACCGGGGTCGGTATCGGAATGAGAAATTTCTATAACGAATCATCGACGGTAAGATTGCCGCTGACACGTCTGACTGCACGGGAACGAAGCGGTCTTCAGATTGCGGAAGGGCGTGGCATTATCGGTATTGATTCCATCGGGTTGTCACTCGACGGTGTGTCGTTGCGTACTTTATACTCTACGGTAAATGCCTCTGCCAATGTCCCGTTCGCCATGATGGCTCTTGATCCTGCGGCAGATATGGATATAAATGCCCGCGGGCGTATCGGACTGCCGGATGTGGAGGCTTTCATGCCTGCCCTGAAATCCGTGCTGTCGATGGTTCCGGCACGCAAACCTCTTGACTTCACGGTCGAGGCTGCCGGATCGTTGTCTGAACTGACAATTGACCGTCTTTACGCCAATATGCCGGGGGTGGTCAAAATAAACGCGGAAGGATACGCCAGAAATCCTCTTGACTACAAGAAAATGGTGGCTAAGGTGGAATTTGACGGCAGTCTTAGCGATCCGGCTCTTGCCGACAGATTTATCGGCATGGATGATGTGAAGATACCGGCGTTCACCATCAAAGGAACAGCCGAGGCCAAGGGTCTGAGCTACGGTGCCGATTTTACACTTAAAAGCGATGCCGGCGATCTGGCTGCAAAAGGCCATGTGGCCCTCACTCCCGAAAACTATATGGCTGATATCCGGACAACCGGTCTTGATGTGGCGCGTTTCGTGCCTGCAGCCGGTATCGGACGCGTGACAGCCACAGTAAATGCGCGTGGGCATGGATTCAATCCTCTGAGTGGCCATGCTGTGACAGACGCGACTGTGGATATCTCATCAGTAGAATACAACCATAATGAACTTCGCGACATACATGTCGACGCCACTCTGAGCAATGCCGGAGATCTTATGCTTCAGGCCTCTTCGCTTAATCCCGGACTTGATTTCGATATGAGCGGCTCCGGAACCATACATCCTGACGATTATACATTCGATATAAACGCCACTCTCAGGGATGTCAATCTGCAGCGGCTCGGCCTTTCGGACAGCATATGCTACGGTTCGGGCGACATCGCGCTCCGGGGAAACGCGCAACCCGGCAAGTGGATCTATGACATCGATCTCGAGGCGCGTGCTCTTGAATGGTATCTGCCGGGGCAATATATCCATCTGCCCGAAGGCGTGACAGCGAGTGTTAAAGCCGATCCTGTAAGTACGGCGCTTGAAGTGAACTCTTTGCTGACTTCACTTGAGTTCAATGCCGAGTCGGGAATGGAGAATCTTATAAAGACTTTCACGACCGCCGCAGGCATGGCTGAAAGGCAAATCAAAGAAAAAAATCTTGTCGTGGACAGTCTCAGCAATCTTCTGCCGAGATTCGATCTTGTTTTAAATGCATCCGGGCGCGGCCTCGTCGACCAGTTCCTCCAGTCTCAGGGCATGGGCGTCGATACGGTTTATGCACGTTTCGGCAAGGATTCGATCTTATACGGCAACATCGGGGTGTTGAATTATACATCCGCTTCTTTGGATCTCGACACGATAACCCTCGGACTCAAAGAGCGTGGCGCCCTTATGGACTACAAGGCCCATGTCGGAAACCGGAAAGGGACTATGGATGAATTCGCCAAGGTGAATCTTAACGGATATTTCGGCAACAACCGTATGAGTGCATTTTTCAATCAGTGGAACATCAAGGGAGAGCAGGGATATCGCATAGGTCTGACCGCGGCTCTGCAGGATTCGACGGTGACTGCCCATATTACTCCTTTGAAATCCACGATCGCATATCTGCCGTGGACCTTCAATTCCGACAACTTCCTCGATTTCAATCTTCATACCAAGCATATAGGAGCAAATCTCGAAGCCCGGAGTGCGGAGAGCAGCATTCTTGCACGCACGCAGGATACCGGGAAAGGAAACGAAGAACTGTATGTGAAAATTGACAATCTCCACATAGAGGATTTTCTCAGCATGTGGGCGCTCGCTCCGCCTATGAAAGGAGACCTCAATGCAGACCTTCACGTAGAGTATGACAACCGCAGGTTTACCGGGGCCGGAAATGTGGGCCTGAAAAACTTTGTTTACGAAAAAACCAGAGTCGGGGATTTCGATCTTGCACTCGATGCAGGATATGGTCTGGAATCCGGTACGGATGTCAATGCCGCGCTTAAGATAAACGGAGATCCCGCCATTGCTGCCTATGCCAATCTAGTGCAGGGACCGGAGGGCCTCAAACCGGATTCGATCGGTGTCTCGCTGACCCGTTTCCCCCTTAAAGTCGCCAATCCTTTTCTTGGAAATACAATGGTGCTCGGAGGATATATAAATGGAGACATGCGTATGGACGGATCGTTTGCGGCTCCGATACTTAACGGCGCGATCGCTCTCGACTCGGTGACGGCGCATATCCCCATGGCGGGTGCAAGACTCCGCTTCGGCAATGATCCTCTGACCGTGAGAAACAATCTGATCGATATAAAGGAGTTCCATATCTATGGCGCCAACGAGAATCCTCTTAAACTTTCGGGGACTATCGACGCGGCTAAATTTTCCAATATTCTCTTTGATCTGACCGCCTCTGCCAGCAATTTTCAGCTCATCAAGAGCGACAAACGATCGAAAGATGATCTTTTCGGCAAAGTTTTTCTGAATCTCGGAGCAACCGTAAAGGGTCCGATGAATCTTCTTGATGTAAACGGAAATGTAAACATACTGGGTACGACCGATGCCACATACCGGTTGAATATGGATCCTGCGGAGCTCTCCTCGCAGTCGGATCAGGATGTGGTGCGGTTCGTAAACTTCAACGACACCACACAAGTCATTAAAACGGATTCAATAGTGGAGTCACCCNNTGCGCATAAATGCCAATCTTGTCATTACTCCCGGAACGCACATAGAAGTATTGTTGTCTAACAACGGTACGGACAAGGTCGAGCTCGATCCTTCGGCAAATCTCAACTATTTTCAGAATTATATGGGAGACATGTCATTGACAGGAACACTGACACTTGGAAACGGGTATGCCCGTTACAGCCTTCCTGTTATAGGCGAGAAGATGTTTGATTTTGATCCTTCCAGCACGATCACATGGAACGGATCCATCATGAATCCTACTCTTAATGTCACCGCGACTGACGATGTGAAGGCCAATGTAACCAGCGGCAACAACTCGCGTCTTGTAAACTTCCTTGTAACGCTCCATGCGACCAATACACTCGAGAATCTGAAAGTGGCTTTCGATCTGTCTACCAATGACGATCTTGCAATTCAGAATGAACTGCAGTCCATGAGCGCTGACCAGCGGCAGACCCAGGCCATGAACTTGTTGCTTTACAATCAGTATTCGGCGCAGGGCACAAAAGCAAACGCCGCTACCGGCAATTTCCTGTACAGTTTTCTTGAGTCGCAGCTTAACTCATGGGCTGCCAAAAATATCCGGGGCGTGGATCTTTCTTTANNGTCACGAATACGGAGACAAGTTACAGCTATCAGGTATCCAAATCTCTTTTTAACAACCGTTTTAAAATTCTTGTAGGAGGCAATTACTCCACAGATTCCGCTGATGACGAGATCGCGCAGAATCTTGTCAGCGACGTGGCTTTCGAATATATACTCAGGCAGACCCAGACCATGAACATGTCCGTGCGTCTTTTCAGGCATATCGGCTATGAGAGTATTCTCGAAGGCGAGATAACGGAGATGGGTGCCGGATTTGTCTATAAACGCCGTCTTGAAAACCTCAAGAGTCTTTTTCGGTTCAGGCGTCGCAAGAACCGAAAGCCGGTCCATGAAGAGAAAACGGCAGTCGACAGCATGGCTGTCATCAAAAATGATTCTACCGACACTATACCTGTGAATGCAGAATGACTATGAAACATACAGCCTCTAAATATCAAATTCCGATTGTCGCCGCATTTTGTATTGTCTTGATGCTGACGACCTCATGCTCCACTACAAAAAGAATTCCCGACGGTGAATTCCTGTACAATGGCCTGAATATGAAGGTTGACGCTCCCGAGGGAGTGAAAATGCCGGGGGATGTTAAATCTGATCTTGTCAAATCTGTAAACGTCAAGCCCAATAACGCATTGCCGTTGCTTACACCCTATCGCCGTTACCCGTTTCCTCTCGGATTGTGGGTATATAACAACTGGAATGATTCGGCGCGAGGTATCAAAGGCTGGCTTTATGACAGACTCGTCTCACAACCGGTGCTTGTCAGCGATGTCCGTCCCGAGACGCGGATCAAGATGTTGAAGTCGATTCTTGACGACAACGGGTATTTCAATTCATCGGTCTCTTATGAGCTGGCTCCTAAAAAGAATCCCAAGATCGCGAATATCGATTATAATATAAAGACCGGTGCTCCCTATCTGCTGGACAGTATCATTTTTTTCAATGATACGAAACCGGGTATATACCGTTTTATAGATTCAGTGGCTCATAAGAGCACTTATCTTGTCAAGGGCGAACGGTTCTGTGTCGATTCGCTGGCGGCCGAGCGAGTGCGTATCGCCAATGCGATGCGTAACCGGGGTTATTATTATTTCCGCCCCGAGTATATCGAATTTCTTGCTGACAGTCTTATTACTCCCGAACGGATTGCATTGAAACTCGCAATGGTGGAGAATACGCCTGAAATTGCAAAAATGAGATTCCGTACCGGCCATATCCATACCACAGTATTGCGCCGGAGCAACCGGCGGATGGGAATTCCCGATACGCTCCAGACTTCAAAAGGGGAACTCGTGGTCTACCGACCGTCGAAATTGCGGAAGAATATGATCCCGTCACNNTTGTATCACATTCCGCAAGAACCGTTATTTCTCCGTACGCGACATGGACCGCACGCAGACGCGTCTGTCCCGGCTTGGAATATTCGGCAACATACACATCCAGCCTGTCCCGGTCGATACCAATCCGGAAAATCCCACTCTCGACGTCTACATAACCTGTCAGTTCGAACGTCCGATAGAAGCGACTATCGAGGCCAATGTGACATCGAAATCAAATTCTTATCTTGGCCCGGGGCTGATATTGGGTCTTACAAACAATAATATGTTCGGCGGCGCCGAACGTTTCAGCATACAGCTGTCGGGAAGTTATGAATGGCAGACAGGACGAAACCGCGGATCCGTATTCAACAGTTATGAATTCGGGCTTAGCACCTCGCTCGCTTTCCCTCGTCTCCTCGCTCCCAAATTCGTGCGTCGCACCAACCGCGATCTCAACTGGACGACAATCTCTCTCAGCGGCAACATCCTGAACCGGCCTCATTATTTCCGTATGGCCGAAGTCGGCGCGGGCATAACATATGAATGGAATTACAACCGGCGGGTGACCAATCAGTTCACTCCATTCAAACTTTCATATACCAAACTGTTGCGCACCACTCATGATTTTGACTCTATAATGGCCGAGAATCCGGCCGTGGCCCTCAGTTTTGAAAGTCAGTTCATTCCCGAGATGAGCTATACTTACAATTATGACAAATGGCTTGAACGAGAAAGAATAAACGGATTTAATTTCTCGGCTACTGTCAAGGAAGCCGGAAATGTATTCTGGGCGTTATGGCGTATGTGCGGTGTGAAAGACAGAAAGACTCTGTTCGGCATGCCCTTCTCTCAGTTTATCAAGGGACAGGCGCAGCTCGTCTATTCGCGAAGGCTTGTGAGAGGTTCCGACCAATGGCTTGTCTCCCGTGTGCTGATCGGTGCTGAACATTCCTATGGCAACTCGACCACGGTCCCTTATTCCGAGCAGTTTTATATCGGGGGCGCCAACTCCATAAGAGCCTTTACGGTCAGATCAATCGGCCCGGGGAGTTATCGTGCGCCGGAATCGGACAAAAACGGATATTTTGACCAGACCGGTACCTTCAAGCTTGAACTTAACACGGAATACAGGTTCCCCATCGTCAGTTTGCTGCATGGCGCGGCCTTTATAGNNACGGTAATATCTGGCTTCTGAAAGATGATCCGATGCGTCCCGGCGGTCTTCTCAAGCGTAGTACGTTCCTGCGCGACATAGCGCTGGGAACGGGAGTCGGTCTGCGTGTCGACATCGGCATGATGGTGATCCGCGGCGACCTCGGCTATGGCCTGCATGCTCCTTATGACACGGGCCACAAGGGATATTTCAATATTCCTTTCAAAGACGCATTCGCCTTTCACCTTGCCATAGGTTATCCTTTCTGACATATGTCGCGGCCTGAAGTTGTCTTGTCATGAAGAAATTGAGCACGAAAGAAAGACTCGGAGCTGCTGCTCTTGCGGCGGTATCGTTCGGATTTGTCGCGTCTGCTTTCATATTGCGCGGATGCAGCGGAGATGTCGCTGCATCCTCCGTAGATTCGGTACAGGATCCCGTGGCGGTATATTCTTTTGATTCCATCCCTGGAGAATATGAGGAATATGAAGATGATGTCAATATACGTGAAGGGAAAAAGAGAAAAAAACGTAAAACGACTAAAAAACGAAAGAAAAACAAGAGTCGCAAACGGCATCATGACAGAGGTGAGAAGACAGATTCTGCAAGTTTTCGTGATTTTCTTAAAGAGTCGATATCTGTAAAAAACAGATCGGTCCGATAGTCCTGCTGTTTGGGCCCGCTTCATTTTCCGGTAAGGAAATTGCTGCTATATAACATATTTTTTGTAATTTTGCAATTCAAAGCAACAGAAGCAAACGCAGAAATAATGCAAAACATTCGCAACATCGCCATTATCGCCCACGTGGACCATGGCAAAACCACACTTGTGGACAAGATGCTGCTCGCCGGTCACCTATTCCGTGACAATCAGACTACAGGCGAACTCATACTCGACAACAACGACCTTGAGCGTGAGCGCGGCATAACGATTCTCTCCAAGAACGTCTCGATCAATTACAAAGATACAAAGATAAATATCATCGATACTCCTGGTCACGCCGATTTCGGCGGTGAGGTGGAGCGTGTGCTCAACATGGCTNNGCTTTTGAAGGCCCTATGCCCCAGACCCGTTTTGTCCTGCAGAAGGCTATCAGGATGGGACTCAAGCCGGTGGTGGTCATCAACAAGGTTGACAAGCCGAACTGTCGTCCCGACGAGGTGAACGAGATGGTTTTTGATCTTATGTTCAACCTTGACGCTACAGAAGATCAGCTCGACTTCCCGACAATCTATGGTTCTGCCAAGCAGAACTGGATGAGCACCGACTGGAGAAAACCCACGGACAATATTACGGCGGTCCTTGACGCCATCATAGATTATATACCGGCACCGAGACGAATCGAGGGTGATCCGCAGATGCTCATAACAAGTCTCGACTACAGCAACTATGTGGGCCGTATAGCCGTGGGCCGTGTGCATCGCGGCACTCTGCGCGAAGGCATGGAGATCGGACTCTGCAAGAAAGACGGTTCGGTGACGAAGCAGAAAATCAAGGAGCTCCACACGTTCGAGGGTATGGGCCGTAAAAAGACACAGGAAGTGGGCAGTGGTGATATCTGTGCTATCGTCGGTCTTGACAATTTCGAGATCGGAGATACGATAACTGTATACGACCGTCCTGATCCGCTTCCGCGCATAGCCATAGACGAGCCGACAATGTCGATGACTTTCACAATCAATGACAGTCCTTTTTTTGGTAAAGACGGCAAATACGTCACTTCCCGTCATATTCAGGAGCGTCTTGACCGTGAGCTTGACAAGGATCTCGCTCTGAGAGTCGAAAAAGGGGAACGAGAGGATATGTGGCGTGTGTATGGCCGTGGTGTGCTCCATCTCTCAATCCTTATAGAGACAATGCGCCGTGAGGGTTATGAACTTCAGGTAGGACAGCCGCAGGTAATCATCAAGGAGATCGACGGTGTGAAATGCGAGCCTGTGGAGGCGCTGAGCATAAATGTACCTGAAGAATACAGTTCTAAAGTTATCGATATGGTGACTCGCCGCAAAGGAGACATTCTTTCCATGGAGACACGCAATGACCGTATCGATATCGAATTCCAGATCCCGTCGCGCGGTATAATAGGATTGCGCAACAATATACTGACCGCCACAGCCGGCGAGGCGATCATGGCTCACCGTTTCCTGGAATATCAGCCTTGGAAAGGAGACATAGAGCGCCGTACCAACGGATCTCTGATCGCTATGGAGGGTGGAACGGCCTATGCCTATGCCATCGACAAGCTTCAGGACCGGGGACGCTTCTTCATATTCCCGCAG
This sequence comes from Bacteroidales bacterium H10, assembly GCA_001701295.1. Classification (GTDB taxonomy): domain Bacteria; phylum Bacteroidota; class Bacteroidia; order Bacteroidales; family Muribaculaceae; genus Lepagella. The sequence continues at coordinate 16,230 of DAAV01000022.1, forward strand.
GAAGAAGTATATGTCGGACAGGTAGTGGGCGAGAACGCCAAAGACCGCGATATACCGGTGAATGTCACCAAGTCCAAGAAACTTACCAATATGCGTGCTTCAGGTGCTGATGACAAGGCCCGTATCGTGCCTCCAGTGGTTTTCTCTCTTGAGGAAGCTCTTGAATATATCAAGGAGGACGAATATGTTGAGGTGACTCCTAACCATTTGCGCCTTCGTAAGATAATACTTGACGAGAACGAGCGCAAACGTGCCTCAAGGTCGTTATAGGTAATAATATAGAAAGTCAGAAGAGCCGGATCGCAGGATTCGGCTCTTCTGACTTTTGAACTGTATGTGGGACTGTCAGTTGTCTCGTTCGGCGAAAAAGAGAGGTATGTTGGCTATGAACACGTCTGTCTCTTCGAGCGACTCCCGCGCCTTGATAAGGTCGGACAGCCGGATATCCCCGATGATGTAGTTGCCCTCGTCGGAGAGATAATGTTCATGTATCTTCGAGAAAGTGATGACTGAGGATATGTCCGTCTCCTTATAATGTATATATACGCGGAGGGTCACTTCGGTCGTATAGACCGGAGTGTCGATATAGCTCATCTTTTTGTATTCGTAACGGTATCCGTGTCTTCTTGCCATCACGTCGCTGAGGATGGATGATGCCGTCGGAAAACCTCCGGCGCCCTTGCCGAACATGAACTGCCGGTCGTAGCATTCCCCGCGGATCACGACACCGTTATATTCGTTGTCGACACTGTAGATGTATTTGGACGGTGTGACGAATTCGGGCATGACGAACATGGTGAATTCCGATTCATTCACTTTGACGACCTGTGCGACAAGTTTTATCTTGACTCTCTTCTCTCTTGCATAGCGGATATCGGCGTCATGAATGGTCGAAATACCATAGGTGAAAATCCTGTCGGGCGATACGTAGACCCCAAGGGCATGCACGGTTATGATGATAAGCTTGTAGAGCGCGTCTATGCCGCTGATGTCGAATGTCGGGTCGCTTTCGGCGAAACCGTATTCCTGTGCTTTACGCAAAGCCACGTTATAATCCTCGTTATGGTCGAAGACACGCGACAAAATATAGTTGGACGATCCGTTGAGTATTCCTTTCACCTCCAGCAGCAGATCATTGTCGTAGTACTCTTCCAGATTGCGGATCACCGGTATCGAGCCGCACGATGACGCATCATACAGAAGTGCCGTGCCGTATCTGTCCTGCATTTCTATCAGTTCGGGCAGGTGAGAGGCAATCATCGTCTTGGAACCCGATACGACCGGAATGCCCCGTCGCAGAGCTTCGGTGACGATCCGGTATGAAGCCTCCGCATTGTCCACAACTTCGACTATCAGATTGATCTGAGGATCGTTGAATATGTCCTCGGCCTTGTCGGTCAGTATCTTTTCAGGAAGAGGGATGGACCTGGACTTTTTTATGTCACGCACACATATGCGGCTTATGACCGCATGTGCGTTCTTGGCTTTTGCAATGACCTGATAGACACTTGTGCCTACTGTGCCGAAACCGAAAAGTCCTATTCTGATTGTCTGTTTCATTTCTTTGAGTTTATAAAGGGATAAAGGATATCATTTAGCTGTTCATATTCCACCAGAAAACCGTCATGTCCGAACCGGGAGTCTATCTCTTCGTAGCGCGCGCCCGGAATCATAGCGGCAAGTTCACGCATCTCGGCGGGGGTGAAAATAATGTCGGAGGTTATTCCGGTCACGATGGTTTTCGCCTTGATGCGCGAGAGGGCGGCCGCTATTCCACCGCGTCCGCGTCCGATGTCGTGCGTGTCGAAAGAATTGAGAATGGAGACATAGGAGTATGCATTGAAGCGGCCACATAGTTTTTCTCCCTGATAGCGCTGGTATGAACATGCGCGGTGTGTGTCGCCTACAGTCTCATATGGCTTGTCCTGCTGGGAGGCGTTGTATCCGCTTCCTCCCCGGTAGGAGAGCAGCCCGATTGCGCGTGCGGCTGCCAGTCCGGTCATTCCGGCCGAAGGATCGGGTGTCCCGTAGGTCTTGTCCGCGAATATCGCCATGCGCTGTGTCTCGTCGATGGCTATGGTCCATGGCGAGGCTTTGGCGTCTGTCGCTATGAGAATCAGATTTTCGAACCTGTCAGGTTCTTCCGCGATCCATTCGAGTGCCTGAAAACCGCCTACGGAGCTTCCGACAAGAGCATGGATATGCCCGATGCCGAGATGATCGGCAAGCAATGCGTGCGCGTGCGCCATGTCGCGTATTGTCACCAGAGGAAAAGCGTCGTAGTAAGGTTCTCCTGTGGCGGGATTTTCCGACAGAGGCCCGGTCGTGCCGTAGTGGGATCCTATTATGTTGGCGCATACGACAAACCATTTGTCGGGATCAAGAAATCTTTCCGGTTCCACCGTGTGTGGCCACCAGTCGGCGACGTCGCTGTTGGCGGTGAGGGCATGACATACCCATACGACATTTGAACCGTCTTCGGCGAGCTGTCCGAAAGTATGATATGCTATGTCGAGGCGTTCGAGTGTTTCTCCTGATTCAAGCCGGAAAGGGGAATTGTGGTGGTAATATCTTGTCATTTTCTGGTGGTTCAGTCGATCTGTAGTCCTGTCTTTTCAAATGCCTGGCGGAAATCGGCTATTATATCCTCTATATCCTCGAGTCCCGGCGATATGCGGAGAAGTGTGGGAGTCACGCCGGCCGCCTTAAGATCGGAGTCGGAGAGTTGGCGGTGTGTGGTCGAGGCTGGGTGGGTCACTACTGTTATAGAGTCTCCGATCATCGTCATATGGGCTGCAAGTTCAAGAGCCTCGACAAAACGTACAGTCGAGTCAAGATTTCCTTTAAGCTCCACATTGAGCACGCCTGACGCGCCTGAACGGAAATAACGTTGTGCATTCTTATATGAAGGATGGTCACTGAAGCCTACATAGCTCACTCGCTTCACATAAGGGCTCTCGCGCAGGAATTCTGCCAATCTGCGGGTGGCATCGATCTGATGACGCACGCGTAGCGCCAATGTCTCGAGGCCGAGCAGCATCAGATAGCTGTCAAAAGCTGAGGGGCATGTCCCGAGGTCTCTCTGTCCGTCGACACGGCATTTTACGATAAACGCCGCTTTTCCGAACGCTTCATACAGATTTAATCCATGATATCCTTCCGAAGGACCGTCGATATTGGTAAATCTGCCGTTGTTCCATGGGAAATTTCCGCTGTCAACAATGATTCCGCCCATTGCCGTGCCGTGACCGTTGATCCATTTTGTCGCGGAATCGACTATGATGTCAGCGCCCCATTCGAAAGGATTGCACAGATATCCTCCCGCTCCGAATGTGTTGTCGACAATTAAAGGAATTCCGGCCTCATGGGCTATGCCGGCAAGACGTTCCAGATCAGGAACGGCACAAGTGGGATTTCCCATGCTTTCGGCGAAAACGGCTTTGGTATTTCCGTCGATCAGAACTTTTATGTCTTCCGGATCATCTCCCGATGCGATCCTCACTTCGATTCCGAGGCGTGAAAGTGTGTGACGGAATTGGTTGTAAGTGCCTCCATAGAGATATTTGGACGCGACGATATTGTCACCTGCCGAGGCAAGCGTCGTCAGAGTGACAAGTATTCCTGCCATTCCCGATGACACGGCCATCGCGCCGACACCGCCGTATAAAGCTGCGATGCGTTCCTCATAGGCTGATGTGGTGGGATTCTGAAGGCGGGTGTATATATTTCCGGGTTCGGAGAGCTCAAAAAGGTTTGCCGCATAGTCGCATGTCTTGAACCGGTAGGCGGCCGTAGGATATATGGCTATTCCTCTTGATCCGGTGTTTTCGTCATGATTCAGGCCTGCGTGGATCTGTCTTGTCTCGAATTTCAGTTTGCTGTAGTCCATAAGTGTGAATGATGTTTAAAAACAAAAAAGCCGGCTTCATTAGAAGCCGGCTGTATGTTCTGGTTGATAATTGTGCGTTGACTGACCTACACCCGGCGTTGTCGGCTGCACATCATCATAGACATCATCATACCCTGCGCGTCCGCAGAGACGGGATGTGTTGTAACGGGTGACAATATGCTTGCTTTATTATTCATCGGGTGTTTGTTTGCTGCAAAATTAACAATAATATTTTAGATTGCAAAATATTTCAAAGCAAAATAATTATTTTTGTTTCTTGAGATATTCATCGTGATACTGATCGAGAATCTTCCTGATGGCAACTCCTATCTTAAGATAAGCGTCCATATTGAGGTTTGCGAGGGAGGCGCGCACAGACCACTTCGGTCCGTCGAATCCGTCTCCGTTGAGCAATACTATTGCTGTCTCGTCGGCGAGTCGTATCACAAAGTCGAGCGGTTCGTAGTTTCGGTTGAGATATTCGGCGAAATCGATTCCATAGATTTTCTTTGCCCATACCATCAGGTCTATCTCGCTGTAATATCCGGCACGGTTGGGATCGGGAAGAAGTTTGAATCCGGTCGAGCTCCATAGATTGTCAAGACGGTCATGTATCATTCCTATAAGTTTCGGCTGAAGTTCATCTTTGTGAAGATATGCGAATGCGGAGAAGAGAGCCATCTGTATCTGCTGGGGTGTAGACAGACCCGCAGTGTGGTTCAGGCCGACAAGACGGCTGTCCGCGACGAGACGGTCTATGAATTTCAGCTTGTCGGGGTCAAGAGTCAGACTTTCATAGCGTTTTGCAAGCTTCTCCTTTTTTTCGCGCGGGAGTGCGGCGATACGGTCGTCAAAGACATTTTTGTCACTTCTGAGTGCCATGGCCGCTACCCGCCATCCTGTCGCGCCGAAATATTTCGAGAAGGAATAGAGACAGAGGGTATTGTAGGGGAGAACATACATCAGCGAACGGAATCCTTCGATAAAAGTGCCGTAGACATCGTCGGTGATGATCATCAGCTGGGGATTGTCTTTCTTTACCACGTCGACCAGCATGTCGAGTACTTCTTGAGAGAAGCATACGCTCGGGGGGTTTGACGGATTGGTGATGCATACGGCTTTGACCGACGGATCGCGAAGTTTGTCGATCTCCTCTTTGGGATATTGCCAGTCGTGNNTCGTGATATCCGTCGCGCTCCACTTTATTGGCACTTACGGTGACCACTTCCAGTCCGAACTCCGCGAGTTTCGGAATCTCGAGATATGGGGTGAAACAGGGGGTGAAAAGTGCGATCTTGTTGCCCGGTTCCATAAGGAAGTTCTGTTTGAGAGAGTCGAACGCATAGCACATTCCGGCAGTGCTTCCTTCCGTGGCAAACAGATCGTAGACATTTTTGTCGTCTCCGCCTCCCATGGCCTGACGGAGATATTCGCGGGTAATTGTTTCCACATATTTGAGGATACGCGGAGGAGTGGGGTAATGGTCTCCGAGGATACCGTCTACCAGCTCGAATACGAGTTCATCGGGAACGGCACCGAGTTCCTCTGTCATATGCGTATAGAAATGTTTAAGCACTTTCGCCCCGATCTCATCCTTGTGATCGTCGATAAACGACAGGAAACGTGAGGCCATACCGACTTCGGTCGGAGATGCCACGATACCTATCGACTCGTCATAGGCCACCCGGTCTGCTTCCGACATGGCGAATTCTCCGAGAAGGAAGTACGCCTTGCGCGGATAGGAGAGAAGCCAGTTCGGATTTCCCCGTCCGGCGTTGAGTAATGTGGCTGTGCTGCGCTGTGAGTCTTTTTCCGCAAGATTTATAAGGGTGTTCTTTATCTCAAACGGACTTATGTTTTCGAGAGCTTTCTCGAAAGCGGGATTTTCAGGATTCTTAGGTGTGTTTTCCATATTATTCTATAATTTTCAGAGATGTTATACAATATTTTATAAAGATCGTGCACGCCGTCGGGGTCATACGAACATAAGCACCATGGCCACTCCCATCAGAATCAACAGTGTGTTGCCGATGGCGTATGTGACGGTATACCCCATGGCGGGAAGCGAGCTGTTGAGCGCTGACGTGATGGCACCGAGCGAGGCGGTGGTGGTACGGGCACCGGCGCAACAGCCGAGGTTCATGGCGGGATGGAACTTGAAGACCTTTGCTCCAAGAAATATGGATACGAGCAGTGGCAGCGAGGTGGCGACAATACCCATCACGAAAAGCATCACTCCGACTTCCTTGATGCCGGATATGAATGTCGGACCGCTCTGGATACCGATCACAGCAATAAACATATTCAGACCGAGATTGTTCATCAGCCATAACGAAGAGTCCGGGATAATACCGACGGAAGGACGTTTGGTGCGCAGCCACCCGAAGAATAGTCCGGCGATCAGCGCTCCGCCGCTTGTCGAAAGACTGACAGGCACTTTCCCGATTTTAAGTGTGAGCGCTCCGACAATCGCTCCGATAACGATCGCAAGCGATACGAATACCATGTCTGTGACAGTGGTGGGATGTTCCTCGTTTCCAATAGCCGGTGCCGCGGGTCTGACTTCCTGCGGAAGGCCCTCGATGGTCAGCATGTCGCCCTGCATCAGTTTTGTCTGGGCGAGCACGGGGATGTCAATGCCCCCCTGGCGAGTGATGGACTGTATCATGACACCGTACATGAATGGTTTGGCACGCAGCTGGTCCACCGTCATTCCTGCCGTCTTTTTCATGACCATTACCTTGGTTTTCTCCACAGGAAATGACAGCAGTTTCGCATCGTCGATTTCCGGACCGATCCAGCTTTCATCCTGAATAATGAATTCATGACGGCCGCTGAGAACTATTTCGTCTCCGAGTCTGACTGTAAGATCGGGACTGACTTCGGCGATTGTACCGTCCTCATTGCGGACCCGTTCTACAAACAGCCTTTTGCCGAGATTTTTGAAATGATCCTCTATCTGCGTGACAGTCTGAGGCGTCGAGAAGTGATCGGCCGATACTTTATATGCGCGGAAAGCTATAGGACGGTTGCCGTTGATAAATGCCGGATCGTCCGATGTGTCGGAATGGTTGAGCTGTTCTTCCAGTTCTTTTGTCTGCTGGCGTACTTTTTTCAGACCTCCCAGCATGGCGGGGCCGAGGTTGCCTAAAATCCATGCCGAGCCGATGGTCCCGAACACATATGTCACTGCGTAACATACCGGAATAAGATCTATCCATGCCTTTTTCTGTTCGGGCGACATATCGAGAGTCCCGATCGTGTCCGTCCCGATGCCGATCACGGCTGAAATTGTCTGGGCGCCGGAGAAGAGGCCTGTGGCGATGGCGGCATTATAGTTCATTATTTTCGCACATCCCCACGTGACCGCGAGACAAAGCACGCAGACCACACAGGCGAATATGACTTGTTTTATCCCTTGCCCTTTAAGTGCGGAGGCGAACTGCGGTCCGCATTTGTAACCTATCGCAAAAAGGAACAACAGGAAAAACAGGGATTTCAGAGGTGCGCCGATCGGGATGTTCATTTGTCCGACCAACACACCGACAAGAAGCACGGAGGTGACCGTGCCGAGAGAGAATGTTTTGTACTTCAGCTTTCCTATCAGAAATCCCAGCCCTATGGTCAGAAAAATAGGGATGGAAGGATAGGTGCGGAATGTTTCAACGAACCATGACATAGCTTACAGTATATTTGTGTTTTTCAAAGTTGTGGTTGCTAATAAATAAAAAACAGATGAACGCTGCAATGAGAATTCATCTGTCTAACAATTGTATTTTCAGTTTGGTTTCCTTGGGTCAGAACGGTTTCCTGTATTTTTCAGGATTTTCGATCTCGTCGAGTATCGAGAGATATGAGGCGAAGCGGCTTTCGGCTATCAGATGGTTTTCAACTGCCGGGATGACGGCGCAACCCGGTTCGCCGATATGTTTGCAGTCGCCGTAGCGGCATTCCTGTCCGTAGCGGAATATTTCGGGAAAATAGTGTGATACTTCCGCAGGTTCGAAATCTATGGTGCCGAAACCCCTTATGCCCGGCACATCGATAAGTTCTCCACCTTCGGGGAGTGTCACCATTTCCGAGAATGTGGTGGTGTGCATGCCCTGATGGTGTATGTCGGAGATCTTGCCGGTTTTCAGGTCGGCGCCAGGCACGAGCGCGTTTATAAGCGAGGATTTGCCGACACCGCTGTTGCCGGCGAGAAGCGTCACTTTCTCTTTCAGTATTTCTTTAAGTCTGTCGATGCCCTCACCTGTTTTTGCAGATACTTCCGCCACGGAGTAACCTATGGATTCATAAAGATATTTCATGCCTTCGGCCAATTCCCGGTCGTCGTCATCCCATATATCGCTTTTGTTAAGGATCAGCATTGCCGGCACATTATAAGCCTCCGCTGTGGCGAGAAAACGGTCGATGAATGTGGTCGGGGTGGAAGGCTCGCGTAGAGAGACCACCAATGCCGCCAGATCGAGGTTGGCGGCCAGAATATGGGATTCCTTGGAGAGATTGGAGGCTCTACGTATTATGTAGTTCCGTCGCGGAGTGATGGCGGTGATATAATCGGCATCGTCTGCCGCTTTTGTCACTGTGACGCGGTCGCCTACGGCAACCGGATTGGTGGTGCGTATTCCCTTGATACGGAAATTGCCTTTTACGCGGCAGTTGATTTCATCTCCGGAGCTGNNACGATATAACTGCTGCCGGTGTTGCGTATCACCATTCCTTCGCGGCTTTCTCCGCAGATCTTTTCCTTCTTCATTGCCATATATTATCAACACGGCAAAGTTAAGAATATTTCATCAAACGGCAATATATCGGAATGTAATATGCATTATGATCGCTGGAGTACAACTATCTATTGCATACGGATACACCATTGTTATTTGTAAGACATACTTATTTGTCTGAAACAAATAGCAATGGTGTATCTGTTTAATGCAAGGTTATTCCAAACCCTTTTCAGACTTTAGGGATTTTTACTGGAAACATCTGAGTTCAGGATAAGAGACGCCTTCCCTTATCGTCCATACGGTCTGGAAATTCCATCCTTCATAAGTGGATTTCAGTTTCATTTCATCCTCTGTCTTGTTTCCCCAGCCGTAACAATGAGTTCCCTGGAAGTATGCGAACGAAGGATATTCCCCGATTATGTAACAGTTTGTCGATGTTCTGTTTGAAAAAGGATATACATCCACGCCTCTACCATAAGGATCGATTTGAGCTTCTATATTGCCTATGACATAGGAATCGGATACATTCATATCCCACGCTATTCCTCCGGCATACGGGTAATCATGATTTTTCAATTTTATATTACCCGAATATTTACACTCTGATATTTGTCCGGAGGAACAGACGGCTATACCTGCTATTTTACTTCCGTAGCTATATATATCGCCTTCTACACTACATTGTGAAATTGTAACGTCGCTACTGCTTGAACATATAGAAGCGACATTCCAGTCTCCTTTTATTCCCTTTTCTCCAATTTTTAATTTTATGCGGGTAAATGTGGCATTCCGGCTATCCGTAAACATGGCTATGTTGGATGTTGTGGTTCGGTTTATCCATATTCCGCTGATTGTTTTCATATTGCACTAAATTAAAGATGGAATCTCGGCTGAGGGTTAACAAATTGTACTATTATTTGTTAAATAAATAAGAGGAGAAATAGATAAAAGGTGCAATATAATGTATTTTTATCTGTTTCTATATACTGTTGTAGGTGCAAATTTGCGAAATTTTGATGAAAAATTTTGATTAATGTCAAATTTTTCCCAACTTTGCAGCCGAAATGCGATAAAGTTTAACTAAAATTCTACTAAAATGAACATCGAATCAATTGGAACCTGGGCCGGTGAAGTTTATAAGGCTCTTGAAAACTCTGACACACGCATGCTCGGTATGAAGGGTCTTAAGAAAGCCACCAAACTCAAGAAAGATGAGACTATGGCTGCACTTGGCTGGCTTGGTCGCGAAGGTAAGATCGCACTCACTGAGAATGATGAGGAACTTGTAGTGACTTTGGTATAATTGCCGGTCACCGCTTACGCAAAATAACTGTTTACAGACTTGCGCAAATATAAAATGAAGAGCTGTCCTCCCGGACAGCTCTTCATTTTATATGCTAAAAATCAAAACTAAAGCTTTTTAGGTAGAGTTTGTGATGCAACCATTATTTTCTGAACGGAACAGACCAGACTACGCGAGTCGGTACGTTATGCCCGTTCAATTTGCCGGGAGTCCATTCAGGCATTCTGCTCAGTATCCGGATTGCTTCTTTGTTAAGAGAAGGCTCAACTCCGCGGATGACGGATATATGACTGACTGTGCCGTCTGCGTTGACGACAAACGAACATGTCACTCTGCCCTGAATGCCTCTTTCATATGCAGTTTTCGGATATTCACGTGTATTATTTATGAATTTCATAAGCTCCGAATCACCCCCGGGGAAGGATGGCTTCTCGGTAACGTAGTCATATTCATATACTTCCATATAACTTATGCAGCCGGTATTGGTAGAACCTATATTGACCCGGCATGTCTGAGCGCTTGCTTCTGTTGGAGTAAGAAAAACACCAAGACCAAGCGTAAGAAGCATAAAGTGGAATATTTTTGCCATTGCTGTTTCTATAATTTCGTGCGACCTCCGGATTTTTCCTGACAGAATGACAGGCATCCTTGTGTCGAACGCATTGCAAAGTTATAAGGTTCATATGATATATACAACGGATGAAGGTTTAATAATAGTTAATAAATGTTGCAAATCACGGCTTTGCAGCGTATTCATTTATTTACCGGGGTTCATTTGCCGCCATTTGGGAGGCCGGTTCATAATAGAAGAGAAATTGTACCGTTAAATTATAGATGAATCTACCGAAAATAATCTTATCCGGGCTGTTTGCGGCCGCTGCAGGAATGCCGGCTGTCGCTCAGGATTCCACATATGGTTATGGTTTCCTGAATATTCCGACGTCTTCACATGTGTTCGGTTTAGGCGGCAACAATATCGCCCTTATAGAGGAGGATGTGAATCTTGCTGACCAGAATCCGGCGCTGATCGGGCCTGAACTCGAGATGCAGGTGGCGGTCAATTATATGTTGTACATGAGTACCGGTAATTTTGCCGGTGTCAGATTCGGTATGGGTGCCGGTGATCACAGTGCATGGGCTTTCGGAGTGAGATATCTTAATTATGGCAAATTTGACGGATATGATGAATTCGGTACGCCTACAGGAAGTTTCACTCCGTCGGATGCCGTGATAGAAGGCACATATTCCCGCGATATAACCGACAGATGGCGCGGGGGAGTGAATTTCAAAATGATTTATAGCGGATATGAGCGATATGAAGCGTTCGCAATGGCTGCGGATCTCGGTGTGAACTATTATAATGACGAGAATGACCTCTCTTTTTCAATTTTGTTGAAAAATATGGGAGGTCAGGTGAAGCGTTTTGATAAGCGTTATACTCCCGTTCCTTTCGATATCCAGCTCGGATATATGCAGGGTATAGGCACTTCGCCGTTTCAGATCAGCATAACGGCCAATAATCTTACCCGGTGGGACATACCTTATTATGACTATAACGACAGCGGTGATGGCGATCTGATCGAGGAGAAACACAGTTTTGTGTCGAATCTCTTCCGGCATCTGGTTTTCGGACTCCAGTATCAGCCTTCGGAAAAATTTTATGCCTGTCTGGGCTATAATTACAAGACCAAGACAGATATGTCTTCTTTCAACAGTTCCTTTTTGTCAGGATTTTCAATTGGTCTGGGATTCAGGACCCGTGGATTTTCGCTCGGAGCCGCTTATGCCATGCCGCATAAATCCGCCTCGTCTCTTATGATCAATCTCGGTTTCTCTATCCAGGAACTCATGCAGTGATGTCATTCCATGGCATTGCTGAGCACATGTTCAAGATCCGGCGCCGACATCTTAAGAGTCAGTTTTCCTCCCTGTGCAACTGATATTCCACCTGTCTCCTCACTTACTATGACGCATACGGCGTCGGTGACCTGACTCATGCCGAGCGCAGCACGATGCCTCAGACCGAGATTTTTAGGGATATTCATGTCATGGCTTACCGGAAGAATACAGCCGGCCGCTTTTATCCGGTGGCCAGCTATTATCATCGCCCCGTCGTGTAGAGGGGAGTTCTTGAAGAAAATGTTCTCTATAAGACGCACGTTGATATCGGCGTCGATCATGTCGCCGGTCTTTTCATAATCGCCCAGAGGCACTTTGCGCTGAAGCACTATAAGTGCTCCCGTTTTGGATTTTGACATGGACATGCACGCATAGACTATGCTCATTACTTCGGAATGTTCCCGTTCGTTGTTTTTTTCATGTTTGAATATCTTGAGAACGTTCTTGAGATTTCCATGCGCGCCAATGTCGATAAGAACACGTTTGATCTGGTCCTGAAAAAGAATCACGAGCACTATCAGTCCGATGCTCATGAATTTGTCTACTATCGTGCCTGTAAGCCGCATGTCGAAGATCTCATAGGCGAGCACCCAGACGACTATGAACGCGAGTACGCCGTAAAACAGCGAGAGCGTGCCGCTGCTCTTCATCAGTCTGTACAGATAATAGAGCATTACGGCGACTATGAGGATGTCGATGATGTCCTTTATTCCGAATTGTATCATTGCAGATTGTGGGGAGATTTGGAAACTGATATGATGTGGGTGTCTTCGGGAATATTGCGTTGGTAGGCACAAAACAGGCGTACCGTCTCGGCGCATTCCCTGACGTCATGCACGCGCAGTATATCGGCACCGTTCATCAGGGCTATCATGTTGATCGCGGTCGTGCCGTTAAGGGCTTCGTCAGGATGTATGCCGAGTTCTTTCCATATCATGGTCTTTCTGGAGACGCCGGCAAGAACGGGGCATCCTATTTCCCGGAACATGCCGAGCGCGGCGAGCAGACGGTAATTCTGGTCGACGGTTTTTGCAAAACCGAAACCTGGATCTATTATGACATCGTTCACACCGAGCTGGTGTAGCCTGTCGGTCTTGAAGGCCAGATCCCGCAGCACGTCGGCGACGACATCATCATAGTCGGTAAGCGACTGCATCGTGGCCGGAGTGCCGCGCATGTGCATCAGAATATAGGGAACGCGCAGGTCAGCGATCGTACCGAACATTTCAGGGTCAAGATCGCCCCCTCCTATATCGTTGATGATGTCCGCGCCCTGTGCGATGCATTCTCGTGCCACATCTGCCCGGAAAGTGTCGACAGAGACCGGAATGTCGGGAAATCTCTCCCTTATTGCCGCTATGGCCGGAACCAGCCGTGCCAGTTCCTCTTCTGCGGTGACGGTGTCTGCCCCCGGGCGAGAGGAATAGCCTCCGAGGTCTATGATGTCGGCTCCCTGTGCCATCATCTCCGACACCCTGGCGGTCACGCTGTCGGCCGGGACGCGGCTTCCGGCAAAGAAGCTGTCGGGAGTGACGTTTACGATTCCCATCACTGCCGGACGATTGAATTCGATCAGATTTCCCCGTATGTTCAGTATCATTTCTAAATTCGTTTGTTTATTATGCGAATTTAGCACTTTTTTTGCTTATATGAAATATTTTACGTAACTTTGCATCCGGTTTCGCAATCTCTGGTAAGACATGGTGGCTTATTAAATTGCAAATAATTAATCAGATATAATCAATGGACTTAATTAAAATCGCAGAGGAGGCATTTGCAACTCCCAAGAAACAATGTGATGAATTCGGCCCGGGCGACACAATTACAGTCGCTTATCGTATCAAAGAGGGTAACAAGGAGCGTATCCAGCAGTATCGTGGCGTTGTGATCAAGATCAACGGCCAGGGCGACAAGAAACGCTTCACTGTACGCAAGATTTCCGACGGTATCGGAGTTGAGCGTATTTTCCCGATGGAATCTCCCTTTATCGAGTCGATCACTGTCAACAAATACGGTAAGGTACGTCGTGCCAAACTTTATTACCTCCGTAATCTTACAGGTAAGAAAGCCCGTATCAAAGAGCGCATCGTCAAGAAAAACGACAAATAATCCGCGTTCGAACAAATGTCACAACGGTCCGGTCTGCATGCAGACCGGACCGTTATATTTTTTAGAAAGCCGATTATCTTGGCATAGTCGGGATTTTTTGTTAATTTTGCAACCGAAAGGTAAAAAGATGTTGAAACTATAATATATAGCCGACACACAATTGTTTAGACAAGTAAAAACAACATAATAAAATGTCAAATAAAGCATTACTTATTATCCTTGACGGATACGGCATCGGCGACCATAAGAAGGACGATGCCATTTTCAATACTACTACTCCCTATATGGACTATCTCGTTAAGAATTTCCCTCATTCGGAACTTCAGGCGAGTGGCGAGGATGTAGGATTGCCCGACGGCCAGATGGGCAANNTAGGTCACCTCAATATCGGCGCCGGACGTGTGGTATATCAGGATCTCGTAAAGATCAACCGTGCGATATCCGATGGCTCTTTCGCCCAGAATCCTGAGATTGTGGAGGCTTTCTCATATGCCCGCGACCACAATGTGCCCATCCATTTCATGGGTCTGACTTCCGCAGGAGGCGTGCATTCATCGCTCGACCATCTTTATGCCCTTTGCGACACAGCCAGGGAGTATGGACTCGACAAGGTCTATCTTCATGCTTTCATGGACGGCCGCGATACCGATCCCAAAAGCGGTGCCGGTTTCCTCAGAGAGGTGCAGGACCACTGCTCCAAGAGTGCCGGCGTGATCGCTTCGGTTATCGGCCGTTACTATGCAATGGACCGCGACAAACGCTGGGAACGTCTTNNGCTCGTTTACGGCGAGGGCAAACATGCCGACGATATGGTGAAGGCAGTCGAGGAGTCATATGCCGAAGGTGTGACCGACGAGTTTATCAAGCCTATTGTCAATGATCGCGTGGACGGCCGTATAGGTGCGGGTCATGTGGTGATTTTCTTCAACTATCGTAATGACCGCGCGAAAGAGCTTACTACAGTTCTTACACAGCACTCCGAGGATGGAATGAACCCCATACCCGATCTGCAGTATTATTGCATGACTCCATATGACGATTCTTTCAAAGGTGTCAAGATTCTCTTTAACAAGCAGGATGTCCCCGACACTCTTGCCGAATACCTGTCGGTCAACGGCAAGAAGCAGCTTCACATAGCTGAGACTGAGAAATATGCCCATGTGACATTCTTCTTCAACGGCGGACGCGAGGCTCCCTTCGAGGGCGAGGACCGTATTCTTGTAGCTTCTCCGAAAGTGGCGACCTACGACTTGCAGCCTGAGATGAGCGCACCCGAAGTGACCGATAAGCTTGTCGACGCTATCGATGCGGACAAATATGACTTCATAGTAGTGAATTTCGCCAACGGTGACATGGTCGGCCACACCGGTGTCTATTCCGCCATCCA
>DAAV01000157.1:0-9693 GCA_001701295.1 Bacteroidales bacterium H10
CGTAAGGAATCCGTTCCTGACTGCTACAGTGATTTAGGATTCGAGACAGTATCCACCAATCCCTGTGGAGAGATACCCCTCTGCCCTTACGACAGCTGCCGTCTCGTGGCCATAAATCTCTACAGCTATGTAAAGAATCCTTTCACCCCCGAGGCTGAGTTCGATTTCAGACTTTTTGCCGATCACGTGGGCAAAGCCCAGCGCATAATGGATGATATAATCGATCTCGAGATGGAAAAAATCGACACCATCATCGAAAAGATCGAATCCGATCCGGAAACCGCAGAGGTGAAAAGCACAGAACTGAATCTGTGGAAGAAGATACGCAACAAGACCCTTAAGGGTCGCCGCACTGGTTGCGGCACAACCGGAGAGGGAGATATGCTCGCCGCGCTCGGACTGAGATACGGCACTCCCGAAGCCACCGAATTCTCGGTAAGCGTCCACAGAGCACTCGCCCTCGCATATTACGACGCGTCAGTGACAATGGCTGGAGAACGCGGAGCCTTTGAGGTCTACGATGCGAAGAGAGAAGAAAACAATCCTTATATAAAGCGTCTGCGTGAAGCGGATCAGGCACTCTATGAACGTATGGTTAAAACAGGACGCCGCAATATAGCCTGTCTGACCATAGCACCCACGGGCACAACCTCTATAATGACCCAGACCTCCTCGGGCATAGAGCCGGTCTTTCTGCCGGTATACAAGCGCAAACGCAAAGTCAATCCGGGAGATCCCGATATAAAGATAGATTTCGTGGACGAAGTGGGCGACGCATTCGAGGAATACATCGTATATCATCATAAATTTCTGGAGTGGATGCGCATAAACGGCATCGAGGCCAAACGCAACATGACTCCAGAAGAGATCGAAGAGCTCGTGGCACGGTCTCCGTATTACAAAGCCACATCAAACGATGTGGACTGGATGGAAAAAGTCAGGATGCAGGGAGCCGTTCAGAAATGGGTGGACCATTCAATTTCCGTGACTATCAATCTGCCGTCGGATGTAAGCGAGGAGCTTGTGAACCGTCTTTATGTAGAAGCATGGAAAGCCGGCTGCAAGGGATGTACGGTCTACAGAGACGGTTCGCGCAACAATGTGCTTGAATCAGTCAAGAAAACTCCGGCCGTACCCGTAATGGCGACGCCGGCACACATATCAAAACGACCGGCTGAACTTGAGGCGGATGTGGTGCGCTTCCAGAACAATAAAGAGAAATGGATCGCATTCGTAGGCCTCGTCAACAACCAGCCCTATGAAATATTTACCGGACTTGCGGATGACGAAGACGGGATATTCTGTCCGAAATCAGTCAACAAGGGTAAAATCATAAAGACAGTAGATGAAAAAGGAAACAAACGCTACGACTTCCAGTTCATCAACAAACGTGGCTATAAGACAACTATCGAGGGATTGAGCGAAAAATTCAATCCGGAATTCTGGAACTATGCCAAACTGATCTCAGGCGTGTTGCGATATGGCATGCCCATCGATCAGGTGCTGAAACTCGTAGGGGGACTCGAACTCGATTCGACCAACATAAACACCTGGAAAATGGGAGTCGAACGCGCACTCAAAAAGTATCTGACCAACGGAACCGCCGCCACAGGCCAGAAATGTCCCAACTGCGGAGCCGAGACACTGGTATATCAGGAAGGATGCCTGATATGCACATCTTGCGGCACATCAAAATGCGGATAAAATCAAAACTTAAAATATAAGCTCATGAAAATTTCTTTCAACATCAATTACCACACCAACTGGGGAGAAAGCGTTTACCTGTGCGGTACGATCCCGGCTTTGGGAGGCGGAGACGCGCGTGAAGCCGTCGAGATGAACCTCATCAGCCCCGACATGTGGCAATTCACGCTTGAGACTGAAAATAAACCTGAAGATTTTGACTATTATTTCGTAGTCAAGGCTGAAGGACGTGCATGGAGATTCGAATGGGGAGAGAACCATCATTTCCGTGCCGGAGAAGGTATCAGCGAATATCTTATTTTTGACAACTGGCATGATATGCCGGCAGACAAGCCATTCTACTCATCGGCATTCCTTGACGGAATACTCAGACGAGACAACCGTCAGCCTCAGCTGCCTTCTCTGCCCGATACACTCAACATCCGCATCGAAGCTCCCATGATCGCACCCGACGAATGCCTCGCAATAGCAGGCGAAGGTGATTTCTTAGGAAACTGGGATCCGAGACGCGCCCTGAGAATGAACGATCATAATTTCCCCGTGTGGGAGATAAACCTGCCGCTTAATGAATTCAAGGTGCCTTTCGAGTACAAATTCCTTATCCTTGACAAGGACGGCGAGACCGTAGGCTGGGAAGCTATGAATAATCGGGTCTATGGTGTACGTCCTCACGGAAAAGGTGAACAGGTGGTGATCGACGGCACAAGATTCGCCAACCCCAAGCGCCAGTGGAAAGGTGCCGGCACGGCAATACCGGTATTCTCGATCCGCACTGAAGACAACTTCGGAGTCGGCGACTTCCTTGACATGAAGAAGATGGTGGACTGGTGCGTACGCACGGGCCAGAATATCCTTCAGATCCTCCCGATCAACGACACGACCATGCTCGGAACATGGGTTGACTCCTATCCCTACAAGGCTAACTCCACATTCGCACTGCATCCCATGTACATGCGTCCGGAAGCCGTGGGAACGCTCAAGGATGAGGAGCGTAGAAAACACTACGACAAACTCCGCCATGAGCTCAACATACTACCGACCGTAGACTATGAACGTGTAAACAGCGCCAAGCTCGAATACCTACGCGAGATTTTCACTCAAGATTTCGGATCGACACGCCGTCGCAAGGATTTCAAAGAGTTTGTATCAGCCAATGAATACTGGCTTATGCCTTATGCGGCATGGTGTGTACTGCGCGAGGAATACAAGACTCCCGATCATTTCGCATGGGGAGAATATTCGGTCTATGACGACAGGAAAGTAACCGAATTTGTGGCCGCTCACCAGAAGCAGATCGATTTCCACTACTTCGTACAATACCATCTTGACCGCCAGCTCCGCGAGGCACGCGACTACGCACATGCCAACGGCGTTGTGCTCAAAGGAGACATTCCTATCGGAATAAGCCGTTTCAGCGTTGACGCATGGCGTTCGCCGCGTCTGTTCAACATGGACTGTCAGGCCGGAGCACCCCCGGATGACTTCTCTGTGCTCGGCCAGAACTGGGGATTCCCGACATACAACTGGGATGCCATGGCAGAAGACGGATTCCAGTGGTGGAAAGACCGTTTCCGCAAGATGTCGGAATATTTTGACGCCTACCGAATAGACCATATTCTCGGATTCTTCCGCATATGGCAGATTCCTCTGAATGCCGTGCATGGTCTTCTCGGATATTTCAATCCGGCGATGCCGTTCTCTCCCGAAGAACTGCGCAGCAATTATGACTTCTGGATCGATGCCGACGTGCAGACAAATCCCCTGATTCTCGAATGGATGCTGACAGATTTCTTCGGCGAGCATTCAGAAGAAGCCAAAGAACTGTTCCTTGACAGAATCGGAGGTGACCGCTACGGCCTCAAATCATTTGTCAACACTCAGGAGAAGGTAGAGGAATACTTCGCCACTCAGGAGAACTCGGACAAAAACGGGCTTTTCAAAAATGCATTGCTCGGCATCATCGATGATGTTCTCTTCATAGAGGATCCGTATCAGAAAGGGCATTATCATCCCCGCATCGCAGCACAGTACACATATCAGTACCGAGTGCTCAGCGATTATGCCAAATGGTGTTTCAACCGTCTGTATAACGACTTCTTCTATCACCGCCACAATGACTTCTGGTATGGCAAAGCCATGTGGAAACTTCCCCCGCTACTTGACTCGACGTCAATGCTGGCATGCGGCGAAGACCTCGGTATGATTCCTGACTGTGTACCGGCGGTGATGCATCAGCTCGAGATCCTGAGTCTTGAGATCCAGCGTATGCCCAAGGATCCGCAGGCCGAGTTCGGAGATACCTGGCACTATCCTTACTACAGCGTATGCACCACCTCCACACATGACATGGGCGGTATCCGCGCCTGGTGGGAATCGGATCATGGCGTAGCACAAAGATTCTATAACAATGTGCTGCATGAACATGGGGAGGCACCCTATTTCGCAGAGCCTTGGATATGCGACAAAATAATCGACCTGCAATTGAAGAGCCCGTCAATGCTCTGCATACTTCCTCTTCAGGACTGGCTTTCGGCCGATGGCCGTCTCCGCCGTCAGAATCCCGCTGACGAGCAGATCAACGAACCTGCCAATCCTCGCCACTACTGGAGATACAGAATGCATCTCACCGTAGAGGAACTTCTGGCTCAGGATTCTTTCAACAATATGATCGGACGCAAGATCGAAGAATCTGACAGATAATACAAACCACACTTAAATAAAAATGGCAGCATCCGTCAAGCAGATGCTGCCATTTTTATATCTCTCCATTCTTATTTTAAGAATGACAGACAAGGGCGGTCACAGAAAATATCACGAAAGAAGACGCGCGATCGCCGACTCGTCAAGAAGAGTATAGACAGGATTTCCATTAGGCGTGAGGGAAGGGTCAGGCAAGGCAAACAGGCCGCTTATTATGCCTTCCATCTCCGTGACGGAGAGTCGCTGGCCACCCCGAATAGCTGCCGAACGCGCCATGACAAGCGCGACCTTTCTGACAAGAGATGCCTCTACGTCAGCTTCATTGCCATAATTCACAGCATCAACCGCTATCGAATCCAATATCCGCATTATAACGTCTCCAGCTCTGGAGCCAGGTGGCAACGTAGGAACCGCGGTAATGTTCCATGTCGAATCGGATACGTATTCCAGATTAAAACCGAGACGCCTCAGCTCGTCCATTATTCCGTCGAGAGCGACCTGCTGGGAATCGTCAAGAGTTATGGTTTCGGGAAACATCACGCTTTGAGAAACGACCTCTGCTTTACCTACACGACCAAGATACTCCTCATACAGAATCTTGACATGAGCGCGGTGTTGATCAATGAGCAGGAGGCCCTCACGACTTGTAGTGATGATATATTTGGAAGCGAACTGGATGCAGACCTGAGGTGCAGATTCAATAGTTCCACCTGTCGCGGCACTGAAAAGATCGTGGCCGTTTACTTCGCTTCGTGCCCTTACCTCATCGTGTATGTCATCCGAAAGAGAAATTTCCTGATCAGCATCATCATTACTGTGGTGAGAAAAGCTATCGCGTGAGAAGTTATCATAAAGCTTTTCCCAGTCACTTCCTATACGGGGTCTGGCAGATCTGACAGCAGATGAAAAAGGATTATAATCATTTCTGTATTCAATATGAGGGGCGGAGGCCGCATCGCCGTCTCTCAACGGGTGCAGAGGAATCGCGTCGATCGAGAAATCGATGCTCGGGACGGCCGAGAATTTTCCCAAAGCCGTCTTTATGGCCGACACCAGTATCGGCCATATCTGCTGTTCATACTCGAATTTAATCTCATTTTTGGTCGGATGTATGTTTACATCTATAGTAGACGGATCTACCGTGAACTTTATAAAGTAGCACGGCATGGTATCGGACGCTATCAGCGAGTCATAACAACTCATGATGGCCTTATGAAAATAGGGATGCCTCATATTGCGCCCGTTGACAATGAGATATTGCAACGGATTGCGCCGCCGTGCGAATTCCGGACGCGACACAAATCCCTCTATCTTCACCAGCGATGTGTCGACATCGACCGGAATAAGATGATCCGACTTCAGGGTATTTTTCCATATATCCTCGATACGTATGCGCAGACTTGCCGTACGGAGATCTATGTTCTTGATGCCATTGTCGATATGCATGCGGATATTATTGTTAACCAAAGCAAGCCTTTCAAACTCAAGCATTATATTAGACAACTCGACATTGTCGCTTTTCAGGAATTTTCGTCTCGCAGGCACATTATAAAATATTTTGCGCACAGAGATGACCGTTCCCTTATCACACACACACGGTTCCTGAACCGTGACTTTCGAACCGAGAATGACAAGGTGCGTCCCCATCTGCTCTCCTTCCGGACGCGTCCGGACCTCGACTTCAGAAATAGCGCATATGGAAGGAAGTGCCTCTCCTCTGAACCCCATTGTCCTGAGCGTGAACAGATCATCCGCATTTTTTATCTTGGATGTGGCGTGTCTTTCGAAAGCCATGCGCACATCAGTCTCCGACATTCCGGAACCGTTGTCAATGACCTGGATCAAAGTCTTGCCGGCATCCTTGACAACAATTCTTATATCGGACGCACCCGCGTCGACGGCATTCTCCACAAGTTCCTTGATGACAGATGCAGGACGCTGGATCACCTCTCCGGCTGCAATCTGGTTCGCTACTGAATCTGGCAGAAGTCTGATTATATCACTCATATAAATAACGGAGCAAAAAAACGTTGCCCGCTGTTTTTTATTCGATCTATCGTCTTACTGATTCCCTTGAAGTTTTAGGAATCGACTTGAACAAAGGAGGTTCATTGAAATATTTCTCGAGTTCCTCGGGAATATCACCGAGCTCATCATTCCAATGAAGACGGTCTCCATACCATTGCCGTTTCGGCCTCAATGCCTCAAGCCACCTGAATCCCTCGATATATTGCTGGGATTTCTTGACCTCGAATATCGGGGTGACAGTGCCGGAAACCTCAGGCCACATCTTTAGATGTTTTACCTCCGTGCTGTCCATGTCAAGAGTCAGATATGAACTTTCGGCATGCACAAGCTTGTTATAGGAAGAGTCTTTCTCCTGCGGCAACATTATGGCGATGACATTGCCATCCACCTCCAGCCGCTTAAGCCGCTGATCCTCGAGCCACGCCTTCATATGGGCTCCCGTCAGCTGATCATAGAAATCCTCGGCGATATGCTCCGCAGCCATCCCCCATTCAGGCAAGTCCGCCCAATCGGGAGTGGAATCATTGAAATGGACATCAATGCGATTGCCGTAGACCTGACGCTCTCCGGTCCATACAACAGGTTTGCGGAACATATACAATATCGAATCCTGCTCACGAAGCAACAGCGTATCGGCTATTCCCTGTATGTCCTGATTGAAGAATCGCGCCCTTCCGATAGCACGCGCCACATGAAAATCCTTTGGCCCGGACAAGATCGTATCCGGCCTTATATCCAGAGAATCCGGGGCCTGAGAATCCGATGTCATAGAATCCCGGGCCAGAGAATCCAAAGGCACCGTATCACGCTGAGGGATGACAGTCTCTATGAACGAAAGAATCGTATCGGCCCTTAGAAAAATAGTATCGGGACGGGAAAACTCCATAAGAAGAGGATAATCTGTGGAAAATGCAAACCGGGTTGAATCGTTATACTCGCCATATCCTCCTATCAGCATCACCTTGCGGGCCGTATCCGTAATTACCATCGGGGCGCGGTGTTTACGTCCGTCTCTGAACATAAACGCACGACTTGTGCGTGTGGCCTTGTCATAAATTATCGAATCACCCTCGAGTGTCGTAACGTTCAGGGAAGAATCCCGGTGAAGGATGGTTGACCTGGATGTGAGCTCCGCACGATCAGTAGACGTATTATAAAATCCCTGAGTAGTGATTATGGTGTCGTTCGCGCCCTCGATCCGTGTAAGGGTATTGATATTGGCTATATGCGTGGCAGTATTGTATTCGACCTCTTCAGTCAGAAGCCTATAACCATCCTTCCGGTTCACGAGCACGACATCGTAACGGAACCGTGCCATTTTGGTGGAAGGAGAATACTCTCCATAGTCTGACGTAAGCGTGTTCACATCGTCCTCAAGCACCCCTCCGGTGGAGTACCATCCTATTTCCGAATTGAGGTCATAGTCGAGACTGTCGGTAGTGAGTGTGACATTGCGGTTCTTTAGAACGACATCGCCGCGTGACGGGCCATGAGTCAGTGTGGCATGTTTGGAAAGACCGTCATAATACAATTTATCGGCAAAGACAAACAAGGTATCTCCCTGACGCATCTCTACATGGCCGAAAGCATCCATAGAGTTTTTCTGCGGATAATAATAAGCGGAATCGCAGAACATCCACATTCCTCCCTGGCGGAACTTCACAGAACCTTTCACGACCTGAAACTCCTCGTATTCGTGGGCGGGTCTGAAAAGAGAGTCGGCATATTCAAGAAACACCTTGTCATCCTGATACCTGTTGGCGTCGGGGATGGTCGGTTTGATGGGGCGGGTCGGCGCGGGTCGGTTATAATTCTCTTTCTTCTCCGCCTCGCGGATCCGCTTGTTCTGGGCCATGGCACTCTGTATCACAGAGAACGAGCCGGCCGCCAGAACAGCAGCCAGCACGTAAAGAATATAATTGGGTTTGCCGAATCCGTTTTTTTTCATTTATGAATCATTATGGACCGATCCTTATCAATGAGACTGTTTGTTCCAGCCTTTATATTCATAATCGCAACCTTCCCAACCTTCGGAAATCCGCGTGTAGGTATCGCCGATCTTTTTCTCGACCCATTCCTTGATAATCTTCTGTTTTGCATTCTGTTCATACATCTGCTTGATCATATTGTAATCATCGCTCAATGAGGCCTTATGGCCCGGAATGCGTTCAGTAAGCCTTACGATAGCTATTACATCGCGATTCTTGCGCTGGTCTTTCATTATAAATGCCTCAGAGATATCACCCGGCTGCATAAGCTCTATACGCCGGGCGATCTCCGGTGGAAGATCCTGCATCTCGAAGCGGCTTGATCCCGTTTTGGGATTCATCATCACTCCGTTATTGTTCTTTGTATCCTTATCCTGTGAAACCCACAAGGCCGCCTCATTAAATGGAATCTTGCCGGCTACTATCTCCTTGCGGAGAGAATCGAGCTTTATCACACCGTCGCTCAGATCTTTGCTGTTGACCTTCGGAGTAAGAAGTATATGGCGCACGTTCACCTGTTCTCCCCTTTTCTCGATCAGCTGGATGATATGGTAGCCATATTCGGTCTCTACAATTCTCGACACCCGTTTGGGATCGTTGAGATTGAAAGCTACCTGCGAGAATTCAGGCACCCAGTCGGCACGCCCATGAAAACCGAGTTCGCCACCCTGCATGGCGGAGCCATCCTCACTGTAGGCAATGGCAAGTGTCGAAAATGAAACCTCTCCCTTATTGACACGATCGGCATAGTCGCGGAGTCTGGCCTTGACATCCTCAATCTCCTGTTCGGGGATGCGGGGATTGATCATTATGACCTGCGCTTCCACCTGCATCGGCACATAAGGAATACTGTCGGAAGGAAGAGCCGAAAAATATTTGCGAACCTCATTGGGTGTCGCTTTCACATCTTTTGTCAGATTGGACTGAACCTGCTCGACGATATAACCGTTGCGCATCAGATCCATCAGCTGTTCGCGCAAAGCCGGAAGCGGCTTATTAAAATATTCCTCCACTTTCTCACGCGAACCGAGATTGGCAATAAAGAAATTAATTCGTTTGTCCACACCCGAAGCGACCTGCGCCTCGGGGGCGGTAATCGTATCAAGTTTCGCCTGATGCAGAAAAAGCTTCTCGACCGCTATGCGTTCCGGAATCACACAATATGGATCTCCGCCGAGCGCCACGCCTTCCTGACGTGCCTGCATATACTGTTCTTCAATATCCGAACGGAAAATAGGCTCGTCACCGACCACCCACACGACTTCGTCTATAA
>DAAV01000157.1:9755-20437 GCA_001701295.1 Bacteroidales bacterium H10
TAAAATTTTAAATCCAAAGGCCATCATACACATGATCGCCATAAGCGCACATCACTCACCTGACTGTCTTCAACTCTCCTTTCAAAGGGTCATAAAGACCGGGCCGCAGTTTGCCGGACTTGATCCTGTCCTTATATATATCAAGTATCAATCTGTCGATATATGACGCCTTGTCAGTTGCCCGAAGAATCTCGCGGATCTTAAGACGCGCGAATTCATATGGCATTTCGTTTCCGCTTGGAATATACTCGGAAATATGGAGAAGGTAGACAGATCCTTCGGCCGATGTCTCGAAATTGGCGGAGGAACGAACAAATGCATCCGCGTCAAAGAAACGATAGGGTATCTGCTCGGCCACAACATTCCATTCATGCCATTCATCCCGAAAGTATTCATAGATTGAGGCCTGACGAAGGCCATGCTTCTCTATATTATCTACGGCCTCATCATTGAGCTGCGACATCCAGCGGCGCAAATTATCAAGCGACTCGTCATTTTCGGCAACCTTGATAAACGCACCCTTTATCAAAGGTTGCGACAACACCATGTCGGCATGATTGGCCTCATAATATTCTTTAATCCTGGATTCTGAGATATCATCATCCGCATGATCAGACATGGTCGATAGATATTGATTGACAATCAACCCATTGCGATATGATTCCGTCATCCGCTCTATTCTTTCCATATCCGGAATATTCTTCTCCGCCACATCCCGGAGAACAAGGTCACGCACCCAGTCACCGACTATGCGTCTGAACATATTGGCGCTATCGACAGGATTGAGGCCTACCGGTATCTGATTCAGGACATCAGACATAGTCAACGTCGAATCGCCTACGGCGACAAGGACATCTCCGACTTCCTGGCGCCACGAGGTCTCTGACCCGCAGGAAGCGACAAAAACCGCAACCGACGCCACAACATAAGACGCTATGTAACGCAAAGAACACATCTAACTACAAAAATAGTCATTTTTCTCCTAATATGTATCAAAACTCTTTAAAAAAACGAAGGCATGAGGGATAAAAAGCGCATTAAGAGAGTGTTTGAATTTAAGAGGGTGTTTCAAAATAAAAGTCAGACAGCGACACAACATCGTCGTGCCGCTGTCCTTGTATTGAAGGGAATTACTATTTGCCGTTCTTGCGAACTTGTTTCAGGACTTTCTCATTGACAGTCACAGGATATTTCTTACGAAGTTCATTTTCCCATTCTGTCTGGAACTCATTCTGATAATCACTTGTAACAAGGCCCTTGACATCGTTTACTTCTTCCGGTTCGTTGATCACGCGCGGATCGATCATGAAGTACACCTGATACTTGGCATTTGAGGGCTGCACCTCAGGGGCACCGAATACAATATTATCTACCATGGCGTTAGTTCCCTTTGACACGAGAACCTTGTCAATACCTATATTGCCCTTGAATTCCTTGCGAAGCGTCTGAACCAGTGAATCTGTACCGAGTTCAGCAGCACGCGCACGGATAAGACCTGCTACCGAATCGTTAGTGGCCTGCACAAGGAAACCTTTGGCATGCGGCTCAGCCCATTTATAATTCGCACGGTTACGCTCGAAGAAATTCCTAAGTCCCTCAGTATCCTTGGCAGCCTTGTCCCATACCTTGCGGACACTGACTTCATACAAGAGACTGCCATCAACATATTCTTTCAACAGATTACGATAGTCAGGCTCCGTCTTTTCAAGAGAAAGCTCCTCGGCATCAACCAGAATACCGTTATAGTAAGCGGCGAGATTGTCATCGAATATCTGAAGGGCATTGGCAGACGCGGGAACACGCATCGAACTTATGCCGGACATAAAATCGGACGCTTTCTTTGTCTTGCCCCCGACTGACGCAAGAGGAAGATCACCGTTGGGAATTGTAGTCCAGTTTGCAAAAAGTGCTGAATCAAGACCCTGACGCGAAACGTCGGATCGGATCATAGAAACGGTTTTCTCGTTGAGAGATCCTTTATGTTTCTTGGCAAAATTCTGAGTCTGACGATCGCGTATCAGCTTATAACGGGGATCCTGAGGATTAGTGATTTTGGCTATCGCCTGAGGCTTCATTTTCTCCAGTTCGGGAACCGGCTGAGAATCAAATCTGCGTATGATGTGATATCCATAAGCTGTCTTGACAGGCTTGCTGATCTCGCCATTCGCAAGAGAGAACGCTACAGAATCGAATTCGGCCACCATCTCGCCAGCGCCAAACCAAGGCAGCATACCTCCTTGACGAGCCGAACCTCTGTCTTCCGAATTGCTTCCTGCGATTGTAGTGAAAGCATCGGGATTGGCCATTACAACCTGATAAAGACTGTCAATCTCCTGTTTGGCCTTTGCCTGCGCTGCCTCATCCTTTCCCTGAGTAAGTTTAAGGATGTGTGCGACCTGAATCTTACCGCGTGCAGGACGGTGCTTGCCTCCCTTCAAGATATGGTAACCTACGGGAGATTCCACAACTTCCGATATAGCGCCTTCAGGCAGACGATAGGCCTCGATCTCAAAAGCGGCCGGATAATTGCCAGCCACGATCCAGCCCATACGGCCACCTTTGTCCTTGCTTCCCCTGTCCTGAGAAAAACGTGCCGCGAGGTCCGCGAAATCCCCCCCAGCCTTCAAAACGGATTCCAGGCTATCAATACGCTGACGCAAAGAGACATTTGCAGCTGCATCACGAGTCTTGAACAGCATTATATGATAAGCCTCGACCTCTTCCTTCGATCTGTCGTATGCTTCCTGCACCAACTGATTGATATAAATGGAATCAGTCAGATAAGGCGCTGCCAGATCATGACGGTATTGCTCCGTCTCCTTAAGAAAACTCGCTGTCGTGTCTATGCCTTCGGCACGTGCATCGGCAACTTTCATTTTGTACAGTTTGAACATCTCCACATACTCTTCGAGAGTCTGCGGATTAATCTGCTGCTGGCTGTTCTTGTTGTACAGGTATTCGAATTCCGATTTCGGAACGTCAACCCCGTTGACGGTCATGATTACCGGATCTTTCGCGGCAAAAGCCAACGCCACCGCGCAAGCTCCGAGTCCGGCTACTACTGTTTTTTTCATTCCTTTATATACGGATATAGATTTATTCTGTCAGGTATGTGTCCTATATTTAGAAACCATCCGAAAATGGCATGGAGAAGCTATTACCTGTCTGTCTCAATTCTGTAAACGAACCTTCAGACAAAAAATTGTAAAAGATTTGTCAGTTACCTACGTCAGAGATAAATTTTACACGGGCCAGACGAATATCATCCTCGTCATATTCACTTCCGAGGGCCTGAATTGCAGACTCGACATCACCGTCCTCACTGTTCCTGAAATAGTTTATCATGTCCTGAAGCTGTTCGTCATCCATTATCTCCTCTATGAAATAATCAATATCGATTTTCGTACCTGCCTCCACGATCGATTCAAGTTCATCAAGAAACTCACAGAATTCCAGTCCCATACCGTCGCACACCTCATCAAGATCTATTTTTCTGTCTATGGACTGTATTATAGAGATCTTGCGGTTGCTTTTGCTGGCCATGAGCTTCACTCTCATATCAGCCGGCCGTTCGATATCGTTTTCCTCGACATATCTTGCGATAACCTCCGTAAATTCCTTGCCGTACCTCGCCGCCTTCCCCGCTCCGACGCCGGGAACGGTAAGCAATTCCTCATTCGTGACAGGATACATTGTAGCCATTGCCTCAAGTGACGGTTCGAGGAATACGAGATAGGGAGGAATACCGACCCTCCGCGCCACATCTTTGCGCAACCCCTTGAGAATGGAATACAATTCCGGGTCAAGAGCGCCCGAAGCGGCATAACATGTCTGGGACTCGGAAGTGGCCGTATCTGAATAATCCACATCCTCGACAATGAAAAACGGAACCGGATTCTCATGAAATTCGTAACCTGCGAGGGTGGTCTTGAGAATACCATAGTTATCGAGATCCTTTACAAGAAAACCGGCTATCACGGACTGACGCACGAGCATTCCCACCAATTTCTCATCCATGTCGCGCAAAGAGCCGAAACACTCAAGCTGCTCATGTCCGTTATTGCGGATTTCATCGGTGGCGCGTCCTACAAGCATATTGATGACATATTCTATGCGGAAACGTTCGCCGACAGCATCGACCATCTCGATAACCGCGATGGCCTCTTCAGTAGCCTCGATACGCCGGCGCTNNCAATTGCAGCAATTTTCCTCTTCATATGTCTCACCGAAATAATGCATAAGTATCTTTCGGCGACACACCGAAGACTCGGCATAGTCAGCCGTCTCCATGAGCAACTGGCGGCTGATCTCCTGCTCGGACACAGATTTGGTCTGTATAAGTTTCTCCAGTTTCTGAAGGTCTTTACGCGCATAGAACGTTATGCATCTCCCCTCCCCGCCATCACGTCCGGCACGACCGGTCTCCTGATAATATCCTTCGAGACTCTTCGGGATGTCATAATGAATCACATATCTCACATCAGGCTTGTCTATTCCCATTCCGAACGCGATTGTGGCGACAATCACATCGACATCCTCGTTGAGGAAAGCATCCTGATTGGCAGATCTCGTCGCTCCATCCATTCCGGCATGATATGCCAATGCCGGAATATCATTTATGCGCAGTGTCTCGGCAAGTTCCTCAACCTTGCGTCGACTCAGACAATATACAATTCCCGAACGTCCGGGATTGCTTTTTATATAACGGATAATATCCCGGTCTACATCCTTGGTCTTAGGACGGACTTCATAATATAGATTTTTGCGGTTGAAGCTCGATTTGAACACACGGGCGTCAAGTATACCGAGATTCTTCTGTATATCGTGTTGTACCTTAGGGGTAGCGGTAGCGGTCAGGGCAATGACGGGAAAATCACCAATCATCGACATGAGAGGCCGTATCTTCCGGTATTCGGGGCGGAAATCATGCCCCCATTCCGAAATGCAATGTGCCTCATCGACAGCAAAAAACGATATTTTTATCGATTTAAGAAACTCGACGTTCTCCCCCTTGGCAAGAGACTCCGGAGCCACATAGAGAAGTTTTGTCCTACCCTCCCTGACATCTTTGCGGACCTGAGCCGCAGCGGCCCGCGACAAAGAGGAATTGAGAAAATGAGCCACATGCTCCTCTGATTCGAAACTTCTGACGGCATCCACCTGATTCTTCATAAGTGCGATCAGGGGAGAGATAACAATCGCGGTGCCTTCCGACATCAATGCCGGCAACTGATAGCATAATGACTTTCCGCCTCCCGTAGGCATAAGCACAAAGACATCATTACCATCCAGAAGACTTTTGATTATTTCCAGTTGGTTACCCTTGAATGTATCGAAGCCGAAATGTGTTTTCAGCGCTTCATGGATGTTATCGGTATCAGACATAGGAGTGAGGTTTGTTTGTATTCCGTCAAAAAAATGGAACCGGGAGTGTATTGTCTCATAACAAAATTAAATTATTTTCATGAAAAATGCAAGAAATAACACTCCTTTTTGCACCATAAGTCTCCCTGAAACAAAAAAAATGTCCGTCATCCTGAAATATGACGGACACTTTTGCATGATTATATAATTCTTACGATATACGCTTTATAATTTACGGAACTGGGTTTATTCCGTTATTCTGGTCTTTTCAAAATGCGCCTTCTCAAGCTGGGCGCGTACATACGCGGCATTGATTGTCAGAGTATCCTTTCCCGAAGATGGAGCCTCATACATGGCATCAACCATTACAGTCTCCACGATGGAGCGAAGACCGCGTGCTCCCAGCTTATATTCTATCGCCTTGTCAACTATCAGATCAAGTGCATCATCCGTGAAGTCAAGAGTCATGCCATCGAGTTCGAGCAGTTTCTTGTATTGGCGGGTAATAGCATTCTTCGGTTCAGTAAGTATGCGACGCAACGCTTCCCGGTCAAGAGGGTCAAGACTTGTAAGGACAGGCAGACGACCGATGATCTCCGGTATGAGTCCGAAAGACTTGAGATCCTGAGGAAGGACATAACGCATAAGATTGTCACGCTGGCGCTTGCGTGATTTCTCATCATGTCCGTAACCTACCATATGAGTATTGAGACGGGACGCGATCTTACGCTCTATGCCATCGAACGCACCTCCGCAGATGAAGAGAATATTCTTTGTATTTACAGCTATCATCTTCTGCTCCGGATGCTTGCGGCCTCCATTTGGCGGCACGAGCACAGTGCTTCCTTCCAACAGCTTGAGCAATCCCTGCTGCACACCTTCACCGCTGACATCGCGGGTAATGGAAGGATTATCGCTCTTACGGGCTATTTTATCGATTTCGTCTATGAATACAATACCACGTTCGGCCTTCTCGACATCATAGTCGCACGCCTGAAGCAAACGTGTGAGCAAGGATTCAATATCCTCACCCACATATCCGGCTTCTGTGAGCACCGTGGCATCCACGATCGTGAAAGGCACATCGAGAAGACGGGCAATAGATTTGGCAAGAAGAGTCTTGCCCGTACCCGTGGGTCCGACAAGAATGATATTGGATTTCTCGATATCGACATCATCCTCCCCCTCCTTCTGATTGATGCGTTTGTAATGGTTATAGACCGCCACAGAAAGATACTTCTTGGCTTCATCCTGACCTATGACATACTGATCGAGAAACTCATGAATCTTTTTGGGAGTCGGAATACTCTTGCCTCCCTTGTCTGAATTCCGGGCATTCTTACGATCCGTACGCTCGGAATCGCGCATCTGATTGATAAAATCTATGCACTCCTCGCATATCGTCAACTGGTCATAGACTGTGACCACAGGATTAGCGGCCGTTTCCTCACGACCGCACATCACACATCTTTTATTTGATTTTTTAGCCATTTATTTATCTTCCTTGCGTGGATTTACAAGCACCTTGTCGATCATGCCGTAATCTTTGGCCTCGGATGCCGTCATCCAATAGTCTCGATCCGAATCTGCCTCTACTTTCTCGAAGGGCTGGCCGGAATGTGTCGAAATAATATTATAAAGCTCCGATTTCAATTTAAGGATCTCGCGGGCGGTGATCTCAATATCGGAGGCCTGACCCTGGATTCCGCCCATGGGCTGATGTATCATGACTCTGGAATGCGGCAATGCGAAACGCTTGCCGCTCTCGCCTGCGACAAGAAGAACTGCGGCCATCGAGGCGGCCATACCCGTACATATAGTCGAGACATCAGAATTGATATACTGCATGGTATCATAAATTCCGAGACCGGCATAAACCGAACCGCCGGGAGAATTTATATACAGACTGATATCCTTCTCCGGATCGACCGAATCAAGGTAGAGCAACTGAGCCTGAATGATATTCGCACTCTGATCCGACACCTGAGTGCCGAGGAAAATGATACGGTCCATCATCAGACGGGAAAAAACGTCCATCTGTGTGACGTTAAGCTGACGTTCCTCGAGTATATAGGGGTTCATATAATCCGCCACCGGCGCGGAAACCGCACCCGCACGGTCCATTGCGCGTGCATATGAGTCGAGAGTGTTTGAATTCAAACCGAGATGGTTGACGGCATAATTCCTGAAATCATTTTTCATATCAAAAAATTTTTTGGCGCGTCTAATAATTATAAATGCACCTGTTTCTTTATAACAAGACAACTCCGCGGATTGCAAAAGCGCTCCGCGAAGTTGACCATATCATTGCAAATAGTGTGCCAAACAGAGGGCACCACTATCCGACCTGTTCATCATGCATTTTCGGCAGCAGCCTCAGCACGGAAAAGTTCGTTGAACTCATCGACCGATACCTCTTTCTCATCAAGAGAAACAGCTGCACGGATCGCATTGAAAAGCTTCATGTCACTTGTCTGGCGATAGATCGTATTACGGGCTTTCTCATCCTTAAGGATCTCCTCGGCATAATGCTCAACCGCGTCATCGGGAACATTGGTCATGCCATACTGCGCGAACTGGTTGCGAGCCATAAGACGAGCGGTGTTCTGGAGGTCTGCCTCCTCGACCTTGATCTCAAGGGCATTGAGCATCTTGTCTTTCTCAAGATCCCATATGAGCTGCGAGCGGATCTGATCATATTCCTTATCGATATTCTCTTCGTTAAGGGCCTCGTTCTGGGAAATGAGGAATTCCTTAAGAACTTCATCGGGAAGCTCTATATCGCCGACTTCCTTACGTATAACTTTCTCGGCATCAATAGTGAAACGGTAATTCTGGTCGCCCGTAAGTGAAGACTCGATCATCTTTCTGACAGCATCACGGTATTCGGTCTCATCCTTTACATTGTCGCCGAAAGCTTCCTTAAAGAACTCCTCATTGAGCTCCGCAGGTTTGAGAACGATGATTTCCTTTATATCGAAACGGAAATCGCCCTGATGTTTCTCAGCCTCTTCCTTAGGAAGATTGAGCATTGAGGCCATCTCAGTGGGATTGCTTTCGCAAGTAGCCGCAGGATTGAATACTACTGAATCTCCCACATGCTTGCCTACAAACAGATTGCGCTGATCCTCGGATTTGAAATACTGAGGAGCCACAATGCCGTTTTCTACAACAACGCCACCATCCTTGACGGTTCCGTCCTCGTTGAGTTCAGTGATGACACCCTTTACAAGAGCTGTGGCATCGACTTCCTCTCCAGGCTCCTGCTTGCCGAAACGACGGCGCAGAGCCTCATCCTGACGGTCGACCATCTCATCGGTCACCTTGATATTGTAATAGGGTATGTGAAGATCCTTGTCTATCTTTACTTCAAATTCTGGAGCGACACCTACCTTGAATTTAAGAGTGAATTCCTTGACGTCATCGTTAATGGCGTTTGCCTTGTCAGGAATCGGATTGCCAAGGACATTGATCTTATTCTCCTTGATATAATCAAAAATAGCTTCGCCTACAAGTTTGTTGATCTCATCATACTTTACGGCCTTACCATATTTCTTTTCAATCAGACCTGCCGGCACATGACCGGGGCGGAAACCCGGTTCGGCATGTTTCTTGCCGATTTCCTTGAGTTGTTTCTTTACCTTGTCAGCGTAGTCGCTTTCTTCAACGACCATAGTGATCTCGCCGATCACGTCGTTGACTTTTGCATAATCAATTTTCATCTGTTAGATATGATTTTTTATTTCTGTCTAATTAAGGGTTGGTGCCACAAGCACTTGCACTGAGGGTCGCAACCTGATTCCGAGATCATGTATTCCCGCATGCATTAATAATAACACAAATGACAGGAATATATTCCGTCGGATTTGCAAACGAAATGCAAAATTAACAATTTTTTGTGTTATTTCAAGAATTGGCGGAAAACTTTTATCATGTCGAGATGATCGGAAACCGCTGCTGTCTCACACGCGGAGTGCATAGCCCATATGGCGCATCCGACGTCGACACCCTCGATATCAAGCTGGGACGAAGAGATATTGCCAAGAGTGCTCCCCCCGGCCACATCCGCATGATTCACGAAATACTGCATATTGACACCCGCCTTATCGCACAGGTCGTGGAATACGGCCGCACCTCGTGCATCTGTCATATATTTGCAGTTGGCATTGATCTTAACGACCGGACCGCCCCCAAGCACCGGATGATTGGTAGGATCATATTTCTCGGTATAATTGGGATGCCACCCATGAGCGTCATCGGCCGATATCATAAAGGAATTGGCAAGAGCCATATACAATGCCTGAGGATTTTCAGTCTGCGACAGGCATATACGTTCCAATATATGACGCAACACAGGAGATGCCGCTCCCTGTTTTGTTCCGGATCCGGTCTCTTCGTTGTCGAACAAGGCCAGTATTCTCGTCGATTCGCAAGCATTGTCACATTCATCCACAAAGGCTTCCAGACCGGCGAAAGCCATAGAGAGGTCATCGATC
The DNA here is from genome assembly GCA_001701295.1 of Bacteroidales bacterium H10. GTDB lineage: Bacteria > Bacteroidota > Bacteroidia > Bacteroidales > Muribaculaceae > Lepagella. Next base: position 19,616 of record DAAV01000157.1, read on the forward strand.
CGCGCCGACTGGAAATACTCGAGATTCGCTCCTGCGAGAGAGGGCTCCTCAAGCGGATAAAGGCAGAGTTCATAATCAAGGATATCCTTGGCCTCAAAATCCTCGGGAAGGCCTTCGTAGATCTCTTTCAGTTCTTCGGCAACAAGACTACGGATCACACCGCCGTTTTTCTTGAAACATGCGATCTCCTCTTCCGAATAATAGCCTACGACCGGCTTCATGTCTTTCTGCACTGAAAGCGGATTACCCTCATTGACAGCACGGTTGAAATGAATTGCAAGATGCGGGATGGTAGCGACAGGCATGTCAAGATCGACATGCAGTTCCAAAGGATGCATAGGATCGGCCCCGCGAAGCATCACGCGACCCGATATAGACAGCGGACGGTCGAACCAAGTGTACAATATGCCGCCACCATATTTCTCAACATTGAGAGAAACGACTCCTCCGTCGCCATATATCTCACAGTTCGGTTTTATCTTGAAACAAGGACTGTCGGTATGAGCTGAAATAATGCGCACGCCGCAATTTTCGACAGGCACCATACCGACTACGAAAGCAAATATGGCACTCCCGTTTTTAGTCACATAACATTTGTCACCCGGCTCAAGTTTCCAGAAATCGGATTCACGCAGTTCACGGAATCCCTTGGTGGAAAGAATGGATTTAACAGTATCGACCGCCAGAAAATTACATGTCGATGTCTCAAGATTACGGAACAGGCGTTCCACTATGGGATTGTCCAGAGGATCTTCAATTCTTCTCATGATTATCAGTTTAAAGGTTAAGTATGTCTTAAGTGAGTGTCTGAAATTATTTAAT
>DAAV01000157.1:20521-40971 GCA_001701295.1 Bacteroidales bacterium H10
CCCGCCGATTGTTCACCATCGCTCTCTTTGACAATCGAAAGGAAATTATAAAGAGGCTGGAAGATGTCAGCCAGGCATTCCGATATGCTTGCCGCAATAGGCGTGTCGCTATATTTCATATCTTCCTCGAATGTCTCCAGAAACATATCATCCGGACCAAGCAGCATCTCGACATTGCGCCGTACGCTTTCATAAAAATCCTCATCCACATAAGAGGGATAATAGCCATAATCATCCGTAAGACCGCTATCTTCATACTTAACAGTGGAAAATTCATAATAAAGTCTTGGCAGACATGCGAGCATCTCTTCTATAAAATCTTCCTTTTCCATCTGACATGCATTCTCAAGCAGAGAGCAGTAGTCTGATGAAAGAGCGACAATCTGTATCAGCTGTTTTTTAAATTGTGAATTATCCATAAAGACTGAATTTCCTAATGTATTCTAAAACTTCGCAAGGAAGAAAAAAGTTGAGATTGCGTCCCTTCCCGAGGGCATCCCTGATAAATGTCGAGGATATCAATGCCTGCGGGGCATCCGAAAGAAGGGATACCCGCTCAGGGAGGTCCTCTTCGTCGACAATATAGCCTGGACGGGGATAAATCAATATCCTGAATTCATCCATTATCTTGCGGTAGTCACGCCAACGGTCAAACAAAAGCCAATTGTCAGAACCGATCAGAAGTATGAACTCCCGTTCAGGATACATTTCACCGAGATATCGCAGCGTACGATAAGTATATGACGGAAGGGGCAACTTCATCTCCACTTCACTGACTGAAGTGTTATGGCATTTAGCGGCAACAAGCCGACACATCGAGGCACGATGGATGTCAGCGACAGGAGGATGGTCTGTTTTCAAGGGATTGACGCGGCTCGGAACGAGCCAAAGCTCATCCACATGTCCGGACTGGGCGACATGATTCGCCACCATAGCATGTCCGATATGTATCGGGTCAAAGCTACCGCAGAAAACCGCTGTTTTTATATGGCGCGTACCGGTCATGAAAATACCAATATAAATTCAAAGGATCGCTCATAAAAATACGCAATCCTTTATTTACCTCCGATAAAATCTCCAATTATCTTTCCGACTTCAGACACGGCTGTATCAAGATCGTCATTGACAACCCTGCAGTCAAATCCGGAGGCGAAACTTATCTCATATTCCGCTTTCTCAATACGCTTGCGCAGAGATTCCGCGGAATCCGTATTACGTCCTCTGAGGCGCTTCTCAAGCACATCAAGACCCGGAGGAAGAATAAATATGGACAATGCATCCCTGCCAAACTGTTTCTTGACATTTAGCGCACCTTTTACATCTATGTCCATCACAAGATTACGACCTTCACCGGTCACACGTTCCACTTCTTCCCTCAATGTACCGTATTTAGTACCGGCATATACCTCTTCCCACTCTACAAAATGACCGGCTTCTATCCGGCGGTCAAATTCCTGCGGAGTAAGAAAATAATATTCCTTACCGTGCTGTTCGCATCCGCGGGGCTGCCGGCTGGTAGCGGAGATTGAAAAACCGAGATTTAACTCAGGCATTTCCATCAATCGTGAGATGATGGTCGATTTTCCAGTGCCGGAAGGTGCCGAAAGTATGATGATTTTTCCTTTTCCCTTCATGATTAGAAGAATTTTTATCAGAGGACATTGAGAACCTGCTCCTTGATCTGTTCAAGTTCGTCTTTCATTTTCACTACTATCTGCTGCATCCCGGCCTGATTCGATTTTGAACCGAGAGTATTGATCTCACGTCCCATCTCCTGAGCGATAAATCCAAGTTTCTTACCCTGGCCCTGAGCCGGGCGGTCGCCCTCAGGAGCGCCCATGGTCTCCAGAAAATAATTAAGATGTGCGCGCAACCTTGTCTTTTCCTCGGTCACATCAAGCTTCTCTATATAGAATATAAGTNNTTCCTGCTCGAGACGGCCACGGTCATATTCAATAGAAGAAAGACGCGACAGCTGATCCTCAAGTCTCGCCTTTATCCTGGGGACACGTTCCTCTTCAAACGGGTCGATCTGCTCAAGCAGACCGGATATGTTGGCTATCTTCCTGACAAAAAAATCAAAAAGCTTTCGTCCCTCGGCAATACGGAATTCAACAAGAGCATCGGCGGCCATGACAACAGCATCAAGGAAAGCCTCGACATCGGCTTTGTCGAGTTCACCCGAATCTGATTTCAAAGCATCCGGCATTCTTAAAAGAGTGGAATACCAGTCGGCAGGCTCCGGAAGGCCGAGCCGCGCAGCCATATCTTCGATCTGCGATTTGTACGCAGCGAGAAGATCGATGTTTATATGCATCGGAGAATCAGTTCCGACAGACTCACACAACGAGTTCATCTCTACCTTTCCCCGCTCAAGCCGGGCAGCTATAAGATTGCGTGCCTCAAGCTCAACATCCTTGAAGCATGACGGCACCCGTGCCATAAGATCAAGCTGCTTGGAATTCAAAGACTTGATATCTACTGTTACTTTCTTGGAGGAGGAGGTCGCTATGCCGCGGCCAAAGCCGGTCATCGATAGTATCATGGAATTTGCTTATATCTTTGTGTTGATTTGCAAATTTACTAATTTTTCAATAAACAAACANNACAAACGACAAAAGCCGTCTCCCGAAAGGAAACGGCTTTATATCTTAATGTCTTAACATATCTTATTTGACGCCAAGATCGGCAAGAACGCGGTCGATATGTTTCTCCGCCGCAGCGACAGTCTCTTCATATGCGGACTTGTCTTTCATATCCTCACGCACCTCGACGTAGAATTTGATCTTGGGTTCTGTGCCGGAAGGACGGACAGAAACCTTGTCGCCCGATTCGGTAAAGAACTGAAGTACATTGGATGTAGTCGGGAAATCCATTTTTTCGACCGAACCGTCCACCAGATTGCGGCAATTGAGATCCGAGTAATCCTTTATGCATGTCACGGGACTTCCGGCAAGAGTCTTCGGAGGATTCTCGCGGAAATTCTTCATCATGGCGACAATCTCCTCGGCACCTGTCTTTCCGGGACGCACCACGCTCACACCACGCTCGCGGGAGAAACCGTACTCGGCATAAATCTCCACAAGAAGCTCATAAAGGTTCATGCCCCTGTCGGCAGCCCAGGCGGCGCACTCAGCGATAAGAGAGTTGGTCGAGACAGAATCCTTGTCACGCACGAATGTCTCGGGAAGGAAACCGTAGCTTTCCTCGCCACCGCCAAGATAGCGTCCCGTAGCCTCCATATTGCGCATCACGTCGGCTATCCATTTGAAACCTGTGAAGCAGTCGAAACACTTGATATTGTTGGCGTCAGCAATACGCTTGATGGTTTCAGTGGTAACAATAGTCTTTACAACATATTCCGTGCCGTTGAGGAGACCTTTCTGTACGTTCTGGGTTATGATATAATAGATGAGAAGCATGCAGATCTGGTTGCCGTTGACAAGCTGGTAATTGCCTTCCTTGTCACGCACTACGAGACCGACACGGTCGGCATCCGGGTCAGAGGCAAGCACAAGGCTGGCTCCCGTCTCCTTGGCTTTAGCTATACCCATTGTCATAGCCTCTGCATTCTCGGGATTGGGAGAGACAACCGTCGGGAAGTCTCCGCTCTGTATATCCTGCTCCGGAACGTGAATCACATTGTCGAATCCCCACAACTTGAGAGAATCGAAAACGAGACGCAGACCTGTGCCATGGATCGGAGTATAGACAATCTTCATGTCATGATGTTTTTTATCTACTTCCGGATCAAGACTCAAAGCATGAATGTCGGCAAGATACTGATCATCGATATCTTTACCGATCGCCTGTATGAGAGATTCATCGGCATCGAATTTTATCTGGTCGACAGAAGTTATCGCGTTGACATATTCGATGGTCTTCACGTCGTGCGGAGCAATCATCTGAGCGCCATCGCTCCAATATGCCTTATAACCGTTATACTCCTTGGGGTTATGGCTGGCAGTCACCATGACACCGCTCTGACATCCGAGTTTGCGGATCGCATATGAAACTTCCGGCGTCGGACAAGGACCGTCAAAAAGATAGACCTTGATTCCATTGGCAGCGAATACACGGGCTGTCAATTCGGCGAACTTGCGCGAATTGTTGCGTACGTCATGACCCACCGCCACAGAGATCTGCGGAAGTTCCTTGAACGTATCCTTAAGATAATTGGCCAGACCCTGAGTGGCCGCTCCTACTGTATATATATTCATACGGTTTGTACCGGCACCCATAATGCCGCGCAGACCACCCGTACCGAATTCGAGATCTTTATAAAAGGCATCTATCAGCTGAGTCTTGTCTTCGGCATCGAGCATAGCTCTGACTTCAGCACGTGTTTCCTCATCATATCGGTCATCCAGCCATTTCTGGGCACGCCCGGTAACAGTCTTCAATAATTCTTCGTTATTCATATTTCAAAGGGTTATATTAATATTTACAATGGTCCGTCTCAACATGCCGTTTAAAAATAAACAACTTCTGAATTGTCACAATACAGAATAAACCTCAATATTTATAAGCAAAAGATGCAAATATCGGGATCAGACATGCTTCTTACTCAATATAAACGCAAAGATAACAAATTTTGATAAAGAATAAGAACCATTTTAAATCTTTTTACATAGAAGTAACTGTTCAAAATTATTTTATACCGAGAGGTTAGATTTATTAAAATAATTTCGGCCAGTTACTTACCCACAAATCACAGACAGCATTTCCGAAACCGACATGTCTCAAAAATGCTGTCATTACAAAAGTATCATAGAACGGGATTTCCCGCCGCAGATCTATACTGTCATCTTCTCACCTTCACTACGCGGGAACCGGAAGTAGCCGAGATATTGACAATCAATACACCGGTGCAATCAAGCGCTATTTTTGTCAAACCGATACCGGATTCTCCTATAGTTGCAACAAGTCTGCCATCGGCAGAGAAGACTTCCGCATGGCATATTCCTTCGAGTGTATAAATATCAAGGCCTTCCGAAGTCGGCATCACCTTTATCATTTCACACTCTGTAACATTTACCGAACTTTCCTTATCAGCCACCCGGACATTATCAATGGCAAGATGATAATCAAACATACCTGCATAATGCCATCTAAGACGCACAGTCGAGGCATCCAATATAAAGTCACCAATATTGTATTTTACAATCTTAGGGCTGAAGACACCCTTTTCTCCGCTCGGTTCGTAAGATTCAAGAGACTCTACGGGAGTNNAGCCGTTATTGTCTGTCTCGATCTCAAGTGTCGCCTCAGAATCAAACCCCGATGAAGCATAGTCGTATGCGAATGTCACGGCGAGATTATCGAGATCGCACCCTTTCACACTTATAGACGGTGTCACCAAAGTTCCGTCAAGAGAATAAAAACCACTGTTTATACAGTCTATCGAGGCAAACCCCTTGTCAAATCCTTCACCCGTCACGCCAATACCATTAGGATCACCAAACTGCCACAGCAAATTGGATGGAGTATTATCCCACAAATTCTCCAAAATCCAGTCTGCAGGGAGATAACCTACATCAAAATTCTCGGAAAGAGGAAGTTGGCGAGGAGCGGCATCTCCGTTATCCACATCAATATAAGCGGGAAGCGCCTTAACTCCGTCCTCATAAACCGCTGTGACATAATAACGATACTTACCCGGCTTCACATTAACATCCGATATCATTAAATCCTTAACCTCTTCATCTACATTCACATCACCTCTCCACACTTCATAATGAGTTACAGAGTGATCGCCATCTTCTGGTGATTCCCATGTCAATATCACATTTCCATTATCAGACAAAGTCTGAAGATTTCTGGCATTATAACGAGTGTCTATAGCCACACGCGATCCCACCGGATCCGACTCTCCGTCAGGATCCTGATATACGGCGGTAACTTGAAAATCATATACACCTTTGGTATAGCCGTAAAAATCAATCGAGTTTTCTTCAAGCATTGTAGCGACCTCAAAACCATCGCAATATACATTGTACGAAGAAGGAGCGATCACTCCCTGCGGAGTGTCCCAGCTGACGCTGACAAGGTATGACTCATCATTATCGTCATAGGAGGTATTGACCGCCACATTCACCGGAGGAAGCAAGTCAATCTCCGCGATCGTTATTTCAGCGGATATTCCAGAAGAAAGAGTATCGCCAGATTCAGCATATACCTCATAGCGATGTGTACCGGGAGACTTGGCACTACGGTCCACGTATCCGAGACTTTTAACATGCTCGGCAATTATTTCCCCGTCAAGCATCACGGTATAACCGTCCACTATATCCGTACCTTTACGTGAAGAGAGAACTCTGACATCATCGAGCGCCCAAAGGAAATGGACCATGTCGGCCGTATCACTCACTCCCTGAAAAGCGATCTTCACCGGGCCGTCCTGAGGAAGAGCAAGAACGAGATTGTGCCAGCCGAGACTCGGCTCCGCATCATAGCGGGCATCCCACAAGACAGACCAGCTTTCGCCGTTATCAGTGCTGACTTTTATATAATAATGATCCGGGAAAGAGTCATCAAGACCATATTCCAGAATCTGGGGATCCATGTAATAATAAAGTTCGAGATAAGCGGCATTATCGATTGACGGCGTAACAAGCCACTCATCCTGAGCAGCATCATGATCACCGGCCATGGAATACATATCAAAATACATCATGGCACTTGCCTCGCCCGAATGGATATAATCCTCATAATTTCCCGTCTGGATAAAATCCTCTCCGGGGAAACGGAACCATGAACATAAATATTTATAATCGTTCGTCACTTTGGCCGACCATCCCGAGGGTGGAAATGACTCCTCTTCGAAACCGCATTCCACCAGCGGCGTTCCGCCGTCACCATTGATCCAGTTGAGTTCGACACGAGTGCCTGTAACCTCGGTTGTAAGAGATGTCGGCGTCGCAGGCGCGGCATCCGCCACAATTGCAGAACATCCGGCAGCGAAGACAACAGCCAATCGCACCGTCACATCGTAAAAATGTTTCATATCATTGTTGTTTTAAAATGTTTGGATGCAAATATACACACAATACAGGCATAAATCCGGAAATCGACATTGAAAACCTTTCGATTTCGCGAAATCATAACAATTTTAACAGAATTCATGTTTTTTGCACGTTTGTACGGCATTCTATTTTGTTATTATATGCGATTTGATTAAATTTGTCTTTTAGTTCCGAAGAATAAATAATCATGATGACAATGCTTCGTCATATGTTTCTGGCCGCGTGCGGATGCCTTTTCACCGTATTCTTTCTTTCAGGCAAAGCATCGGTGACAACCGATATGCGTATTATGAATTCGGTCCAGATTGACACGTTATTCCAAGAAGGAGAAGAAGCTCTTGAGCGCGGAGACATTGATGATGCATTAAAAATATTTACAGTCGTCTGTTCCCGCGACAACGGTGCGGATTCCCGACGATTATTTTCAATGGCCCATTACCGGCGCGGCAACATACTTTATTCACGCGAGAATTATGCTGAAGCCATGCAGGCATATCTTCAGGCCCGAAGCATAGCGGAACGCAACGGAATTCATGACCGTCTTCCATCCATCTACATAAGTATCGGCAATGTGTTTTCCGCGATAGAAGACCTTGACACCGGCATTTCATTCTATCGCAAAGCACTCGCGGCTCTCGGCGACAATACCGAATCATCGGCTCGACCCGTGATATACAACAATCTTCTCTATGCGTATTATCTTAAAGAGGATGTCGATTCCACACAAAAGTACTATCAGCTCAACATAGAACTCGCACCCAAGGATCCAAGATCCAAGTATGACGTATTGCTTAACAAAGGACTCATCAACGATCTTCAAGGCAAATCAAAAGAGGCGGTACGCCTCTTTCATCTCGCAGCCTCTTTTGCCCGCGATTCACTTGATTCTCCCGACTGCGAGGCGGCAGCCAATTCACATATAGCACACACGTACGAACGGGAGAATTCAATAGACTCCGCACTCCACTATCTTCACATCAACGAGAAGNNCCAGAAGACGGCAAGAACAAAAGGCTATAACAATCTTCTCGCAGAATCACTGCGGGATCTCGCAAGAGTATACGAAAGCATGGGAAACGAGACTGAATCCATGCGTTATAAATCAGACTATCTGGCCCTTTCGGATTCACTGTTCAGCCGTGAGACACTGAACATAATAAAAAACTCGCAAGCCCTTTACGAACAGAACTCCGATGCATATACAATAAGAAATCTGAACACCGCCAACGCGCTGCAAAGATACTGGATAATCGTCCTTTTCGCAGTCATCGCGATAATCGCTTTTCTATCCGTTCTGTTCTGGAAACAGAAACGAAAACTTTCTGACGCCTGGAAAGAACTTTATAAAAGAAACCTCTCTCTTCTTGAAGCCGAGAGGCATTACACAGGGGGAATCTCCGGACTTGAAAACCGGTTGAAAGAGGTCGAGAAAGATTGCAGGGAATCAGCAACGGGGCCTGCAATACAGTCACGAAAACTTCTGATCACAAAAGAACGTCGTGACGAACTGACAGACCGTATAAGCGACGTGATGAAGAATCCGGAATTTTATTGTGATCCGGAATGCAGCATAGACCGTCTCGCGGCTGCTATAGAATCAAACGCACGCTATGTGTCAGAAGTCATAAATGACGAATATGGCATGAATTTCCGCGCGTTTCTGAACAAGTACCGCATAAAAGAGGCCATGCGTCGTCTGGAAGACATAGATAATTACGGGAACCTCACCATTAAGGCTATAGCGGAAAGTGTAGGATACAAGTCGCAAGCCACCTTCATATCAGTCTTTACCAAAGAGACCGGCCTCAAGCCAAGCCTTTATCAACAGCTTGCACGCAACCGGCATTCCGAATAATATCAGAAACCATACATATTATTTATGAGCAAACAATCCTGGAGACCGGGTACGATGATTTATCCGTTGCCCGCAGTAATCGTGACCGTAGGCGCGACTCCCGAAGAGTGGAATCCGCTGACAATAGCCTGGACAGGCACAATATGCAGCGATCCCGCCATGTGTTACATATCCGTGCGGCCCGAACGACATTCATTTCCAATCCTGATGAAAAACATGGAATTCACCATCAATCTGACGACTGTCGAGATGGCCCGTGCGACCGACTGGGCAGGAGTGCGCTCAGGAAAGGATCACGACAAATGGAAAGAGACAGGGCTTACACCCATTCCGGGAGAAAAAGTTGCTTCCCCCACTATCGAGCAATCACCCCTGAGCATAGAATGCCGGGTGAAAAGCGTGACTGATCTCGGAACACACCATATGTTTGTGGCCGACGTCCTGAACGTACGGGCGGATACACGCTGGATCGATCCGGAAACAGGGCGCTTCAGCCTTGAGAAAGCCGGAATCATGGCCTACTGTCACGGGCACTATTACGGATTGGGAGAAATGATCGGAAAATTCGGTTTCTCGGTCCAAAAGGCAAAGAAATGAGCCTGTCCGCTCACTTCTGAAAAATTTTTGTTATCTTTGCAGTTGCGGAATGGCCGAACACAGTACATACCACCAAGCATAAACCGGACTGACCACATTCTGATATGGACAAGAACGACAACATATATGACTTCGAAGAGCCGCAAAAAAGGAAATCTAAAAAATACCGGAGGAACCGCGTGCTCGTCAAATGGCTCTGGATATCATTCCTGAGCCTTGGATTCGTCATCATATTTTTCCTGATGCTGATCTATAACGGGGTAATAGGCTACATGCCCCCCATCGAAGAGCTTGAAGATCCGCATGATAAACTTGCGTCGCTCGTATACGCATCGGACGGCACGACAGAACTCGGCAGATATTATTACGGTGCCGGCAACCGTGTCTATACCGATTACAACGGCATCTCCCCACATGTGATCAATGCTCTTGTCGCAACTGAAGACGTGCGTTTCCTCGAACNNAGATTTCAAGGCTCTCGGACGAACTGCCGTAAAAACCCTCATGCTCGGTGACAAATCGGCCGGAGGCGCGTCTACCATCACACAGCAGCTTGCCAAGCAATTGTATTCGCAACCCTCAAGCAATATTTTCAAAAGAGCGATACAGAAGCCTATAGAATGGATGATCGCCGTCAAACTCGAAAGATTCTACACAAAAGACGAGATAATCAATATGTATCTCAACCGCTTCGACTTCCTGAACAATGCGGTAGGAATCAAGACGGCGGCAAACGTATATTTCGGCAAAGAACCGAGAGATCTTAAAATAGAGGAGGCTGCCATGCTTATAGGGATGCTCAAAAATCCCAGCTATTTCAATCCATTACGTCACGAAGAGCGCACGCGTGAAAGGCGGAACGTGGTGTTCGACCAGATGGTCAAGGCCGGTTTTCTAAGCTATGCCGAGGCCGATTCGCTGAAAGAACTACCCCTCACTCTCGACTATCATAAAGTGGATCATAAAGAAGGTGGGGCACCATATCTGCGTGAAGAGATCAGAAGACTGATGACAGCCAAGAAGCCTGTCCGTCCGAAACGCAACGACTACGGCAGCACCAGCGCATACAAGATAGCCCTCGGCAATTATAATACAGATTCGCTGAAATGGGAAGAGGATCCATTATACGGATGGATTCTCAAGAATCCGAAGCCGGACGGAAGTTATTACAACCTTTATTCCGACGGTCTGAAGATATACACTACCATTGACATGCGCATGCAGAACTATGCCGAACAGGCTGTCAACGAACATCTGGGCGGTTATCTCCAGCCGGCCTTCGAGAATGAAAAGAGAGGTTCACGCACGGGGCCCTATACCTCGAACCCCAACGNNGTTACAACAGCGTGCAGCGGCTGATCAAGAATGCCATAAAACAGACGGAGCGTTACCGCACCATGAAAGCCGCCGGATGCAGCGAAGAAGAAATCGACAAGGCATTTCATACAAAATATGAGATGGATGTTTTCGCATATGTCAAAGAGACCAAAACAGAACATGGGAAGAGTGTGACGCGCATTGTACCCGGTTCGAAATCGGTCACAATGACTCCGTATGACTCGCTGATGTACATGAAGACGATACTCCGTACAGGCATGATGAGCATGGATCCCGTCACGGGCTATGTCAAGGCATATGTCGGAGGTCCCGACTTCATACACTTCCAGTATGATATGGTCTCACGTGGAAAACGTCAGATCGGATCGACAGCCAAACCGTTTCTCTACACATTGGCCATGGAACAGGATTTCACTCCATGCTCCATGTTTTCAAACACGCAACCTGTATTCGGCAACTGGGCTCCCCGAAACTCGAGTCGTGCCCGTGTCGGACAGATGGTAGACCTGCGCTGGGCACTCACCAACTCCAACAACTGGATCTCCGCCCGTCTGGTCAATGAACTCGGAGCGGGAACACTTGCAAACAAGATGAGGATGTTCGGACTTTCAGGATATATCGAGCCTACACTCCCTCTATGCCTCGGCACAGTAGATGTTTCCGTCGGCGACATGGTGGCGGCATATACGACCTTTGCCAATCACGGCATACGCGTCAATCCTATATATGTGACACGCATAGAGGACAATCAGGGCAATCTGATTTATTCCGCAGTCCCCCACCGCACTGAAGTGACTTCTGAGGAAGCCTACAACCGCATCGTATCAATTCTGCTCAACGTAGTCGATTCTGGTACGGGCGCAAGTCTTCGCAGCCGCTACGGCATTCATGCGCAAATGGGAGGAAAGACAGGAACCACCAACGCCAACTCCGACTCTTGGTTCATGGGATTCACTCCCGATCTGGTGACCGGAGTGTGGGTAGGAGGCGAAGAACGTTACATCCATTTCAACTCCATGGCATTCGGACAAGGAGCGAAAGCGGCGTTGCCTATCTACGGCTTATATATGAAGAAAGTATATGCCGATCCCAAACTGCCTTATTCGCAAGACACCAAATTCGATTTCCCCGAAAATATGGATCTGTGCGGTTCTGAACATTTCACCGTACCGCAGTATGAAGAGGAGACAATCGACGAGGCAAACGTGAACGACGCGATGTTCGAATAGTTTTCGTCAATCTCCCGGGTCAGCAAAAAACGCCATAACAGGCGACACATATCACTTCAGGACATTTAGAATTGGCTTTGAGAAAACTTTGATTTTCAAAAAGTCAATTCTTTTATTATCAATAATATAGCCATCCAGAATTCTTTATTTGAATTCCGAATGGACCACAATGCTTTACAAAAGGAAAAAACAGAATTAACTTTGCAGCATCAAAATCTAAAACAAAAAAGTTAACCTCATGAAAAAAGAATTACTTCTCTCGCTCGCGCTCTGCGCAGCAGGATTCGCCTCTCAGGCATCGACAAACATCTATGTGGCAAATATGGCAGGATGGAATGAAGTCACGCTCTACAGCTGGGGTGACGACACCGAAATCTTCGGTGCATGGCCCGGTGCCGCTCCTTCAGCGACCGAAACCATAAGCGGCGTAACTTATGACAAATTCGTAATTAGCGACGAATTCGACGGCAAACCAGCCAATCTGATCCTCAACAACAATAACAACGGCAGCCAGGTAGATCTCGCCTCGATCACCGTGGACGGCGGTAATTATTATTACGCCACCAATGGTATCCTCGTAAACGCATATACGGACCCGGAGAACCCGAACACCAATTTCGAACCGGTATCGACATTCGTCTATGCGATCGACAACACAGGATGGGCAGATCTATACGTATACGGCTGGGGGACAAACGCGCCAGAGATTTTCGGAGGATGGCCCGGTGCCTCATCCGCAGGTAGTGTCACACTCGCAGGAGACACTTATAAAAAATATGAATTCCCAGGCAACGGATACTCATATAATCTGATCTTCAATGACAATAACGGCAGCCAGTTTGACGGTCCCTCGGCTGAATCAGGAAAGGACATTTATGTCAAGGTCAACGCCGACAACTATGAGATTCTACCCACACCCGGTGTAAAGACATACAATATCTATATAGATGACAAGACCGGTTGGGATAATCTTTATGTATACGCTTACAATCCTGCCGGAGCTCCCGAATTGCTTGGCGGATGGCCCGGTGCGAAAACCGAGTCTACAGAAGTCACAATAGACGGCGTCACATATAATAAAGTCATACTCAATGTAGAGGAGAATTCCACTGACTACAACTTCATTTTCAATAACAACGACGGCACACAGTACGATATCGAAGGTTCATTTACAATGACCGAAAATCTCTACTTTACCGCCAATCCCGATGGTGGCCAGCCTTCCGGAATCGCAACAGTCACAGCCGAAAACGCGGACGAAGAATACTTCACTCTTCAGGGCGTACGCGTCATGCAGCCTGCAAACGGTATCTTCATCTGCCGCAAAGGTGACAAAATCAGCAAAATCATAAGATAAGATTAAGGGGAAAGTATAAATGAGAACCAGAACCTTAATCCCCCGCCTGCTTGCCCTGTTGTTCCTACCCGGAACGACAGCGGCGGGGCAGGCGGATTCCGATATACGGACACCTCAGAACCGTGTCATCTATGAGGTCTTCGTACGCAATTTCTCACCCGAGGGAAATTTAAAAGGTGTAGAAAACCAGATCGACCGTCTCAAGGATCTCGGAGTGGATGTAATATGGCTCATGCCTATCTACACGCCTGGTGTAGAAGGCAAATGGGGAACATATTCGAGTCCTTACGCCGTCCGCGACTACAAAGGGATCGACCCGATGTATGGAAATGCCGACGATCTGCATTCACTGATTGACAAGGCTCATGACCGGGGTATGGAAGTATGGCTCGACTGGGTAGCCAACCATACGTCGAAAGACAATGTGTGGGTCACACAACATCCCGAATATTACGGCAACAATTTCTACAGTCCTAACGGCTGGAACGATGTCTACCAGCTCGATTTCAGCAATACAGCCCTGCATGATGCGATGATCGACGCCATGCAGTACTGGGTAAGTGAATTCGATGTGGATGGTTTCCGTTGTGATTACGCTTCCGGTCCGAGCGATACTTTCTGGGAGAAAGCCACAAGCAGAGTGCTCAAGAACGGTAAACGTGTGGGATGGCTTGCGGAGGATGACTCGAAGCCCGCGCTCGTATCCAACGGATGGTTCGATTACAACTATGCCTGGTATTTCCACGACAGGTTGCTTGACTTCGGTCGCGGCGGCAATGTAACGACGCTTCGAAAAGACTGCGCCGACCTTCACAACGAATCGGCATATTATGGTCGTTCACGCATGGTGTATCTCAGCAATCATGATGTGGTGCAGGACAAAGGCGGAACAGAAAATGTACATTTCCACAAATATCTGCGTCCCCTGACTGTACTTGAATTCACCATTTACGGTATGCCGCTCATCTACAACGGTCAGGAAATACAATACAAGTCCGGGAAGATCATGCTGTCGGAAAAGACTCCTATCGACTGGAGCAATCCCGACACGGAAATGACTGATCTGATAAAAAAACTCTGCAATCTCAAACACACCCAAAGGGCTCTCGACACAGGCGCGACACAAAATACTCTTGTCAACCATTCCACGAGTGATGACAAAGTATATGTCTATGAACGGACAAACAAGGGTGAGTCAGTAGTGGTAATGCTGAACTTCGGAGACGGACAGTCTACATTTACAGTGACAAGCGATCTGCCGGGATATACGGCTACCGATATATTCACCGGAAACGTGACTCAACTGAACAAAGGCTCTCAATTCACACTTCCCGCGCAAGGCTATGCAGTCTATATCCGCACTGACGGTGCCAGACAGAATACCCACAACATCTATGTGGCAGACAGAGCGGAATGGGGAAATAATGTGACTCTTTACAGCTGGAACACCGTTGACAAAACAACAATCGAGATATTAGGAAGCTGGCCCGGCTCAATGCCGGAAGAGACCGTCACCATATCAGGAGTGGAATATAAGAAATTCGTGGTCTACGGACATGACGGAGAAACGGCCAATCTGATTTTCAACAATAAGAACAATGACAAGATCCAAGTAAATCTGGGAACCATAACACTTGACGAAGAGAACTATTACTTCGCCACAAACGGGAAAAGTGTGAATCAGTTCACAGACCCGACAGCACCTGATCTTGAATTCGATGAAGAGGATCCGGATCCAGTAGATCCGGGGGATGATCCCCTGCCCTCCGAAGCCGGAATCTACGTGACTGATAAGACCGGCTGGGACAATCTGTATGTATATGCATGGGCCGACGGACACAAAGATACAGAAATGTTCGGAGGCTGGCCCGGCACCAAATTCGAAGAGACCGTGGTTATATCGGGAGTGACATACAAGAGGGTCGGATTCACCGGCGACGGTACAAACTGGAATCTTATATTCAATAATAACAGTGAAATTCAGTTTGACGCGTTGACAGCACCGTCGGGAAAAAATCTCTTTCTGGAAGTGTACGGCAACAGCTGCAATCAACTGCCGGATCCCACCACAACAGAACCGTCGGTCAAGACATATAATATCTATATCGACGACCAGTCAGGCTGGGAAAATATGTATCTCTACGCTTATAAAGACGGTAAACCATCCTTATTCGGAGAGTGGCCCGGCAAGAAAGTCACTGACACTGAAATGAAAGACGGGAAGACCTATAAGGTGATACGAGGTATAACCGGCAGCGAGGAAACGCATAATTTTATTCCTCATAACAACAGTGGAACGCAATTCGATGTGGAAGGCTCTTATCCTGTCAACCGCGATATATATATCACTGTCAAACCCAATGGTGCGGTAGCGACATCCCTGACAGGTATCATCCCCGAAGAAAAAACCGAACCGGTGTATTTCACACTTCAAGGCTCAAAAGCTATAAAACCTCTTGCACCGGGACTCTATATCGAAAAGAGAGGAGACACGACAAGAAAAATTATTGTGAAATAAGGACAGGTACTTAGTCAGATTCACTCTGCGGTTTATTCCGTTAAAAACTGACAGGAACCATTACCTATTAATAAACTGTAAAAAACGGCGCGACAAGAAGAGAAAACAGTCGCGCCGTTTTAGTATTTGGTAAATTTTAGCTAATTTTGCACTTAAATTAAGAAATATTAAGGTTATCGCGTGAACAATAACGCCATTTGTTGCATGACGAATGAGGTTATGGTACGCAAAATAAAAGATTGGTGTCAAATGGAATGGCTAATTGATTTATTCATGCCCCACAATCTTTCCCTTGCCAACACGATATTGCTTTACTCATTCGTGATTTTCGCAGGCATATATCTGGGAAAGATAAAATTTTTCGGAGTATCCCTTGGTGTTACTTTCGTATTGTTTGTAGGAATCCTGCTTGGACATTTCGGCTANNATGGCGATGTCCTGCATTTTCTCCGGGAATTCGGATTGATTCTGTTCATCTTCTCAATCGGCATGCAGGTCGGTCCCGGATACTTCTCTTCTTTTAAAGAAGGAGGAATACAGATGAACATGCTTGCCATGCTCGGAATCGCGCTCAATGTAGGAATAATGATCACTATTTATTTCCTCCAGGGAGGATCCGAGGGAGAGACTTCTATCTCCCAGATGGTCGGTATCATGAGCGGTGCGGTAACAAACACTCCGGGACTCGGTGCGGCGCAGCAGACGTTTCTGCAGGTCAATCCCGACGGCTACGACATCAGCCAGCAGATGTCCATGGGTTACGCTGCGGCGTATCCTCTCGGTGTGGTCGGTATAATTCTCACTATGATTATACTGAAAGTCATATTTAAAATAGATACGGAAAAAGAGACTGCAGAAATAGAATCAGATCAGAAATCTTCAGCTCTTGCCCCTCACAAAGCCACGTTCCGTGTGACCAATGAGATGATCAACGGACTTAACATGCAGAAAATGCATACTCTTATTTCTGTAAACTATGTCATATCGCGTATCGAGAAACCAGACGGTCGCGTCATAATACCGACATCGAAAGATGTACTTGAAGTCAATGATGTAGTACTCGTAATATGCTCTGTACAGGATGAAGAAATATTCAGCCGCTTTATCGGTCCAAAAATAGAAAAGACCTGGGAGATGGAAACCGGCCCTGTCGTATCGCGGCGCATACTTGTAACCCGCACCGAATATAACGGAGTCAAACTCGGCTCACTGCGTCTTCATTCCGCCTACCAGCTCAATGTCACGCGCGTGAATCGTGCAGGTGTAGACCTGCTCGCCGCTCCCAATCTTCGTCTTCAGATGGGCGACCGCCTGACAGTAGTCGGCAAGCTTGATGATATAAACAATCTCGCCAGAAAACTGGGAAACTCCATGAAACGACTGAACGAGCCGAATCTTATCACGATGTTCATAGGTATCTTCCTCGGCATTCTGGTCGGAAGCATACCTCTGCAATTCCCCGGTATGTCAGTGCCTATGAAGCCCGGTCTTGCGGGAGGCCCGCTCGTAGTCGCGATCCTGATCAGTGCATATGGTCATAAATTCCATCTCGTGACATATACCAACTCTTCGGCAAATCTGTTACTACGAGAGATCGGAATCTGCCTCTTCCTCGCCTCCGTCGGTATAGCGGCGGGGAAAGACTTTGCAGCGACAGTCTTCAACGCTCGTGGTATAACATGGGTAGGCTATGGTTTTATAATCACAGTGATTCCTCTTATCGTCACCGGCATAATAGCGCGAGCAAAATACAAGATGAACTATTTTACCATCTGCGGTATGATGTCAGGTAATTACACGGACCCTCCGGCACTTGCCTATGGCAACAAAATCGCCAACAACGACGCACCCGCAGTTGCATACTCGACCGTATACCCTCTTACGATGTTCATGCGTGTGATAGCTGCACAGGTCATCATATTGTGCTTCATGTAAATTCTAAAATGCTCCATAATCATAAAGCCGCGGATCCGATGTCATCTGCGGCTTTGTTTATGCAGCAATATTTCAACCGTAAGCCTCTTTATCGGCACAAAAAGTCATAAGGTAAGGTCTACAGTAATAGACAAGAATCTTATCTTATTGATTAGACAAGCCTTACATATATTTTTATTTAACAATATAGCAGTAAGACGGTAAATTACATCTGCCAGGATGGCAATATCCACGCACCGAGGGGGATAGCAGAACCGATAATATTCGCACTTCAAAATTTCCCCGATATGTCACATTCAAATTACTTATTATTAATATATTAACAATATACACATCTTACCATTACATTTCCTAATGATCATATCATTAGGAAATGTTGGCCAAACACACTAATTTTGCAACAGGTTTGAAAAAGGAAACAAACACCGACAATCATTGAAATTTGATTATGGCGTTTGAAAACGGAGACCGATCAGGTTTCAGTAAAGGACAGCTTAGATCAACAGTTTGTTGGATGTAGAATTTCAAAGCATACAGACGTGTTTTGGTTCCAAATGTGATTAAAAGTTAAAAGTTAGAAAAAGGCTGATCCGGCGGCGAAGTGATTTCGACAAAGAGTCAGGCCTTTTTTCTTTTTATGCAGCCAAAGAACAAAAAAATATCCTGCCTTACCGGCAGGATATTTATATTAATATTTTAAGGGTTTTATTTACCTGTTGTGATGCGGATCTGAATACCGCCATCANNTGATCTCAAGAGTTGTGCCTTCCGCGAGTTTCAATGAGGGGGCATTGTCTTTGCGGTTATTTGGCAGTATGCTCTGAGAAGCCGTACCCCCTTCGATAGGAGACAATGCACGGTTGATATCAACCGGAGTCACAGCTTTAGGAGCCTCGGCCTTAGGCGCAGCCGCCTCAGCCTTTGGAGCGGGTTTTGCCACAGGAGCGGGTTTAGGTGCCGCCTTGGGAGCAGCTTTTGGAGCAGCGCCAGCCACACCGAATTCGATGATCGGCTGGTCGGTAGCCATAACTTCGCCTTCTTCAATCAGAAGACGGGCAACCGTACCGGCGCGGTCAGCCATAAGATTGTTTTCCATCTTCATGGCTTCATAAACGAGCACCACATCTCCGGGATTCACAGTATCGCCGGGTTTGACCTTGAATTCGAGGACAGTACCACCCATGGGAGCCTTCATGATCTCGCCAGAACCGACAATTTCCTCTGACTCCGCAACCGGAGCGACAGACTCTCCCTCTGCAGCGAATTCGATGATGGGCTGATCTGTCGACATGACATCTCCTTCACCGACCAGCACACGCTTAACGACACCGGCTTTGTCACACGCAAGGTCATTCTCCATCTTCATGGCTTCATAGACGAGAACGACATCACCCGGTTTCACAGTGTCACCAGCTTTTACACGGATCTCCATCACGGTACCTCCCATCGGAGCCTTGAACACGGGACCTGTCACAGGGCCTGCGGCCTGAACAGGAGCGGCAGCAACTTTAGGAGCGGCGGCTTTGCCGGCCTCAAACTCGGCCTTGCGCTGATTTGTAAGGAATGTCTTGGCAACAGCAGGGAGAAGTTCGAGAAGCAGGAATTCCTCTTCATTCTGGGCGAGCTTCACTCCGCCGAACTTTTCGAGTTCGGGGTTGGCCGGAGTCTTATATGTGCTTACATCATAAGGTTTCTCCTCGGCGCTTCCTGTGATCTGTTCACGGAATTTAGGATCAACCGGAACAGGAGTAGTACCGTATTCACCCTTGACAAGCGATATGAACTGGTTGTTCTTGTTTGTATAGTCAGGTTTGCCCGCACGACGGTCCATAGCGAGGTTGACAGCTTGTGAACCTACGATCTGACTGGTAGGAGTCACAAGTGGAACAAGACCGGCGTCGCGTCTTACTTTCGGGATAAGGGCCATGGCCTCTTCAAGCACATCTTCTGCACCGAGAGAGCGGAGATTGGCTACCATATTGGAATACATACCTCCGGGAACTTCGGCATTCTTGACAAGTTCGTTGGGCTTGGGCAGTCCGAAATAGGCCTCGATCTTATGGCATGCATCAAGAAGTTCCTCTTCCTTGTTAGCCTTGGCGGCTTCGATGGCACGGTCGAATTCAGCGTCGATCTCTGCGGGCATAGCTTTGTAAGCCTCGTCGAAATCTTTCGGCCATTTGTCTTTGTTAAGGTCGAAATCCGCAAGTGCCTTACGGGCATCCTTGAGTTCGTGACGGATCTTGGCCACAGCCTCCATATCTGCTTCAAGCTCGACGCCCATCTTGCGGCAGAAAATGTTGATGAGTTCTATAGAAGGTGCGGCAGAACCACCACCGAACCACCATATGTTGGTATCGACGATATCCACACCCTGGATGATAGCTGTGAGCACTGCAGCCAGACCGTAGCCGGGTGTGCAATGAGTATGGAAATCCACAGGCACCTTAAGAGCGGCCTTAAGCTTGGGCATAAGACTGTAGATACGCGAGGGACTTACGAGTCCGGCCATATCCTTAAGGGTGACCATCTTTGCTCCGAGTTTCTCCATCTCTTTGGCCTTCTCTACAAAATACTCGTCGGTGAAAATTTTCTC
>DAAV01000095.1:0-15831 GCA_001701295.1 Bacteroidales bacterium H10
TGCTATCGCGGACGGTTGTACCTGCATCGCAAGATCAAGAAGCTTCAATTTGGCCTTTTGTATGCTTTCTGAAATATTTTTTCTTGATCCCGAAATGCCTTCAATTAAGCTATGGATTTCGTTTATTTTAGCTACAATTCGTTCTTGTTCCTTCTTTGGAGGCAATGGAATCAGCAACTCCCGCAACATTGATAAACTCACCGTTTTTTGAGCTGTGCCAGTGGCTTTTTCATCACATATATCTTTAATATAAGCACTTTGGAACCACCAATATAGTATTTCACCAATAAGTAAAGGCCGTATCAATCCTATGTGACGTTGAAAGCAGAATGGCCTTTTAGTCTTTACTTTAACAGGTACTCCATATGAACCTGTTACTGTGAAGAGGATATCGCCATATCTTGGCTTTCGTTCTTCCTGTATGGAATTAAAATAGTCCTTGGGAACATATCTGGCCTTATCGAAAGAAATATTGCCATTAATAATATCCGAAATCACTAAAAATGGTATTCCGGAGGTTGCTTTAGGAGGTGCTTGGTGGTCACCATCTGTTATCGTTGCACATATATCTCCAAGCCTTACCCATTCCCAGGAGTCGGGAATGTCGAACGGCGGGGTGAAGTTCTGATAATGGGACTTATACCTACATTTACTCTGCCAAGTTTTATATATTTCAATACAGAACTACGGCTCAATGGTTTGCTCTTCCCCAACAATCGGCAAACATTCGAAATGCTACCTTTTCAATTGCCAGACTGATATATTTCCAGCGTTTCTCAATATTCTTCTGCCAAAATTATGATATGGTGACTGAAGCTTAAATTGAGAAATCTCTAAATCGTCAGTCGCGGCTGACGATTTAGAGATTTTTGATTCGACAACTGGCGACCATTCCTTATAAAACATTCTCATATATTTGAGATTGGTCTGAGAAAATCCTCTCAGTCCCGGCAGTTCCTTACATAGTCTCTCTGAAATTGTTCACATGGCTCTCTCTTTTTGTGAGAAGCATCCCTCTGTTCAGATTGGTTTTCTGCCAACTTTAGAGCCGCCATTGCTGTTTGTTAATATATGCATATCATATGCTTGCATAGTTAATAAAAAGTTCTTCGCAATCTAAATCCGCCTGAGCCTATGAACCATAAAGCTGTAAGAAGCGACTTGTCGGAATGGGTTATCCATTTCGTTCATGAAAGGAAACCGGAAAGTGAGATATCTTCGCTGCAGGAATTTTTCGAACCTGGCTACACCGGAGAATTCAAATATCCCGATTATTTCGATTCGTTCGGAGAAGGCCAATGCATATTCTCCACATACGACGAAAATGAATACAAAATACCACGAGACGCCGACGCTTTTCAGGTTCTCTTGAAAATACTTCACGATGGATTTCTGCACAGCGGATGGTCCCGCCGCAATGGCTCTCCGACCATCTACGGGCCGCGCTCCGCAGTCTGTTTTACAGAAATGCCTTTACACGCTTTTCTTAAATATGCCGATGACCGTGGCAATAAAACCGGCCTCATCTCCAGATATGCCATCGCAGTGAAGCGGAAAGAACTCTTTAAAGCCGGAGGGCGTCCCGTCATCTACGGGTTGTCTACTTCCCACGTAGAATCCGACGGATACGAGACCGGTGTATATCAGGGAAGATGTCTGTCAATCGCAGATACAGGATTGGGGTTGCAGGAACAATATCGCTATGTCGCGACTTCGCTTGATTCCGACAGATTCATTGACTGGACGCATGAAAGAGAGTGGAGATGGCCTCTGCCGGAGAATTCGTTACATCTTCCCGGCCTGCCACTGTTTCTTGAGGAATATTACGGCAAATTTTTCTCGGAAATATTGGTTTTCGTAGAATCCCGTGATGAAAAGACCGAGGTCCTGAATTATTTGAAGACACTGTACGACTCCGGTTCCTGGAACAATGGGATAGAATATGACATCGACATGATAAAGCGCGTCAAAGTCACGTCATTGGAGGAGATCATGCAGCTGAAAGACATAGACCCGGCAATGGTAAAGATAGATAATCTCCCTTTCTCGGTCATCAACGAGATTCCTGAGATAACCGTGTCGGCTGAAACTTTGACGCTGGTCACTGAAAAACTTGCGCGGGCCATTCTGCTGGCGGAAGAAGCTATGCTTCGCTTCCGTGAAGAGAATCCCGACGAAGTGCACCGTGAGTTTGACTGGGGATGGACATATGTCTGCACCTCTGAAGTCAATGAGATCACGCAGGCATTGGTCTCGCTCGGTTTCACTTCTTATGCCGACGGAATATATCGCAAGAACATAATATCGCACTACCGTGACTCTCTGACAACGCAGATAGTAGGTGCCGAAGTGGCCGCAGACTATCTGACCGAAGAATTAGGACAGGACTTCTACGTCATGCCCCATGAAGATTAAAAATCTATTCGACATGAACATTTTTCTTAACATAATCTGGGTGGTGTTCGGCGGACTGATGATCGCGCTGGAATATGCATTGTCGAGCCAGGTGTGTGTTGCGCCCATTTCCATCCATAAACCGATACACGATGTTCATCTCGACAGGTTTCTTACCCATTGTTTACACCAAGTTTATTTTTGGGATCGGAGTCGCTTTTGTTTCGTTTATAAGGCTTTGAGGGAGGGAATTTCCACCAGGGATAGATGGCTGCGCAGAGACTCGCGTCGGTTACTGCGCCTCAGCGACTGCATGTTGCACCCTGAGGTGCAGTAACAGGTCTGTTCCACGGGCCCGCGCAGCCTGTCGGCCGTTACGGCGTATGAATGGTCGATCCGCCTGCTCGGACGATCGGCTTCAAGAAAATTACATAGAGTGTCGAATTCATTCATATCCATCAGATTGTCAATATTTGTCATTTACCAGCCACGCGACCGTTGAGGAAGGTCTGGAACTCCTCGCGATACATGTTGGTAACCTTCACCACCGTGTCGTCTAAATAGACACATAGGTTACAGCCATACCTCCCAACAACATTTTTAAGGATCAAGGCCTGAGTCAGGCGTGACAGAAGAGAGAGACAAACCTTTCAAATTTCATGCGGCGCCACTGAAAAATATACTTTAGTACTTGTTTGGCACACAATAAATTCATATTTTTGTATATTATAAATATAGCGACTGTTAATTCCGCTGTCATGCTGATGCCGGAAGTTAACAATTCTACAACAACTATTTGACTATAAAGTAAATATTCAGAACATAAGATTTGTGGTTAAAACTGCGTCCGCAGTATTGTATTGCGTGCGGAGTGCACGATGCAGCTTTTTATACGACATTATTATTCATTGTATTTACTTACGTCCCTTGGAATAACTAATATCAAAACTTTATTATGAATAAACATTGGATTCTTGAAGAAACAGAATTTAAGGCTAACACCGCGTTAGCCTATGAAGGTCTTTTTACAATCGGAAGCGGATATTTGCATACAAGAGGATCGCTGGAAGAGAATGTCGGCAACAACCCTCAGAACATCACCTCTCCCAAGCAACCGGTTGCAAACGCTTCTAACTTCGATCATGCGGCAACAGTCGTAACTTCTCATTGGGGAACATACGTTCCCGGAGTCTTTGCCCACCATCCCTACATGAATGAGGAAATAGTGAACCTGCCTTATTTCCTCGGGATCGAGCCTACTGTCGCCGGAGAGAAACTCGACATGCTGACGAGCAAGACAAGCGGCTACAGCAGAAAGCTGAACATGCATGACGCCTTGATCGAACGCGACCTTATATGGCATACTGCCGAAGGAGATCTGAAGGTTAATTTTGAACGGTTCATAAGCGGCGTACATCCCAATTTAAGTGTGCAGCGCGCCGCGTTTACGGCTGTCGACCGCCCCGTCAGGATCTCGATAAAATCCGGGATAGACACCGATGTTCGCACAAACGGAGAAGACCATTTCATAGAGTTCGGATCTCTTGAGGGAGGCAAACTGCAATGCGAAGTGCTCCGCCTCTCCGACAACGAGGTGAAAAGCGAAGTGACAACCAATGTGAACCGCGCCCTAAACACAGGCGGCGACACCATCACGACTGTCTGCCGCCTTATTTCGGACGATGCGAAATGGGAATATGTCGAAGAACCGCGCAGAGGTTTCCTTGTGTCGGAATTTCTGGTTGAACCCGGCAAGACCCTCGTCATTGAGAAACGTTCGGCCGTGACAACATCACGCGATTTAAGACCTGCTGCTCCGGAACAGATTCTAGACGAGACTGCCTCCATGTCGTACGACCGTCTCCTGAATGAGCACAAACAATATTGGAACAGCCGCTGGGAGAAGTCGGATGTGGAGATAGAGGGAGACGATGATTCGCTCAGGGCGATCCGCGCCTCGATATTCCATCTGCTACGCTGCCACGTCACCGGCGACTCCAGAGTGGCCATCGATGCCAAAGGCACTGCAGGCGACCTTTATTATGGCAGATTCTTCTGGGATACGGAGGTTTATCTTGTTCCGTTCTTTCTGTATACCGACCCCGACCGTGCGAAAACATTGGTCGATTTCCGCGTAAACACGCTCGAAGGTGCAAGGAAAAACGCGGCGAAATCAGGTTACCGCGGTGCCCGTTTCCCCTGGGAGTCCGACCATATGGGCAACGACTGCTGTCCGGCCATGAACTGGCAATACAGAGATCATGAAGTCCACATCACAGCCGATGTGGTCTATGCCTTCGCTCATTACGCAGCCAACACAAGCGACGAATATCTTAAAGACCCGAAGACAGCCGAGACAATTGTCGAAACGGCTCGATATTGGGTTGACCGCGTTGACTGGCGCGACGGCGACGATTACCCGAGTCTGCTGGGAGTCATGGGCCCCGACGAATATACGGCGCTGACATCTAACAACGCCTATACCAACCGCATGGTGAAGTTTGCGCTCGACATAGCTTCAAAATATGGCAAATTCGGTGGAGCCACCGACGAGGAGATTCAAAAATTCAAAGAAATTTCCGAGAAACTTCCGATCATACGCTCTGACAAGAATCCCGATCTGATCATGCAATGCGAGGAGTTCGACAATTTTGCCGAGCCTCAGTTTGATAAGATCTGGAAAGACAGATCCAAGCATTTCGCCATTTTCGCGTCGCAGGAACGTCTGTACAGGTCAAAATGCCTGAAACAGGCCGATGTCTTAATGCTGCTTTATCTCTTTATCAATGAATTTACCGACAAAGAGATAAAGGCCGCATGGGATTATTATCTGCAATACACCACGCACGACTCGTCTCTTTCGAGAGGGGCGCATGCCGTGCTCGCAAACAAAATTGGACTTGAAAACGAGGCTTGGGAAATGTTCGAGGGATGCAAGGGACAGGATCTCAACGTGGAGAACGGAGGCGCCGCCGAAGGCATACATATCGCAGGCTGCGGCATGAACTGGCAGATGGTGGTGTTCGGAATCGCCGGAATATTGAATGCGCTCCAGTCCGATAAATTCTCTTTAAATCCGCATCTGCCGAAGCACTGGACTAAAGTTTCGTTCCCGTTCGTATGGAAAGGACTGCAGCTCTATGTGCAGATCGACCACAACTCGATCAAAATCGAGAACAGGAGTGACAAGCCGCTTGACGCTGTGGTTTGCGGCCATTTACATCGCATTGACGCCGCTTCGGAGGCTGAATACAGCATCTGATGGCAGCCACCAGTTTTATTGACCTTATTCGACCGGCCAGCGCCCGACTGCCGGTCAGTTTACATACAAAACAAAATTATGACAAAGATTGCAGATAATTATTTCAAATTAGATCCGTGGAAAATCATTGAAGAAGGTTTTGATCCGAAACATGGGAAAATTGCCGAGTCAATCTTCTCTCTCGGCAACGAATACATGGGAGTCAGAGGATATTTTGACGAGGGTTACAGCGGAGAGAAACACGTCGGAAGCTATTTTAACGGATTTTTCGAGATGCTTAAGTTCAAGCATCCGGTAGCATACAACGGTTTTGTCACTACAGGCGCCGACATGACAAATTCAGTCGACTGGCTCTATACCCGTCTGACTCTTGACAGCGAGGTTCTCGATTTGGCAAAATCAAAATTCTACGATTTCAGAAGAGAGCTTGACCTGCGCACCGGTGTCCTTACCCGTTCATTCGTATGGGAGACGAAGACCGGCAAAAAGCTCAGACTGTCGTTCGAGCGGTTCACAAGTCTGGTCAACACTCACCTCGGGGCACAGCAAGTCACGATGGAGCCACTCAACTTCAGCGGGGAAATCAAAATAGAGACCGGACTTGACTTTTCGATTCACGCCGAAGAGAAACCCAATAACTGGACCGCTCCCCGCAAGGAGAAGACCGGTGATGTGTTTGCCATTCTCGGCGAAACTAAAATCGGCAAACGCAATCTCGCGGCAACATTCAGACTGGAGTTTGACGACGATTTCAAAGGCGAACTGCCGCTTGTCACCGACGATCTGTACGCCGGTACGGAATTTACGCTCCCCCTTTCCGAGGGAATACCCCTCTCCTTCCGCAAGATTTCCGTGAATTATGCAGGGAAGGTGCTTGGCAACACCGACGACGCGTGGAAACATACATTCAAGGTCGCAAGAAACATTAAGTTCGGGCAAATCAATAGCTCCAAATATATCAACGAACCGGCCGACGTTGTCTGGGGAAAGGCGCTGCAGCTCGCCAACGACCGCGTCTGTTATGCTGAGGCGATCAGCCGGCATAAGGCGTTCTGGGAGAACGTGTGGGACAAGCTCGACATAGTGATCGATGGAGACGACGAGAACCAACAGGGCATACGCTATTGCATCTTCCAGCTCCACCAGACATATCACGGTTCTGACCCCACGCTCAATATCGGAGCAAAAGGCCTTACAGGTGACGCTTATGGCGGCAAAGCCTTCTGGGACACGGAGGTATACTGTCTTGCATTCTACATCTTCAACAACCCTGAAGCCGCCAGAAATCTTCTGGAATTCAGGTATTCCACTCTGGGACAGGCCAGGATCAGGGCAAAAGTGCTTGACTGCGACGGAGCATGCTATCCAATCGCGACTATCGACGGATGGGAGAACTGCGAATTATGGCAACACGCATCTCTTCAGATCCATGTCAGCGGATCAGTTGCTTTCGGAATCGAACAGTATGCCACCCTCACCGGCGACAAGGATTTTCTCTATGGCCACGGCATCGAGATGCTCATTGAGATAGCGCGCTTCTACGCCAGCCGCGTCCAGCAGGATCCCCATACCGGCGAATATGGATATTACGGTGTCATGGGCGTCGACGAGTTCCATATGATGGTCAACAACAATTGCTTTGTAAACTATGTGGCTAAAAAATCTATTGACTATACCCTCAAAGTAGCCGAAAAACTGAAAAGTGAATCTCCTGAAAAGTGGAATGCAATCGTCGAGAAACTCCGGCTCGAGGATTCGGAACTGGCAAAATTCGCGGAAATAGCCGGCCATATGAAAATGCTTCAACGTCCCGACGGCGTTTACGAGCAGCACGACGGATTTTTCAATCTCCCCCATATTGACCTTAACAAGATTCAGAAGAACGAGTTGCCGCTTTACGATTACTGGTCGTACGACCGCATATACCGCACTGATATGGTCAAACAGCCCGATGTGCTGATGTTCCTCTTCATGTATGCCCAGGACTTCCCCATGTCGGTTAAAAAAGCCAACTATGAATATTATGAGCCTATTTGCATGCACGAGTCATCCCTGTCGCCTTCCATTCATTCGGTGATCGCATCGGAGATAGGCAAACATGACGAAGCGACCGATTTCTTCGGCTTCGCCACTCGTCTTGACCTTGACGACTATAACAACAATACATACCAGGGATTGCATACCACCTCCATTTCCGCGGCATGGACGAATATAGCGTATGGCTTCGGAGGAATGCGCACCGACAGAGATGTCCTCTCTTTCGCCCCGTCAATGCCTGCAAAATGGAATGGTCTGGCGTTCAAACTCTTATACCGCGGTGCCATTCTGAGCATCAATATCGCGAAAGACTCCGCTTCATTCAAGACAGACGGCAAGAACGTCAAATTGAAAATTTACGATAAGGAATATGACGTTGACGGCAAAGGGGTGACTGTCGACATTCCGGATTTTTATAAATCATGATGTGTGGGCAGACGATCGTGCCGTTTTCCGCGCACGACCATCCAATTTCTTGAAATTTAATTTATAAGTAGCTATTGAAAATTAATGTATACATAAAACACTGTTATTTTTTAGGCGTTTAGGTTCTGGAGCGAAGGAGCATAGCGGGCTATGCGACTGAACGACAGGANNGAAACGACAAAAAAGAGCAAGTTTTATGTTACAAGATTCCACAGCTACATATATCGTTTAATTTTTAATAGCTACTTAATAGCTACTTAAAAACTCATTTGACTATGATTAAAGGTGTTATTTTTGATTTGGACGGCGTGATAGTGTCGACCGACGAGCTTCATTATCTTGGATGGAAGCATATGGCCGATACCGAAAATATCTACTTCGACAGAAAGATTAACGAACGGCTGCGCGGCGTAAGCCGCATGGCAAGCCTTGAAATTATCCTTGAGAAAGCCGACAAATCCTACTCGGATGAAGAAAAAACCGCATTGGCAACATTAAAAAACGAATATTACAAACAGCTTCTCTCTACGCAATTGAGTTCAGACGACATTCTTCCCGGCGTCATGAATGTTCTTGAAGGTCTGAAAGCCCGGGGCATTAAAATTGCAATCGGATCGTCAAGCAAGAACACTCCGACAATTCTTAAACAGATTGGCCTGGACAAGACATTCGACGCCGTGTCAGACGGCAATAATATCAGCAATAGCAAACCTGATCCCGAAGTTTTCCTGAAGGCTGCGAAATTCATCGGTCTGAAGCCCGAGGAATGCCTCGTTGTCGAAGACGCCGAGGCCGGGGTCTCCGCTGCCAAAGCCGGAGGCATGAAGGCTTTGGCCGTCGGTTCGGCATCCTCGGATCCCAGAGCTGACTTATCGGCGTCTGACCTTTCGCAAATTAATGTCGAACAAATAATTAACGCATAAACCTCGTTATGGCAACAAAATTAGAAAAGCCGGACCTTTCATTCTGGCAGCTATGGAATCTGAGTTTCGCATACATAGGCATCCAGCTCGGATATTCTCTGCAGGGGCAGATGAGCGGTATCTACTCAAGTCTCGGAGCCGACGACAGGATATTGCCGTTGCTATGGCTCGGAGGGCCTCTGGCCGGCATTATCGTTCAGCCGATTATCGGTTTTGCGAGCGACCGAACCTGGGTCAAGGGATTAGGCCGTCGTCTCCCGTTCCTCCTGGCAGGAGGACTCCTGGCCGCACTGATGATGGCTCTTATCGTCAATTCAAAATTTGTGGCCGGCACATGGATTTCGGCGGTGCTGTTAGCCGCGATTTTCTTCCTGTTCATGGACTGTGCGTTCAATCTGAGCATGCAGCCTTTACGCTCCCTGATGGGGGACATGGTCAATGAAAGGCAACGCAATAAGGGCTTTGCAATGCAGATGGTACTACTCAACATCGGTGCTATCGTCGGTTTCGCCCTCCCGTTTGTAATCCATTGGATATTAAATGTCTTAGGCATCGAAAATGAAAAGATCGGCGGCATCAACATCTCAATGTCCTGGTCGTTCTATATCGGTGCTGCTGTCTTGCTGCTGTCGGTCTTGTGGAGCGTGTTCAGAGTAAAGGAATATCCCCCCGAACAATTCGCAGCATACAACGGAATAACTGAAAAGACTGAGAAAAAAGAATCTTTCTGGAAAATCCTTGTGACAACTCCGAAGGTTATGTACCAGCTCGCCGTTGTTCAGTTTTTTGTATGGATGGGCCTCTTCTGCATGTGGAACTACGGATTGAACGGCATCGCCCAGAATTGTTTCGGACTCGAACGCATTAACGGAATTATCGACACGAACTCTCCCCAATTTGTCGAAGCACAGAACTGGTGGGGCATCGCCAACGCCGTCTTAAGCGTATGCGCCCTGATATTCTCGTTCTTCTGGGCAGGACTCGCCAATAAATTCGGACGCAAGTCTGTTTACTCGGGTGCACTCCTGTTAGGCGCGATCGGACTTATCTCCATGTATTTTATTCATGACCAGTACGTCCTGTTCGCAGCTATGGCGCTCATGGGTATCGCTACCGCCGTATTCAACGGCATCCCCTTTGCGATTGTCAGCGCGAATGTTCCGCCTCAGAAAATGGGCGTTTACATGGGCATCTTCAATCTCACTATAGTAATACCACAGATTGTGTTCGCCCTGATCGGAACAACTCTGTTCAACATGATCGTCGGAACGGACGGAAACAATGTCTCTATGCTCGTGCTTTCTGGTCTGTTCATGACTTTTGCCGCAGTTTCAGTAGTATTCGTCAAAGACCGTAAAACAACTAAAACTGAAGATGAACCGGAATCAGTGTTGACACTCTAAGCCATCCAACTCAATGAATGTCTGATCGATCACAGCAGTCCCACTGGCAGCTCTATATAGTGCGGATATTGCCTGTGCCGCCAATCAGGCCGCAACCGGTCAGCCCCGGCCTCCGACGTACTCGGGGTCGGGCTGACGGTCGGTTTCTTTTGTTTCGAACCATGTCATCATGGTGGATGTTGACTTTCTTTTTCTCCTTTCTCTGTACGGAAACAGGAGACGGCGGATACCATTGGTCGATGGCTCACTAAACAGTATTAGAAAAATAATGAGGCTGTATCGTAATTAAGTTTTACGGCGCAGCCTCATTTATATACTGTCCCTTATATCCCTATGATGGATTTCTGCACAGCGGATGGTCATACCGTAACGGGTCACCGACCATCTACGGCCCCCGGTCTGCCGTCTGCTTTACTGAAATGCCTTTGCACGCCTTTCTTAAATATGCCTATGACAGAGGTAAGAAAACCGGCCTCATCTCCAGATATGCCATCGCATTAAAGCGGAAAGAACTCTTTAAAGCCGAAGGGCGTCCCGTCATCTATGTTAACCTCGGCTTATCTTATTACCAGTTTGGCCGGAAGTATCCTGTCCGCATAAGTCACCGCTACCACATACAGACCTGCGGGAAGTCCGTCGACCGACAGCTGCGCACCTCTCGCGCCCGCTACGATCCGGCCGTCGNNCGTGTCATAAAGTGTGATCCTCAACGCTCCGTCGCCGGCCGAGACAACACGCGACGCCGAATCAAAACGGATGTCTGCGTTTTCTGATGACACTTCCGATACCCCGCTCGGGATAAAGACATAAGGAGCCGACATACCCGAATTATCTCCCTCTTTAGACTGCATCGCCACGGTATAGGAGGCATTCTCAACCGGCATGCGGTCACAGAACTGGGTTGCGTTGCCGTCCACTGCCTCTACATTGACCATCGCCCCGTCACGGTATACCGTATAGATAAACGGTTTCAACGTGCCGTCCACTTCTGCCGTTTCCGGAGAATCCGACATATTGGCTGTTATGTCCCATAGACAATGTCCGCGTAAATCCTCCACATCATACAGATCCGAAAGTCGCTGCCACGTCTTGCCTTCGTCTTCNNCACATAATCCTCGGCTACGGCAGCAACCGCAGGCCACTGCCAGTCATCGTAATCATACAGCCGGATTCCGATGATCATCTCTTTCGAACCGTCTATCTGCAAAGGATCGTCGAAAACGGCTACATTATAATCGTTATAGGTTATGTCTCCGAATTCCTTTTCTCTTATGATCTCTCCGTCCTCATATATCACAGCGGAAGCATGTATGCCTTTCACATCCTCCTGATAGGGGAAATAATTTATAAGGGCGCTTACCGAACCGATATATTTCCCTTTATGATGCGCAAGGTCATCGACAGAGAACCGATTGGCGCAGACAATCTCTTTTCCTTCGTTGGCAAATGCCATGTTTGTGGTACGCAGGTTTCCGAGATGATTCAGATTATATGTGCCCGACGGCGATTTCCATGAAAGTGTCAGCGACCCGTCGCTGTTCTTTACACCTGTGAGTCCTTCGGGTGTCGGCAGTTCGTCAGAAGCGCTGACAACGATATTGTCTGTTCCCGAGATATACATTCCCGAACCGTCTCCCTCGCGGTGAATACGTATCCAGAATAATTTACCGGCCGCGAGATCGGAAATATCAAGCACTTTGAAACAGTAATTGCCGGCAGAGAGTTCCGATAAAGGCCATTTGCCTGCCTCTGTCCATGTATCGCCGGAATCCGTAGATATCTCCAGACTTACAAAATCGTTCGAAAGAATCTGGTTCATATCGTTGAGAAGCGCATATATGAATCCGAACGAAGCTTTCACCGAACTTTCATTTCTTGCGTCCAGCGGACGGGATACAAGACTGAAGGAATAAGGCTTTCTCGAACTTATTATCGAGTACAGGCCTGACCCGTCTTCCACTCCGGCCTGATAGAATATCGTCATGTTGGTGTCCATGGCATCGCCATAGTCGGTCACCGCCGTCCAGAAATTGGATTCGAGGGAATAATCGAAAAATTCCTTGAGCGGGAGAGAGAAATCCGTAGTCACAGCCACTTTCACCGCGTCCGATACGGGCGACGCCAGTTCATTGCCTTCGGCATCGGCAAATATCGCCTCGACCGTATATGCGGGATATCCTTCCGGCTGGCCGTCAAGTGTGACTTCTATCTCGTCATTGGCGGCATCGACTGTCTTCAGCAATTCCTGATTGCGATATACATTGTATTTTGTAAGGGACTTCCCACCATAGCTTTTACCGTCGGCATTCCATCTGAGAGTGACAGAAGAGGGTGTCCTGGAGAACGCATACCTGATCATGGGCAACTCAGGAATCTCGACTTCCCTGGGATCAATTTCCATGACCCAGCCCGAGCCGCCCCACGACGACGTGTTGCCGGCGAAGCGGCGACCGTCGGGTGTGACTGACGTGAAACTTATCTGCGAGCCTTTCGCGAATCTTGATACCGCCTCAAACCCCGGGACCGCAAGATTGAGATAATAGCCCATATCGACAATTCTGCCTTCTTCA
The DNA here is from genome assembly GCA_001701295.1 of Bacteroidales bacterium H10. Lineage (GTDB taxonomy): Bacteria > Bacteroidota > Bacteroidia > Bacteroidales > Muribaculaceae > Lepagella. The sequence goes on from DAAV01000095.1 coordinate 13,016, forward strand.
TAAAGATATACGAATGGACGGCTCTCCGGATAACCGTTGTAATTGCCGTAAAGATTCCCGACATCGTCTATCGCGACCGTCTGCGATATCTGGCTGTATTCTCCCAGTGGCTTGACCGAATGGTATTCCTCCGTCTCCATATCATATATGCAGGCTTCGAAATTAATGGAAATAACCACAAACCGACCGTTGTTGCTGACTGCAAGCGGCTGGATATTGCTGAAATCTTCGGGCCTTTCTTTTCCCGGACCCGCGATTATTCCGGCTACTCCGTCTTTCCAATATACTGCCACTCTGTCATCATTCAGGTATGCGCCGCCGATTATCATACGGCCGTCGCCTGAGATATCACGTAAGGTCAGATTCTGGACATTGGCCGGAACCGGCAGCAAAGACAGTGACCAGCCTCCTCCGGCTCCGCGTTTCCACATAAGAGGCACGATGCGCGCCATATTGTCATAAGCCGCATAGCCGATGGCCGCATTGCCGTCTCCCGATATAGCCACGCCGAATGTACCGTCCTCCTGTCGGGCGAATTCATCGATATCGAGTTCTCCATACGGGAGGCGTGTCGGTATGCCCCCGTCCCATACGGTGGCGACCGGGGTGGTGCCCGTGAACGAGTCTCCGAACATCTCGTCGACCCATGTCACAACATGGTCCATATCCTTTGACGTGCCGAACACGAGACCCGAGTCCGAGACATCACAGAACTGCCCTCCCGCCGAGGGATCGTTTTCATCCCACCGCGTCACCCATTCCAACACGGATGTGTCGGCATCGTAAAGAAAACTCTGCATGTAGACCATGCTGGCATCGCAGAAATTGGGATTATATCCCACGGCATACCTTCCGTTGGAAGATACACCTGCAATTGAAGCGCCGCTCTCCAGCATGGAGAATGTGTTGGCGCCCGAAGCCATACCCGACAGCATGGCAAGCAGTGTTGCTGAAAGTAAGATTTTTTTCATATGATCAGGATTAATGATTAAATCTGACATGACGGTCATTTCGCCATGCCGCAAAGTTGGAAATTAACAGCTTTATTTGCAAATTTTTGTTTCCATGATTTATAAATCTGCATACATCCAAACACTATCTACCTGTAAATGTGCGTATTGTACAAACCTCCTCTTGCAAGTATCAAGATGGCTGTCCGGCATTCTCACGTACCATTTTCTGATAAACCGACGGAGTCATGCCCGTCTGTTTTCTGAAAACAGCCGAGAAGGTAGTGTTGGACTTGAACCCGACACTCTGTCCGATGGCATTGATCGTGTGGCGTCCGTAAGTTTTGTCATCTGCAAGTCGCAGACACCCAAGTCTGATTCTGTATTCGTTGACGAAGCTATTGAAATTCTTCCCGTAATACCCGTTAATCACCTGCGATACATATCGGGTGTTCGATCCCACCAGATCACTCAGTTTGTCAAGAGTGAACTCATCATTGCAATATTCAAGCGTGTCATCCATCACGTGGTTTATGTCACGCATAAGTTTATGGCGCATTTCTTCCGACAAACTGCTGCTGTTATACCTCTCTTGTCCCTCTTCCCCGGCATAGGACTGTGTCATGTCTTTCTCCGCCGATTCCCACCGTAGACGTTTCAATTCCTCTTCCTTCTTGTCAAGAAGTCCGAGACATTCCCTGTATTGGACATTCGACCTCTCATGGTTTGACTCAAGGCGGTTATACATTTCAAAAAGATTCCTGTAGCTTTTGTTAAGCCTCTTCTTCTGCCGGTAAATAATGACAAGAAGCACGATCACGACAGCCGTACCGGCCAGAATAGCCGTCAGAATCCATACGAGTTTCCTGATTGTGGTCGCACGCTCTTTCTCCTTGGTCTGCAGTCCCCGGATCTCCGAGTCCACTTTGTCAAGCTCATATTCCGACAGATTGTTTTTCACCATATCGAATTCACGCCTGTTGAATATCGAGTCCATCTCAGTGAAATATTCCGCCTTATAACGCTGCGACAGGGCAATGTCGCCCCGTTCCTCATGATACCGCGCCAGATCAAGCAGCGTGACTGTAAACCTGTATCGTATGCCGCAACTGTCCACGAGGTTATTGCATATGTTCAGATACTTATATACCGAGTCATTGCGTCCCTGACGCCAGTAGGTCTTATACAGCCATTCATAGGCGCTACATTCATAGACCGCGCCCACATTCCGCTCCTTTGCGAAAGATGCACTCCTCATGAATCCCTTGGCCGCCGCATCATAATTCTCATGCTGCATGTCTATGAGCGCTCTGGTATATAAATCCATAAAGCGTGTAAGATCCGTCCTCTGATATTTCAGTTTTCCGAGTTTTTCATATGCTTCCTCCGCGCCTTCTCGATCATTTAGCGACAGACAGTTGAACAATATGCTCGTTCTAAGCTTATATTCCATTTAAGGATCCGGATGCTTCCCCAGCATTTTCTCTCCCTTCCGGAGATAGTACATACCTTTCTCATAATCGTTATAGGCATTATATATTATACCGATATCCTTATAGAGCCCGGCTGCATATCTCTTGTTTTTTGTAGATTCACACAGCCTCAGCCCTTTCAGATAAGACTGCATGGCTTTCGAATATCTCCCGGCCTCATAATGCAGATAGCCTGTACGAAAGAACGCATACGATGCAAGCTCTCTCTCGGGATCTGTCACAGCGTCATCGGCACGATTGCATACGACCATATATATCACAAGCGCTTTATCCGGATCGCGCTGCTCCTCTTTTTCCGCTGCAGCGATGACATCTTTCGAAGCGAGCGTCGAAATTTTCTTTATAAGTTCCGAATAGCGTCCGTCACTCTGAC
>DAAV01000095.1:15923-43802 GCA_001701295.1 Bacteroidales bacterium H10
TCAGATTAAACATATATCAGAAATCACTTATTTAGAAATAGACATATGAATAAGACTCGGCATCCGCCCCATTGCATTGGCAAGACTCCCGATCACACCGCAAATATACGAATTTTAAGACTTTTCCCCATAACAAACTGATAAAAAAATACAGAAGGCAGGCACTTGTATGATTGTGCCTGCCTTGCTTTGTATAAATATCTTATTCCTCTTAAGTAGCTATTTAATATATGCTATTTCGGCTGAGAGACGAATTCTTTTGTAACTTTCGTATTTCCCCCGACATATTCATCTATCCGGATATATATCCCTCCTTGTGGAGCCGCGATATACCTGCCAGTGAGATCATAATATCGAGTACTTACAGGTACAGTGTCTTGGATTGTGACCGTATCAATACCACTGCCGGAGCCTGAATATCCGGAGCTGTCAGCATTGAGCGCCATCGAACTCTCGGAGTCTATAATAGCTGCCACTACACGTAATTTACTCTTGTTGACAGGTATTTTCTTTGCCTCATGAATACGATCGTTAACTATGCAGAAAAATTCGTCAGGAATATCGAAAGCAAAGTTATGTGTGAAAGAATCACCTGCCTTTATTTCTTCCGGATAACCGGCATCCTCACCGTATATGCCTTCGGAAGTAAGCACGATATTATTATAAACCAAGCCAGTGACATTCTCAGATCCGGTACCGGGATTAAAACGGTCTGCACATACGCCCTCAAGATTGCCGTAATTTCCATCAAAATAATAATTTTTTTGCACCCATGATTCTTCGGAAAGCCCATCGGCAACAAGAAAATAGGCAATCTTGAAATTTCTTCCATTGCATTCGCGCACGAATTTTACTGTTGAAGTAGCGGAAAGAGCAGAGTGGGACTCATCCTCCCAATCTACCTTGACGCCAATTTCAGCAATCGGTAATCTACGTCTGGCATCAAGCCACAGCTGTTCCAGNNCCACCTCTCCCACTATCTCGTTGCCTATCTCATTGCGGTTGAGGGCGACACACGGATAGATATCCTCTGGTATTGCCACCGGATAAGAAAATATCGGCATCGTGGTTAGCTCATCACGATTATGGTAGCTGACCCCCACGAACTCGTCTCCATATTTCTGATGCATCGTTTCCATAGCTACATAGAGGCGCGGACAGAAGCCACACCAGAAACCAGTAAACTCTTCGACAAGAGGACGGTTTTTAGGTTCAAACGGAAACACCTCAAGCACACTTTCCATAGTCTTGTCATGCCATCCGTTATTTTTCCCGTTTACTTTGTCAATACTGATTGACAACTTGTGAGATCCTAAATCGGAAACTGGAGATAGCTCTACCTTAAAATCACATTTTGCATTCCACAAAGCCTTTAAAGGTTGCGGAAAAGTTACTTTTCCCGTACCCGACACTCCGTTTCCAATCTTATAGGAATAATCAATGTCTGTTACTTCTGACATTCCATGATTGAAGATCGTAATATCGAAGGGTATATTATTGCCGACGACGGTATACAGATCAGGAAGCATTGACGAGGTTACACCGTAGTCAGGGAAATCGCCTTCTATATTGACATGCATTGCGCTGACACCCGGATTGCCAAGGTCAGAAGCGTTCATCCATTTGAGGTGGCTGGCGGTAGCATAAACATAAAGTCCATCCGGACTGTCTCCTTCCGCAATTGCGATCGGTTTTTTTATAAACTCCGTTTGCTCATCACCTATCTTGAACGAATAGCCTACGTAAAGGCCACCCTCAGGTATGGCGTGCGGCGTATCGAAAACTATATTCATAGTTTCTGCTTCTGCATTCCCCACCGACACATTTTGTTCACAAATATCGGCTACAATATTTCGGTTTTCCACTTTAAGCTCCTTTGAAAGCCACCCTTTGAATGAAGAAGCCCCTTTCCCGGGAACAGGTACGGTAAAGCCAGTCACCATGGCTCCTTCCAAATCCGGATCGGTAATGCGGATCGCAACATTTATGGTCTGACGCTTACCCTCCTTACCGGCTTGCCAGGTATGATAGCCGGAATCGGAAAAGTCATAAGTAAAATCGATATTCCCGGCATATACGGAAGTCATGGCACATAGACTCATTGTGCCGGTCACTATGTACGCAAATATATTTTTCATCTGTTCTTGATAACTTTACGGGTGATTACTGTACCATTCGAATAAGTGGCGCGGCTTATATAGAATCCCTCGCCGGGATTTCTCACTTCGCGGCCTTGCATGTCGAAAAATGTCTCCTCTACAAGTTCCCCGTTATCTATTACTTCATTTATCGCATCGGTTTGGTCGTAAGATATTATCGAACGTGTGACATGATCACCCTGATGATATACTGACTGTACACCGATTCTATTGTAAGGCTTAGATGTGATGATTGAGCCGCCGAGCCAATTGTCTACAAACATAAGGTCTTTAGGCGACTCCTGCGGGAAACCGAGAGCGGGGATTTCAGTCATCTCCTCTTCCGGAAGATCTTTGTAAGCAGATTTCGTAAAGACAAAAAGCTCGTCATCAAGATAAATAGAGAAATACATATTCTCCAGATCAAGCACCTGCATATCTACATCAAGCATTGGCAGGATAAAATACATCTGAGCATTTTCTGTATATTCATCTCCTGGATAGAAAGACTCGATATAAGGAGCCTGAGGATTAGCGGCGACGAAGTCAGATGGCTGCAATTTGATAATAGGCTCATGATATGCGTTGAGAATATAATTGCCGGATTCCATACGTGCAGTAAGGAATGCATCCGGAGTATAAAGCGTATGGTTCTCCGGATCATAGGAAAATACGACTTCATCAGCATATGAATACAGTACTACCGCCACAGGCTCGCCCCCGCTACCGGGTTCAACGCCATCTTCCCATGTAGCGCCTAAAGCATATACTATATTTTGCTTATCCCAGTCCACCCCGAGATATTGGCTGCTTTTGAAAGTCATGGTGTTGGTGGACGAATCAAAATCTCCAACCCAACAGTTGTCATAAAGAGAAGGAGTCTGGGCCACGTTTTTGAGCCATACCTTGTCTCCTTCAATGGCGAGTGAGAATTTATATATATCGGCGGAATAACCCGTACCCGCAATATAGTAATAATCCTCGAATGTCAACGTATCCGGAGCAACTTCTGGTTGGGCGTTGAAAGCTACCCATGAGGAAATGATATCTCCTGCACCCGACCAATACCATTCCCCGGACTCCCCTGACCAGTCAAGATAATAGCTTGCCGAACCAATCATTTTCCCCTCTTCAATATCTGATAGAGAACCGTCATTCTCTATTTTAAGCCTATACGACTGATCCTCGCTGATTACGAAAGTGGTTTGTCCTGACCATTCATCTATCCCCTCCTCCAGTTTAACTGCATATTCATACACTGGATTGCCCATGAAATCTTCTCCTTTCTTAACCAATTGAGGAAGTTGAAATGTAATGACATCACCTTCAATGACACCCTCCATCCAGCCTTCTGAAGGTCTGCACGACCAAGGTCCATAAAGATATGCCTTTTCACCGTTGACCACAAGCTTGGCCGCGCATCCTTCGATATCCTGTTTATAGACCATAGAAAATATCGAACCGTATCCTGTACCTTTTTTATTCAGGATAGTTTCTGTCCCTTCTGGTTGGACTGTGATATACTGATCATCGTCACCTGGAGGTGCTATTTGACGTTGTGGAGTGTCATTGGCTACAAGACTGGAGCAAGGTGTGCTCTGCGATGCGAAAGACAGATTCCCGGAGGCTGATGCCTCAAACGCTGTAATACCGGCTACACAAATCGCAGACACGGCAACTTTGTAAAAATAATTCATAAAATAATGTATTAATGTTTAAAATACGAAAACTTATCAAGTCAGATATGGAGATTATTAATCATTACTTGGCAAATCCAACTACATTCTAAAACCGAAAAAGAATCGATTTAGGATTTAATTATACAATAATTCGTTATATCTTCATATTCGCGGGATTTATTTGTGAAGGTCAAGGATGCCTTCTTGACCACAACTTATATCAGACCTCAGGCATCGGAGGGATAGACGTCTTGTTGCGAAATTATATTTAAATGGTGACAAATAAAATATCCCGCCATTTAAATTTTGATTAATCTACTAAAAACTAATGGTTAATTAATGATTAATACTATATTATAGTATTACATGTCAACATATTATCTATCACAATAAAATATATGGCAAATTTACTTCTTTTTTGTTATTGTTGAAAAAAAAAGTAAATTTGCAGGCAATATGAATATCCGGTCATACATATCAGGCTTCATGCTATTTTTGGGTTTGTTTATGTTTGCATCATTAGATATCTATGGAATTTCCGATATAAAGATGATCCAATTCGAAAAACAGGCCTGCGATGAGGATGAAAATCCTCATAAAAGAATCAACGCGCTTAATAATCTCCTGAGATATAAAAAAACTTCTCATGACAGTGCCTCTATATATTTTAGAATCGGCGTATTATATAATGATTATGGAAATTATAAATACGCCTTAAAAAATTTTGAAAAAGGCAAAGCCCTTATATCTCCCTCTTCTCTCAAAACTTATCTTAGGACATGTCTGAATATCTCGACCACTGCAATATATATTCATGATTATAACAAAGGTATTGAAGAGGCTTTCGAGATACTTGAAAAAGACAAACCTGACAGTCTACGATATATGGAAGCTTATGCTTACGGTGCTCTTGCAATATTCTTCAGCAGAACTCAACAACCGCAAATCGCACTTAAATATATTACAATGGGGGAAGACATCCTTAACTCCACGTCTCCTTCTGGCTCAAATCATGAAGATATCAGAGAAATGCTTTCCGGACTTAAGATCTCACTATATCTTGATCTGCATAAGTTTGACGAAGCTNNTCATGATCTTATCGTATCCGCCTTGAGAAACACCTCAAATTCTGCAAATATTGATGCTCACAAAGGCAATCTGGCATATTACTATTACGTGACAAATAAAGATCAACAGGCGGACAGCATGTTCCGAATTCTTCTTGATTCACCCGCAGATCGCGGATTGGTTCATTATAACAGAGGCATAGAATTTCTGAATTATTTTACTTTCCTTATCTCTCGTAATCGCATGAAAGAAGCCCGTGAACTTGCCGACACTCATCCACGCGAGATTGACGTTATCCGCGGAAGCCTTATGGAGAAGACTTTTCTGACAGCGCTCGCCGATCTCGAATTCTCTGAAGGCGATAAAGACAATGCCTACTCCACTCTGAGATATGCGATGGAACTGTCCGACTCATTGAACAAGGCATTCAATTCAATCGAAATCGAAGGAATATCACGTGATCTGGAAAGAAGACACCAGAAACTGTTGGATTCCCGACAGAAAGAAATACATCGCGGCAATCTGATCCTTTGGGTATCGCTCTCGACGGCATTTATCCTTATTGCCGCGCTTGTAGTTTATATAGTGTACAAACGACGGCTCAGAAAGCGCCATGACGCGCTTGTAGAATCCGACATGATCAGTCGCGACACCGAATTAAGCACCATATCGCTGCAGGTCGACCGACAGGCCGAAACGATAAACTCAATACGCAAGGAAATCGCGGATTTCAGACAATCCAAATCAATGGCCATGGACAAGGTCAAGGCCCTTATAGACCGGATGCCTCCAGGCGAAGGAGACTGGGAGAGCTTTAGAAACAACTTCGAACGCGCCAACCGCGGATTCTTCGACAAACTCTACCGCCTTCATCCCAACCTCACGAACATGGAGGTGAGACTCTGCGCTTTTATCCTTATGAACATGACGTCAAAAGAAATCGCAGCCACCACAAACCGGTCTGTCAATACCATAAATTCCACCAAACACTCCTTACGGAAAAAATTCAAGATCACCGAACCGACCATAGCCTATATCCGGCGCATATCGGCGGCCTCCGATGCCGACATCGAGCGGATGATAAAAGAATCCGGATCCTGACAGGACCCGGATTCCGGAACAAATATCTTTCGAAGCAAATGGCTGCCTACATCGGACGTACGCCGACGGCACGCCAACCCCACGATTCTTTCTTTATATTGTAATACAGCACGGCCGTGATGGCGGCCTCCGTGCCCGGCTGTATGCCCTGCAGGAATGTGCCGTCCACATATATGTCATCCACAAACAGGAACGTCATGCCCGGACGCATATTCAACGGAGCGACTATCCGACGATAGAATATTCCGTCATAAGGCTTTATATCCTCGGCCCGGCGGCATGTCAGAACATTCGAAGCCCGGTCTCCTACCGGTTCTCCGTCAAAACGGACCATCCAGATCTGGTTGTCTCCGAATTGCCCGCGAAGTCTCTTCGTCGAGAAAAATCCCCGCTTGTGATCGGCCGTAGCATATGTGCATATCTGTTTCTGCACATTGTATTTCGTTATCAGGACCGGAATCTCGGGCATGTCTCCCATTAGGAAAGCCTCGGCCGCCCCGGCATGTGTGGCATAGAATTCCCGGTTGGAATCCGCCGGGACTGTGGTCTGATACCATTGCTGATGCATAACCGACTCCACATTGGGCGGAAGCCTCCATCCCTTGTAGTCATAGAGGCTGATGATTTTGTCAAACTCGCGACGCGCGTTGGAATAATATCCTAGATTATACATAAGGACGGCAAGCTTGTTACGCACTCTGCCGAGACAAGAAGCCTCAGCCCGACACATCAGTGCGCGGCAATAGCACGCCAGTCTGACCTCCTCGTCATCAGCGGTATCTCCGAGCAATGCCCAGGACCAGAAGTCATTCTTGCGGTGGCGCACAAATCCACGGGCCGTGTCAAGCGCGGCGCCGATATGTCCCAGCGCCTTAAGCAACTGCGTCTTCTGATACAGTATGTATTGAAATTCCGGATGAGTCTCTTCAAGGACTTCCAGATCACCGATAAAGGCTTCCGCTTCCTCTTCCATCTCGCCGCGGGCAAGAGACACCATTATAGACTTGAACATGGCGGTATAGGCCCTCTCGGCAAGCGAAGGAACCGGTTGTCCGTTTGTCAGGAGCACTCTCTTGTAATCTTCCGGCAGAAGATTCTCAAGACCCCACCTTCCTATGAATTCAGCTATATCGGACCACGGATTGCCTGTCTTGTCCTTTATCTTGAGAAACGCATCGAGCAATACCGAATAGTAGCGGTGCGGTCTGGCAAAAGAGACATGCGTCACTGCGTCAAAAAGCTTACGCACACTCGCCGGATCAAAATATTCTTCATCTTTCCAGCGTAATATCAGGGCCCGTACATCCCAGGCGGCTTTGTTGTTCAGTTCCGCCTCGCCGATGTCCTCAAGCCTGAGGGCGCCCAGCTCCCCGAGAAGCTGCTCAAGAGTGGCTGCATCTCCGGCTTTAGCGGGCTGCTCCATAAGTGATTTGATACAATACGCCATGCACACGCGAGACTGACTGTCATCGGGATCAGCCGTTATAAGTCTTTTTGCTTCAGAATAGGCTCTCTCTAAATCTCCAGTCTTTCTTAATTCTGCAATTTCCTTAATCGTCATAATATTCTCAGGCTCTGTTTGGGTTGATAAAAGATATGCTTCAGTAATTTTACTTAAGAGTTACTTACGTTAATCCGCGAATATACAAATAATTCCGCCATATTCCTAACATGACGGCAATTTTTATCATAAAAAAATTCAAATACCCGAAAAAAAGGCCTCTTTACATCAATTTGCGGCCGCTGAGGCCGACAGTATCACACGCACCGGGCGTCCTGTAGACGATGACAGCAGACGCGCCACACTCCGCGCGGCCCTCTGCCGTGCCTCTCGCACATAGCCTTTCCTATATACGCCTCTCCTCGCTGATTCCATAAAACGCCGTTTCAGCGCGTTCTCCTCCGATGTAGTGAATTGTGACGGGCCGAAAGCATTGTCGTTCCACACGTCTATGACTTTGTATGAACCGGGCCGAGTCGACTCCCGCATCACCACTTTCTCCGGAGGCAGCGTCACCGTGATCGTATCTCCCTGCTCAGACACCCTGAGACTGTCAAGATCAAACGAGACAGTTCCCTCCATAGCCACTCTGGCCACAAGATGACGTGTACCTATGCGCCCCTTGAGGGGAAGCTCCTCGTATATCTCGACGGTCGAGAGCTCCACCATCNNTATCGCTGATACGTGCCGGAGTGAGTGTCACATGATCCGGCTCGGGGGAACTGCGCCACTTTCTGACGGCATATACTGCCAGACACGCCGCAAGGACGATTGCAGCCGACACCAGACCAATATATATCTTCTTGATCATTTCTTTGTTTCCTCTTTTACGCCTTTACTGGTGAAGTCCCGAAGCAGGGCCCGATACATCCGCCCTCCCGTCGCGCCATTCCACACTGACGGTATACCCGAGGTCTCCGAGAAGTTCCTTGAAGAATATTTCTCCACGCCGCCGGGCGGTTTCTGTAAGTTTGTCTGAGAACTCGTTGTCCGCACTGATTTCCTCTTTCAGACTTGCGTTCATCTTCTCTTTCAAGGCCGCACGCTCGGCAGGCCCTATGGCGGTCCGCAGACCTGTCACACGGTAGTGCTCCTCTCTGATCTCCATGTCGCGGCCGGCCAATTCCACCTCAGGTTTCGGCAGCGTTATGCGCACGCGCTTTGACTCTTCATCGACGTTTAGATCGGCTTCGGTGATCTCCGACATGTCGATATAGGCGCTCAGATACGTGTCGTAGGAATAGGCGGCCTTGCGGTCACCCACCTTCACGGCATCGAGAAGAGCCGCCACCACCTGTCTGGCGCCTCGTGCCGAATCAATGGGGATGTCATCGATAGTGGCCATCTTGGTCACCCGCATCTGTGCCAGGGTCAGTTTGTCCACAGCCTGCATGCGATGCAGCATCAGCTCGGTTCCGTCATTACGCGACTGAACGGAATCGTGCCCGCAGCCTCCCGACAACATAGCCGGTACTGCAGACACGATAATTAATATGCCGGTTACGAATCTGTTCATATTTTCAGAACGCCCGTGACAGCAAAATTATTCAATGACAATCACTTTTCTTTCATATGGTCTTCGCGCCATGCCGCGTCGGGCTGACAGCCCGTGCCGTCGAAGCAGTGTGTGCATACACGACATTTCGGCAGTCCGATGCTCTCCACAAGATCCTCGAGCTTGCAGAATTTCAGCGAAGTCAGGCCGAGACGGCGTGCTATTTCTCCGACCATGCGTTCATATTCGGGTGTTCCTGTTGTCGAGTATCGGTCGAGTTTAGCAGCATCATCTCCCTCGAAATCACGTATTATGCGGCGCGAGATAAGCTCCAGATCGCTCTTCGACGACGTGAATCCGATGAAGGGACAGCCGTATACCAGCGGCGGACACGATATGCGGGCGTGCACTGCTTTGGCGCCTCCTTCGAAGAAAGTGCTCACATTGTCGCGCAACTGTGTGCCGCGGACTATCGAGTCGTCGCAGAAGACCACGCTTCTCCCCTCGAGCATTGCGCGATTGGGTATAAGTTTCATCTTGGCCACAAGATCGCGCCGGTCCCGCGAGCTCGGAGTGAAGCTGCGGGGCCAGGTCGGCGTATATTTCAAGACGGCGCGGCGATAGGGTATGCCGCTTCCTTCTGCATATCCGAGGGCGAAACCCACGCCGGAATCGGGCACACCGCATACCCAGTCGGCATCCGGTTTGTCCTCCCGGCCCATGGCGCGGCCGGCGGCCTCACGCATCGCCTCGGCGTTTATACCGTCATAGTCCGATGCGGGGAAACCGTAATAGACCCACAGAAACGAACAGATCTGCTCGCGGGGCGCAGGTTCCTGAAGCACTTCAACCCCTTCGGCCGTGATCTTTACGATTTCTCCGGGGCCGAGATCGCGCACGCGCTCATATCCTAAATTGGGAAAGGCCGAGGTCTCGCTCGCGGCTGCGTAGCCATGTTCATTGCGGCCGATCACTATCGGAGTGCGTCCTAAATAGTCACGGGCCGCGATGATACCGTCTTCCGTAAGGACAAGCATCGAGCACGACCCGTTTATCTTGCTGTAGACCAGATTGATTCCCTCCTTGTAATCTTTCCCCATATTGATCAGAAGAGCCACAAGTTCCGTCTGGTTTATCTTATTGGCCGAGAGCTCGCTGAAATGCATCCCCTTCTCTAAAAGATCATCGGATATGTCGGGGGTGTTATTGATTTTGGCGACGGTCACGACAGCATAACGTCCCAGATGGGAGTTGACTATGATAGGTTGCGGATCGGTGTCGCTTATGACGCCGAGACCCGCTTTTCCCTTGAACGACTCGAGTTCATCTTCGAACTTTGTCCTGAAGTAACTCCGCTCAAGGCTGTGGATTGACCTGTTGAAACCTGATTCTCTGTCGAATGTCACCATGCCGGCGCGTTTCGTGCCGAGGTGCGAGTTGTAGTCCGTGCCATAGAAAAGATCGTTTACGACCTCTCTTTTGGACACTGCACCGAAAAAACCTCCCATATATGTTTTTGTTGTTGAAAAACGAAAGTGCAAAATTAGTAAAATTTTCCCGTTCGTCCATAACCTGAGGAGGGTTTTAAATGTTTTTCCGTCGCAAAGCTTCGCTTGCGCCGTTTCAGAGAGGCCTTTCAGAACCTATATGCCATCGCTACCCTCATGTCGCACTCGTTCACCCGGTGCGTCTCGAATATGTCCTTGCGCGCCATCTGGTTCATGCCGGTATAAAACTCCAGACTGAACACAAGCGGCAACCCGCTCTCTAATGTGAATCCCAACGCTACGGCATAGCTCATTCTTTTCCATACGCCGTCTTCTCCATAAAGCGAGAAAGCGGGTGACCCCTTGGGCGCTTCGAAACTTCCCGCAAAACCGCATGACACCATTCCTCCGGTAAAGACGCTCATATGATAGTCATTCACTATTCTGAACTTGAAACCGTGGTGAACCGGAATCTGGACAGCTCCTCGGCTCATATGATAATCGCCGCCATATCGCGGAGTCTCTTCCGCCCTGCGAAAATAAACCGGCACCGAAGAATTGCCATATGCCAGCATAAGCGCCGGTTCGACATACCACCGTGAATTCCATTCGAATCTCGCAGTCAGGCCGGCCGCGCAGCCGAAACCGGGCGATCGCCCGGCATGGCTCTCCGTATTGGTCCATTTCTCCGGCACAAAGAATCCGATGCCCGGCTTCGGCCCCCATAGAATACGGAATTGATTCTTTTTATTTGGCATGTCGGATTCAGAATCATATGATCTATCTATAATTGAATCGGCAATTTCATTTTTCTCTTTATCGGCCTCACCATGTAAATCGACCGCCCGAACACCGGACAAACCAAATAAAATGAGAAAACTCATTAAAAATACAAACCTCATCATAACTTTCTTTGCATGATATTGAAGTGATTTAAACCCCCAAAGTTATTACTTAGACAGGACTCGGTAAATCGATCTAATTTTACAATTAATGGATTTTTCTTTACCGTAATGCCAATAAACCACAATGCCAATAATTAAATTTACGCCAAAAATATAAAAGACTTTTTTAACATTTGCAACAACATACGCCATATATCAATGCAAAAATTTTCAATTTCATAAAATATTCAAGCATCGCGCATATTAATATTCTTAAACCGCTCCGCAAAGGATATGTTTCCCTATTCCCATGAAAAACGCCAGGGCCTTTCGTCTCAGCTCGCCACGTATATCCCGACATTTTACGGAAGCGGTTTAGCGGACCACCATTTGATCACATTTGATCACATAGGTTCCTTGTTTTTGCTTTTCAGAATCATTTTCTTATCTTTGTAACTGTAATGACGCAGTGTAAGTTTTGACAGAAAATATTACACCTCCGTCGATGGCGGCGACCGCTGCAGACTACATGGACGACATCCGGCATGATTCATCTGACTGGAGATTTGAAGTCCTTAAGTGATTTGAACTGAATTCCGCAACCATATATCGATCATGTTTGAATATCTCATATCGTTTATTGACAATCTCAATTCGCTGGAGGTCAATCTGACCAACAGTCTTTTCCGCCTTGTGCTCAGCATGTTGCTCGGAGGCGCCGTTGGCGCCGAGCGCAAACGGAAGGGGCAGATAGCGGGCATACGTACGTTTACCCTCATATCCATGGGAGCCTGCCTTGCCATGCTTCTATCGATTTATGTGCCTCAGGTCTATCTCGGACTTAAGAACGGAGATCCGGGACGTATAGCGGCGCAGGTCATCACCGGTATCGGTTTCATAGGCGGCGGTGCCATGATCCACATGAAAGGAGCGGTGAGAGGCCTCACCACTGCCGCGGGGATCTGGATGACGGCAATAATCGGCATGGCGGTCGGAATNNTCGAATCGGCATGTATCTCATATCGATCGGCGCCACGGTCCTGATTCTCTTGACCCTCGTTGTCTTCGAACACTATGAGAAGAAACGGCGTCTCGGCCAGGAATCAAAAGTGATCAGTCTGACGGCCGGAGGCATTCTCCCCGACATCGAGGCTTACAGGCGCGTATTGTNNACTTTCTACATCGAATATGACTACGACCGCGATGTGACGGAACTCAATTTTGTTATCCTCGCCCACGCATATACGGATCTCATGCCGCTTCTGGCTGCGATAAGCCGCGTCGGTCCTACGCGTAAACTGACACTTTCGTCACAGCTCGACATCTGACGCCATTTGCAAATTAACTGTTTTTTTAGTAATATTGCAGTCGCATAACGGATTCCACGATCCCTTACTATAGATCATCGTGTACTATGGATTATCGTGGTCCGCGCGAAGCAAGGACTTAAAACAAAGACTTAAACTGATACATCATGAAGAAATTTATCACACTGGCTCTCGGAGCCGCACTGTCAGCTTCGGCTTTTGCCTCGGACTATCAGGCTCCGGCTGCCGAACCGCAGATAGAAAATCCCGATTCGACCGGATTCAAGTTCACTGACGTGAAAATCAACAAGACCGGATCTGTCAAGGACCAGAACAAATCGGGCACATGCTGGGCGTTCTCCGGACTCTCCACTCTCGAAGACAACGTCATGCGCAAGGGTGGACCGGAATTGGATCTTTCGGAGATGTTCGTGGTCCGCAACGCATATATCGACAAGGCAAAAAAGTTCATGCGCATGAACGGCACCATCAATTTCGCACAAGGCGGATCCTGGGGCGATGTCCTCAACATGACTTCTCTGTATGGTGCAATGCCTGAAGAGGCTTATTCGGGACTGAACTACGACGAGGATAAACATTCTCATTACGAAATGGCCGATGCACTTGAGGCATATCTGCGTGCAGTGCTCAGCCGGGGTACGAAAAACAAGAAACTCACCACCGCCTGGCTCCCGGGATTCATCGGTATTCTGGACGCCTACCTCGGCAAAGTACCCGAGAATTTCACTTATAATGGCAAGACATACACTCCGGCCCAGTGGGCAAAGGAAATGGGTCTTGAACCCGAGAATTTCGTCAACATCACAAGCTACACGCATCATCCTTTCTATGAGAATTTCATCCTTGAGATTCCCGACAACTGGGCTTGGACCGAAAGCATGAACGTGCCGATGGAGGATATGCAGCGTATCGTCGACAACGCTCTCGAGAAAGGCTGGACAGTAATGTGGGCGGCCGATGTGTCGGAGGGCGGCTTCAAATGGAACAAGGGCTACGCCCTGCTTCCCGAAGATAAAGATCAGAAAGACATGACTGATACGGAACTTAGCCGTTGGGTGAAACTCTCCGATAAGGATCGTGAAAGTTCCAGGTTCGATATCAAGGGCCCCGTTAAGGAAAAGACTGTCACTCAGGAGTCGCGTCAGAAAACATTCGACAATTTCGAGACCACCGATGACCACGGTATGGTGATAGTGGGAACTGCTGTCGATCAGGAAGGCAACAAATATTATAAGGTAAAGAATTCCTGGGACACGAATCAGCTTTATGACGGTTTCCTCTACGTGTCGATGCCGTTCTTCCTTGAAAAAACTCTCGGTGTCGGCGTGCATAACGATGCAATCCCGGCAGACATCCGAAAAAAATTCAAATAACACACTTATTACACAAGCCGCGGTTTCCTGAACAGGTGTCCGCGGCTTTGATTTATGGACATCTCAGTAATAGTAGTCACATACAATCAGGAAGGCACCATTGCCCGGACTCTCGATTCGATACTCGCACAACGGACCGATGCGGAATTCGAGATAATCATAGGAGATGATTCTTCTTCCGACGGCACGGAAGCGATATGCCGCCGGTACGCCGCTGCATTCCCGGAAAAGATAGTGTATCTCCGGCGAGAATCCAACATGGGGGTGGTCCGGAACTATTTCGACTGTATCGCGGACAGCCGCGGGCGCTATCTTGCGGACTGTGCGGGCGATGACTTCTGGGTCGACGACTGCAAATTGCAGCGTCAGTTCGAGACATTGGAAAAGGATCGCGAAGTCTCGCTTGTCGCTACCGACTGGCTTTGCTGTGACGAGTCCGGCGAGGATGTCCGCAGGTATCCCGGCATACCGGCTCCGGAAGGCACGGAGATTTTTGAGCGCGGTACACTCTGCGCGCCGATTCTCTCCCAGAAAAAGATGATACACCTCTGCTCGGCCCTGTACCGGAAGGATCTTATGGCGGCTCAGATAGAAAGTTATCCCGATATCTTCATCAATCCGGCCTACACCTGCGAGGATCAGCAGATCCTGCTCGCAATGGCGTCCTCGGGCCGGATTGTGATATTGCCGCAGGTCACGCTTCATTATACTGTAGGCCATGAATCCGTCTCACATCGCAGAAGTGCGGAAAACCGGTTTGATTATTCTCTTGCGGCGTTGAGACAGACGCTGATACTTCAGGACCATTTCCATGTCTCGCGGGAAGCGATGTCGGGATTATATACCGACACGGCGACACATCTCGCGGCAATGGCTTTCCGTACAGGCGCCCCCGAAAGAAGGTCACGACTGAAATCTTTGCTTCGCGAGACTGGTATTGCCCTCGCACGAAAAGGCAAATTATATATGTTTTTATCATCTTGTCCGTTAATATGGAAAATGGCGCGGCCTATAGTTTCCGCTTTGCGCCGTAGCCGAGAATGAAAAAAACACTTATATATTGCACCAATGAATTTCCGGGAGACCTGTATTCGGAAAAAGCGTTTGTCGACTCCGAGCTGCCGGCATTGCGCAGGCGGTTTTCAAGAATTATTCTAATGCCCTGTGACCGTACGACACGCGATAAGGGATATGAATCCATGCTGCCCGAAGGAGTCGAGGCTGACTGGTCTCTTATGGAAGACCGTCTGAATCATTCCCGGCTCCTCAAGCTCTCCTATATCTTCCATCCTTTTGTCATACGTTCTCTATGGACAATGATCGGGGAGGCCCGCACCCCGGCACAATGGATAAAAGGGCTTTTCCAGGCCATAAATACCGTTACCATCGGTCGGATGGTCAGAAAAACGGCAAGAAGAGCGGGGCTGACCCCAGGGGATACGGTGCTTTATAGCCTGTGGTTTCACAATTCAGGAGCCGCCTTGGCAAGACTCGCCTCCATAGAGGGATGGCATATGGCCACACGCGCCCACACATCCGACATCTATGACGAACAGATGGTGTTCCGCTCACGCCGGATCCGCAAGCGGTTGCTGGAATCTGTCGATAACGTTTTTACCATCTCTACACGCGGACTCGAATATCTGAAAGAAAGATTCCCGGAACATGCGGAGAAATTCCTTTATATACCTCTCGGTTCCATGCGTGCTTTTACGCCGGGACAACCCGGGCATAACAGTGTGACTGCCGGAAAATCCGTTTCTTTTATGACTGTAGCCCGTCTCGACCCGATAAAGCGTTTAGACCTTATTATGGATGTTCTTGCTGAGACGGCGGCACTTAATCCGGCAGTAAAGATAGTGTGGACAATAATAGGAGACGGAGAATGCATGCCGGCGCTTGTGGCAAAGGCAGACGGGCTCCGATGCCCGAATCTGGGCATCCGCTTCGAGGGAGCCCTTGACAATATGGAGATCCAGCGCCGCTATGCCTGCGAAGCGCCTGACTGGTTTGTCATGATGAGTTCTTCGGAAGGCATACCCATCAGCATGGGCGAGGCTATGTCGTATGGCATACCGGTGATAACGACAGATGTTGGATCGGTCGGAGAGCTAGCGACTCCGGAATGCGCGGTCATGTTGCCTCGCGATATCGATATCTCCGAAACAGCCCGCAGACTATCCGGCATCATTTACGATTCTTCTTTGAGAGAGCGTATGGGGCAGGCTGCCCTCTCAAGATGGGAGGAGATGTTCGATTCCACCTCTCTTTCCGAAAGGTTAGCGGTCACATTGGACACCTATATCTGATTTTCCATCCCGGGCATTCTGACTTTATCTCCGATCTCGGTCAATAATTCCTGCTTCAGCTCTACCATACGCCCGGCCGAGGACGTAAAAGTCACTTCTCCGAACCACACTCTATCTTCTACTTCATAAAAATCAATACGTACCAATGGAAATTCCCGGGCCAGTAAGCGGGAATATTTCATCATTAATTCAAGATGAACAGGAGGAGGTACGTCCGCACCTTCAAGACCCTCTGTAATGCCATGTAGATCTCGCCAGTCCGGCAAACCATATATTTTCAGATCCGGCTTAAATGTAGTCATGCTGCGGTTACTACAGACAAAACAATAAAGAGGTTCGCCGTTACAGCATATTATCTTATAGTCCGTAGGACCGAAGCCTTCCGGAGCCGGCAGAAGTTTCTCGGCTATTATACGCCGCTGTATGCGTGAATAATGCGGCTCATCTCCCACACTCCGTTCTTTCATCCATTTTCGAAGTGTGGACCGGATCCCGTCGAGATCCGCTTTATTTTTATCTCTCACGACAAGCGTACGGGAGAAACCGTCTGTAGTCTTTAGCACAAAACTGTCGGGAAGACTGTCAAAATCCATTTCATCCGCACTGTCGGCCACCTGATATAACGGTACCAGAATATCTCCGAGACCCATGGCGGCCAGTTCCTCCCTGACACCGTATTTGTCTGCAAGAACGCTCCATCTGGACGTATCCGAGCCGAATGACAACGCCAGGATCTTTTCATTCATGTCTCGGGGATTGTCAAGATCGGGGAAACGTCCGATTGCGATCCTGTAAAGAAGCACTGATGTCCGCCTGGGAGAAATCATGCGCCATTTACCCAGCTGTCTTACTGCACGCCGGCAGATACTGTTAAATAATTTCATTGGCATTGACGACACAACGGATACGGATAAAAAAATTTGAAGGTCGGCACCGTTGCGGACACCGACCTCCGGGATAGGATGGATTTGGGGAGTAGCCCATAGCAGAGTCGAACTGCTCTTTAGAGAATGAAAATCTCTCGTCCTAACCGATAGACGAATGGGCCTACACTGATCCGGACTGAATCTTGGCACGCGGTGTTTCAATTCCGCGCATGATCAGGTCCGAATATTCTATCTTAGCCTAATTTATTGATATGCTTGGCCAGACCGCTGCAGAGGTTGGCCGCTTTGCTCTTGGATATCACATTCTTGCGGCCAAGACGCTGAAGAAGTGCGCTGATCTTGTTGTATGCGGCTTCAGCCTCAGCCTTGTCTGTCATCTTGCGTACGCGACGGACTGCATTTCTTGCTGTTTTTGCCCAGTAGCGGTTCTCGAGTTTTCTCTTCTCCGACTGGCGAATTCTTTTTAATGACGATTTATGATTTGCCATCTTTAAAAATTTCTTTTGTCTATTTATATTTATTGGTAGCCCATAGCAGAGTCGAACTGCTCTTTAGAGAATGAAAATCTCTCGTCCTAACCGATAGACGAATGGGCCACTTTATCGCAACTGCGCTCTGTCACGCACTTTGCGACTGCAAAAGTAGTAATTATTTTCTTTTTTACCAAATCATTTCTAAAAATATTGTGTTTTATGGTCATTTATTTGTAATTTTGCATATGACATATTAGACTTAGAAGTGATTTTTAAGTAAGTGTAGCTATTAAAAATTAATGTGTATATGAATTTCAGATCTATATTGCTTGCCCTGATCGGCTGTGCCGCTTCCGCCCTTTCTCCTTCAGCAGCTGCCGAGTGGACCGATTCCATCCGATACCGTGCCGAAGTCGGAGTGACTCTTTCCGATGGCGGACACACTCCGCTGTGGCTTTCCGCCAACCGTTTCGGATTTTCTTCGCTTGAACGCAACAACCTCTGGCTCCGTGTCGGAGCTTTCAAGGATATGGACCGCACGCGGCGCTTCTCGTGGGGAGCGGGCGTGGATATGGGAGTAGCCCACAGATTTCAGTCAGTCTTCATGCCTCAGCAGCTCTATGCCGAAGTAAAATACCGTTGCCTCGACGCAATGGCCGGGGCCAAGGAAATCACCGACGGGTTCCTAAATCAGGACCTTTCGTCGGGCGCATTGACACAAGGATGGAATGCACGTCCGATCCCGCAGATACGCATCGGCATCTTCGACTATGCCGACGTGTGGGGATGCAAGGAAATGTTCGCCATCAAAGGCCATATAGCCTACGGTATGTTCTCCGACAACTGGTGGCTCGATCGCTGGGCAAGCAAAGACTACAAATATACACTTAATACTCTTTATTGCTCCCGGGCTATTTATTTCCGAGGAGGTAATGCCCGGAAATTCCCTCTTGAAGGAGAACTGGGACTCGTGATGGACTCCCAGTTCGGAGGCAAGACTTGGTATCCTGGCAAGGACGGTGGCCATTGGGAAAAACACCCCACCTACCTCAAGGCCTGGGTGAAGGCTCTGATCCCTATGAGCGGCGGCGATGACACCCGTGGCGGCGAACAGATGAATGTCGAAGGAAACTTCCTCGGCAACTGGTCTTTCTCGCTCAAGTGGCAGGATCCGTCCGGATGGATGGCCCGGCTCTATTATCAGCATTATTTCGAAGACCACTCCATGCTTTTCTTCGACTATCCCTGGAAAGACGGACTCTACGGTGTGGAAGGCAAGTTGCCGAAAAATCCTTTCGTCTCCGGAATAGTATACGAATTCCTCTATATGAAGGATCAGGCGGGACCTGTCTATTGGGATCATACTCCTGAAATAGACTATCAGATTTCCGAACGCGACGAATATTATAACAATTATATCTACAACGGCTGGCAAAACTGGGGCCAGGGTATCGGAAACCCTCTTGCGTCGGCTCCTCTTTATAATGCGGACCATTACATGCGTTTCGCATCGACGCGTATCGTTTCGCACCATATAGGCATCAACGGCGAGCCCTCGCGCAACGTCTCTTACCGCGCCCTGGTATCCCACACGCGCAGCTGGGGCACTTATGCCGTGCCCTTCCGGCACACCATGAGCAATACCTCATGGCTGGCCGAAGTAAAATATCATCCCCGTTCGCTCCGCGGATGGGAAGCCTCTCTTTCGCTTGCGATGGATCACGGCAAACTTCTCGGCAACTCTTTCGGCGGAATGCTGACAATATCCAAATCGGGCTGGTTTAAATAATTCCTCTTTATTTTTTATACTTACCGGTAATTAATACCCACATCGATCAAATTACTACTGACATGCGCAAAATATTCAATATTATTCTTCTTTTCGTGACCATCATTGCAGCCGGTTCCTGCAGGCGCGCCTCCGACAATGGAAAGATCGACGGCTTCTGGCGTATCGACGAGATAAACTACAAGGCCTCAGGTGAGACTGTCTGCCCCTCCGGCCTTTTCATAGCCGTAAATCTCGAACTGCTGCAACTTGATGATCCCGCCGTAAAACACACCGGCATAATCTCCTACCATAAAGGCGACAGCCGGCTCGGTGTCGAATTTCCTTACAATCCCTCGAAGGAGGAACTTTACAGATTCGNNTGCGTGCTCGACATAACTGTCCTCACAGACCGCCGGCTTGTGCTCAATTCTTCCGTCGCGGTGATATCCTGCACGAGATATTGACTTCAACTTTTCATCGGATTTATACGTTAGATGTGCAGAAAGTATTTATCGACTCCTGTTCCTGTCTATAAATTATCTGCACCGTTCCACATGAATACTATCAGACTTACACGACTGCTTTCGGCTGTCATAATATTCGCGACATGCCTCTTTCAGGCATATTCCGCTGAAAAATACACTCCGCTCCCTCCTGCCTTCGACGGCTCCATGATGCCCTACGACTTCGCGGCATGCACCCAGATTCCCTATATGCCCGATTCGCTCACGCCCGTTTATGCCGCGTATGTGGCACGCCACGGTGCCAGATATCTTTCAAGTCCTAAAAAGATGAAGAGCGTAATGGACGCTCTCGCAAAAGCCCGCAACAACGGGCAGCTTTCCNNTTTCCGAGACCGGAGAGGACTTCCTGATATTTATGAACCTGATAAATACGGCCAACGACGGAAACTGGGGAGACCTCACTCCGATCGGCATAAAGGAAGAGCGTCTCCTCGGACGTCGCATGTTCGAGACCATGAACGTTCTGTCGCATCCCGACACACGAATATCAGCCATTTCTTCATATGTGCCGCGTGCGGTGATGACCATGTATCAGTTCTCCAATCAATTGATCAGGCTTAACGACAGGATGTCGGTCGCCACCGACGAAGGTCCCGGGTTTTCTCCTCTTCTCTGCTGTTTCACCGCCGATTCCGCTTATGCGGCCTACCGGAAGGATGGTGACTGGAAATATGTCTACGATGATTTCGTCCGCCGCAAAGTATCTCCCGATCCCGCACGGCGGCTGTTCACATCGACCGATCTGTCGGAGCATGAGTTGCAGAAGCTTACGCTCGACATGTACGAGATTCTCAAAGCCAACCGTGCGGCCGGGCTTCCCGCTCCTACCACCCGGTGGATGTCCGTAAATGAATATCAGCTTTGTTGGGAAGCCTCGAACCTGCAGCATTATCTCCGCAATTCAGTGACTCCGCTCTCGACAACGGCGGCGCGTGCCACTTCCCCGTTGTTGCGACGCATAATAGACGACACCGACAAGGCTCTTGGCTCTTCTGCTAATCCGGAACCTGCGGTCCACGGATATTTCGGTCATGCCGAGACTCTGCTGCCGTTGCTTTCTATTATAAAAATCCCGGGATGTTTCGATATGCCGCTCGATTACGACAATCTCGATTCCTGTTGGAAGATTCAGAATATCACCCCTCTCGGAGCAAATCTGCTCATACTCGTGGCGCGTGCTCCGAGTGGAGAATATTATGTAGCCGTACAGCTCAACGGACGTACCGTACAGCCTATGAAAGGATATCCCGATCTTGTAAAATGGCCTGACCTGCGGCAGTATTGGCTCGATCTCATAGACGCTTACGCCAATGTGAAATAACACATCCTTTCAATCCGGGAAACTTCAAAAATAAGCCTGTGGACTTCAACATTCCGCAGGCTATTTTGTTTACATATCAGAAACCGTTTTAAACCTGACTCCGCCTCCCGGGCGGTGTCTCAGACACACTATGACTATGGCACACAATGACACACCCGGCCTCCTTCTGAAAGCAAAGGAGCAGATGTTGGAAGATATGAAAACCCGTGAAATCGGGGCCATCATATGGAGCGTACCTGACGCCGGCTTTCATTATATCCCCGAAATCATGGTCACATCACAGCGCGACGGCAAGACGCGCACGGCACGCATAACCGGCCTTTATTGCTATAAAGGGACACTTTACGCCATCGAGGAAGATATGGCGGGAGTGAGTATCGACGAGTTTTACCGTCCCGGCATTGATGTCCCGCCGGTTGTCGTGACTCTTTCGGAAATGAAAGCTTCCGAACAGTTCGGAACTCCCTCGGAGGCCAAAGGATTCACCACACAGGGTTCTCTGGAAGAATGGGTGGCAATCGCCGACTGCTATTTCGAGGCGCTTGCCGAAAGCTGACATCCCCTCCGGGAGCAGCGCCTCTCCGAGGCGGTGACCCAACCGACAAACAAAAAGGCACATCACCTTTTCGTAACCTTGATGTTGCGGGAGCGGGGATCGCATGACCCTTGTCTCCCGCTTTCTTTATGTTTGTAAATTGCCGTTTTTTCGCTAATTTTGCAGTATGAGCGAAGATTTCGACATCAGGCAGCATCAGGACCGCCCGGAAGGTCCTGAGAAAGATATTGAGAAGGCCTTGCGGCCTCTTACTTTCAGCGATTTCACCGGCCAGGAAAAGATCATAGACAATTTGAGTGTGTTTGTCAAGGCGGCCCGCATGAGAGGCGAGGCGCTGGACCATACTCTCCTGCACGGGCCTCCGGGACTCGGCAAGACAACTCTGTCAAACATCATAGCCAACGAGCTTGGTGTCGGATTCAAGACCACATCCGGACCGGTACTTGACAAACCGGGTGACCTCGCCGGAATTTTGATGTCGCTCGAACCTCACGATGTGCTTTTCATAGATGAGATACACCGTCTTCACCCCGTGGTGGAGGAATATCTGTATTCCGCCATGGAGGATTTCCGCATCGACATTCTTCTTGACAAAGGGCCCGGTGCCAAATCCGTACAACTGACCATCTCCCCCTTTACACTCNNCTCGTAGGGGCAACGACACGATCGGGAAATCTGACAGCACCCTTACGGGCACGTTTCGGCATACAGTGTCATCTCGAATATTACGACCACAAGCTGCTGTGCGCTATTGTGAAACGTTCGGCCGGACTGCTTCGCATAGGCATTGACGAACAGGCCGCACAGGAAATAGCGTTACGCAGCCGGGGCACGCCGCGTGTCGCCAATTCATTGTTGCGACGCGTGCGCGACTTCGCGATGGTGCGCGGTTCCGGACGTATCGACCTCGCCATAGCGCGTCATGCGCTGGAGGCACTTAATATAGACCGCTACGGCCTTGATCAGATAGACAACCGCATACNNCTTCGACAAGTTCAAGGGCGGTCCTGTCGGACTGACGACCATCGGTACGGCCATAGGCGAGGATCCGGGCACCATCGAGGAGGTATATGAGCCATTCCTGATAAAGGAGGGCTTTCTGAAGCGCACTCCCCGCGGCCGGGAGGTAACGGAACTCGCCTATCGTCATCTGGGACGCCTCGGCGATCTGCCGGCCGCATCCCAGCCCACCCTCTTCGACCTCTGACCCCGCGCGCAGCGCAGCCCCCTGCCGGAGCAGCGCCTCTCCAAGGCGGTGAAAGATCAAACCCTAACCGCTCTACCGGGAGCAGCGCCTCTCCGAGGCGTTGAAAGTAACCTGATTTCCGAATCCTCCGAATCAGATTCTCTTATACGTTAAGACGTTTTAAATTCAAACATTCTCTAAAATGGCAGGAATAAAAACTTTAGCCAAAGAAACAGCCGTCTACGGCCTCAGCAGCATCATCGGACGTTTTCTCAACTGGTGTCTCGTCCCGCTATACGTCTACCTTTTCCCTACCGAAGAATACGGCATCGTCAGTTACCTCTACAGCTTTACCGCCGTCGCGCTTGTCATCCTCAATTATGGCATGGAGACGGGCTTCTTCCGCTTCGCCAATAAGGAACCGGATCCGGAACGTGTCTATACAACCTCTCTGATCTCTGTCGGCACCACATCGGCCCTGTTCGTCATCCTGTTGTCGCTGTTGCTTCATCCGGTTGCGGACGCCATGCTTCTTCCCCGTCATGCCGGATATGTCTGGATGCTTGGTTTCACCGTAGCGATCGATGCGTTCTCGAATCTTCCTTTCGCCTGGCTGCGCTTCAAAAAGAAGGCGTTCCGGTTCGCCGGCATAAAACTTCTGAACGTAGCGCTCAACATAGCCCTGAATCTGATTTTCCTGCTCGCTTGCCCCGCTCTGATGAAATATGCGCCCGGAACGGTAGCATGGTTCTACGAGCCGTTGGGAGGCGAAGCTTTCGGCATAGGATGGATATTTCTCGCAAACGTGATCTCGTCGGTGGTCGTACTTCTCTGTCTCCTACCCGAACTGACCGGACGCCGATACTCGTTCGATGGTCCGTTGCTCCGCCGCATGCTTTCCTACAGCTGGCCGCTGCTGATCCTCGGCGTCGCCGGAATACTTAGCCAGAACATGGGACAGATCATCATCCCCTACCTCTTCAAAGGACAGGAAGAAGCTGCACGATCCATGGTCGGCATATACGGTGCGAACATCAAGATCTCGATTGTCATGGTCATGTTCACCCAGGCGTTCCGCTACGCCTACGAACCGTTCATTTTCGCCCAGGCCAAGGGAGAGGGTGAGTCTAAGAAACAGGCGTATTGCGATGCCATGAAATTCTTCGTCATTTTCGGACTGTTCATCTTCCTCGGGGTGATGTATTTCCTTCCTGTGCTGAAACATTTCGTGGCACCCGCCTACTGGTCTGGATTGCGCGTTGTGCCTATAATGATGGCAGCCGAACTCTGTTTCGGAATTTTTTTCAACCTGTCGCTGTGGTACAAGCTTACCGACCGCACGCAGTGGGGCATGTACATGTCGCTGATATGCTTCGTCCTGATGCTCGGGCTCAACGTCTGGTTCGTGACAGCCATAGGAATACCCGATGGCTACCTCGGCTCCGCATGGGCCGCGCTGGGGAGTTATTTTGCAGTGATGGTCATATCCTACTTTGTCGGACGCCATTATTATCCGCTGCCATATCAGGTAGGTCGGCTTGCGCTCTACACATTGCTTGCCGCTGTCCTATACGCCGGAGGCATGTGGATCGAACCGTTTTTCCCGGCATGGCTGCTTTACACAACACGCATAATTATGCTTGTAATTTATCTCGGCGTGATCTGTTCATTCGAGGAGGTACCCCGCATCTCTCCCCTGCTGCGCAGACTCCGCCATAAATAATCCTACCGCCGCCTCGAAAAGCATACCGGAGTCCGACCGCATAGCACTCCAATCAGGGCAGCGCCAGTCGGAGCAGCGCCTCTCCGAGGCGGTGAATAAAAAGTGTTATGACAGTGATAATTAGCGTCACTTAGCCACGCACGTCTTGTCCCCGCGTATATACACACTGCCCGGAAGACTGCGCATGTTGTAATTGCTCGCCATGCTCTCTCCATACGCGCCGGCGCTGCGGAATGCGATAAGATCGCCGCGTCGTGACACCAGCATCCGCTCATCTCTTGCAAATATATCGGCCGACTCGCATATCGGTCCGACAACATCATAGATCTCCGTAGCTGTCTCTCCCCTCCGGGCTGCCGAAAGATTCTCGATCGCATGATGCGCGCCGTATAGCGCCGGTCGAAGCAGGTCCGACATTCCTCCGTCCACAATAAGGAATTTCTTGCCTATGCCATGCTTGACATAGATCACCCGGGTCAGAAGTGAACCGCACTGCGCCACTACCGAGCGGCCAGGCTCAAAACAGACTCTCTGCCCCTCGCGCAGGGGCAGATGGCGCTTGAACACGTCGAAATAAGACCGGAAGTCTGCTATCGGAGCCGCGTCCGGATCTTCATAGTCTATCCCGAGGCCTCCTCCAACATCAATGACCTTTACTTCCAGTCCCGCGGCTTCCACACGCGCCTGAAGCTCCATTATCCTTTGGCATAAAAGTTTAAAAGGCTCCATTGTCGTGATCTGCGACCCGATATGGAAATGCAGCCCTCTGAACTCAAGTTCCGGACTCGACAGCACGATTCCTATTGCATCG
Source organism: Bacteroidales bacterium H10 (assembly GCA_001701295.1). Lineage (GTDB taxonomy): Bacteria > Bacteroidota > Bacteroidia > Bacteroidales > Muribaculaceae > Lepagella. Next base: position 41,539 of record DAAV01000095.1, read on the forward strand.
TCCAGACGGCGCATGTCGATTCCGAACTTGTTTTCGGCGATGCCGGTGGTGATATAGTGGTGAGTATGGGCGTCGATGTCCGGGTTGATTCTGAACAGGACTCTCGCCCTGCGTCCGCATTCGCGCGCTATGCCGGCTATGATCTCAAGTTCCTCCACCGATTCGACGTTGAACGCGCCAATGCCGGCCTCTATGCCGTAACGGATTTCTTGGTCGGTCTTGCCTACGCCCGCATATGATATTGTCTCGGGTGCGAAGCCGCACTCGATGGCGGCACGTATTTCTCCGCCGCTCACACAGTCCGCGCCGAAGCCGGCGCGAGCCACTGTGCGCAATATCTCGGGATTGCCGTTGGCCTTCACCGCATAGTGGGCGCTGTAGGGATAGCCTTCCATACAGCTGTTGATCTCATCGAGCGTCCTGCTCAGGAGCTCCATGTCGTAGCAATAACAGGGCGTCGATATTCCCTCAGCTTCACTGATAGCTGTTTTCATTTCTCTTCTCTTTTTACGAACAGGGTATTGCTGAGTTCTCTCAGCGCATGAATCTTGTCTTCTTTTCTAACCAGAAAAGATATGTTATAGTTGCTTCCTCCGTAAGAAATCATCCTCACCGAAATGTCGCGCAGGGCGTCGAGCACAGCCGCCTCGAAGCCTCGGTTACGCCAGTCGAGATCACCGACCACACAGATTATCACCATATCCGGGTCCACCGACACTGTGCCGAGACATCCCAGTTCCTCCACTATGGCGTCAAGCTCAGAATCATTATCCACAGTCACCGATACCCCGACTTCCGATGTCGTGATCATGTCGATCGGCGTGCGGTGTCGTTCAAACACCTCGAACACTTTCTTCAGGAACCCGTAAGCGAGGAGCATGCGCGAGGACTTTATCTTGATAGCGGTGATGCCGTCTTTGGCGGCCACGGCCTTTATGTCGTTGCCGCGCAGATTGCAGTCTATCAGGGTGCCTTCGGCCGAGGGGTCCATCGTATTGAGCAGACGGACGGGGATATTTGCCTTTCTTGCGGGAAGTATGCAGGTGGGATGAAGTATCTTGGCTCCGAAATACGCGAGCTCCGCCGCCTCCTCGAAATGCAGGTTGTGCACCGGTTCGGTTCCCTCCACATATCTCGGATCATTATTGTGCATCCCGTCGATATCAGTCCATATCTCGACTTCTTCGGCGTGTGCGGCGACTCCGACGAGCGATGCCGTATAGTCGCTGCCGCCGCGTTCCAGATTGTCGGTCTGCCCGTAACTGTCACGGCATATGAAACCTTGCGTGATGTAGACTTCCGCATCGGGATTCGCGGCGATCATATCGCCGAGCCGGTTCTCTATATAGGCCATATCAGGTTCGCCGCGCTCATCTTTGCGCATGAAGTCAAGAGCCGGAAGAAGCACGCTGCGCACACCTGACTCAAGCATCTTGAGATGTACCATATTGGTCGACAGCAGTTCCCCCGTGGCTACAATCTCCTTTTCCGAGCGGGGAGTGGGATCGGCGGCGACAGTCCTCATAAGAGACGCAAATATGGAATCGATTGTCTGACCGGCAGCCTGCCGGTATTCTTCCGTATCGTACAGAGCGACGATCACCTCGTCATACCTCTCTTTCAACGCCTTTGTCTTGGCGACTGCCATACCGTCGCGCGCGGACAATGAAGAGGCGATATCAAGCAACGAGTTTGTAGTGCCGCTCATGGCGGAAAGCACGACTATGTTCCTACCTCTTTTACTGACGAGAGCCACGACATCGCGCATACGGTCTGCGGATCCGACTGATGTCCCTCCGAATTTCAAAACTTTCATCTTATGTCTTTTTTACCTGTAAAAAATCAAAAAACAGCAACACCTATCGTAAACGTAGAGATAGTGGCAAACAATATGGAGAAACATCCGGAAGCACCCTAACCGGATTGCATATTGCCCTTCCCGGCAACTTCCATTATTCAAAATATATTATTCCATCTCAACGCATTGTCTACACCCGCAAAATAAGCGATAATAATTGACATATGCAAATAATTCCGACAGACACATCACATTCTGCCAATTTTCTATCCGATCATCCGACACTTCCCGCTCAGAGCCCCCTCAGTCAGATCATCAGTCGGAGCAGCGCCTCTCCGAGGCGGTGAAAACCACTCTCCACAGCGGCGACTTATTCCCTTTGCGTAGCCTCCGCGCTCTCCGCGCCTTGGCGTGAGACCCACAAGCCTGCTTCGCAGGCCGACAACCTCACGCTAAGCCGCCAAGT